>JACJYL010000001.1:2147500-2454285 GCA_020636105.1 Lewinellaceae bacterium
CGAGACCCTCCGTTTTTTTGATCTCGAATACTTCAAATTCCTTTTGGGTAATAACAAAGAGATAGATCATGGACTTGCCCGTAAAATATTCGAGCAGGGTCTCGTTGGAATTCAGGACTTTTTCCTGGACTTCACCTACCGTTATCGCCGTATCGTTATATCGGTTATCATAATATTGGCTGAACCTTTTTTGAACCCCGGCCTTCCAGTCTGCATATTGCTTTTTGAGGTCATAAAGATCCTCTCTTTCCTGCTGGATTTTGAGTGAATCCTGCCTATGCTCCTTCTCCATGCGATAAAGGTCTTTTTCATGATTCGCAATTTCATTCAACAACCTTTTTTCTTCCTGCAAAAGTTGGGGCGGCAATCCACTTTTTTCCAGGGGACTGTTTTTCAAAAAAGCCTCCAGTAGCAGGATGCTTTTACTCCTTTCTGCAAATTCAAAAGCGATGCCCTGGTATTTTTTCCGATCCTTTACCTTTGACAATTTCATACACACGGAAATCGCATGGCCGCATCGCTCCCTGCTTTCTTCTACATTAAATAATTTTGAATCCTCATAGTAATAGGATTGCCTCAATCGTTTTTCCACCTCAAAAATCAGCTCGTGGCAATCGAGAGCAGCCTCCAGGTGGCGAGGATTCGCGTCCTCGTCAAATAATTTATCAAAAGCCAGTGCTTTCCCCAAAAGGGCATCCATCAGTGTATTTTCGGCATAAAGTTCGTTGATATCGGGATTTTGAGTCGGGTTTTCGGCTTTAAAAAGCGGGAGCATGCTTCGGAGGGAACGCTGAAATAAAACAAGGGCTCCTGCAGGGTCTCCGGCCGCTAATTCAGCCCTGCCCCATGCCTGATACAGTTTACCAAAATCACGATCAAATTTATTGTCATGGATATTATCAAATAACAATTCGGCTTCGCTGAAATACCGAAAGGCCATTACAAATTCCCCAAGAGCGGTATATATTTCCCCCATCAGGCTTTTATTGATCCCCATCCAGCCTGTCGCACTTTCCCCCCACCCGTCATCTATCAAAATACGAAAATAATCGTTAGCCGCTGAAGCGAAAGGAAGACTCTCCTCAAGCTGGCCTTTAAAATACAATGATTTGGCCAGGTTCGAGTTCAATAATCCCAACGCTACCTCATCAGTAATATCCATGGAAAGGCCTTTTTTACAGGTAGCGAGCGCCTTATCATAAGCTCCAAGATCAATGTACACAATACTTAAGTCGCTGAGCACACTGGCGGCATAGTCGTATTCCTTTGCCTCCATGCAAATCTGATAACATTTTTTTAATAAGGTCTCTGCCGCAGAATAATCCCCTTTGATGGTATAGATATTGGAGAGGGGCAAGATCAGATACCGGGCAACATAATAATCATTGATATGCAGCTTGTCAATCAAAATTTCCTTGGCGCTCCCATAAGCCTCCAGCGCCAGATCAAATTGTTCAAATTCATTGTAACGGATATATCCTGTGAAAATATAGAGGTACCCAAGTTCTTCCCATTCCTTTTCTGAAACGGGCCTACGAAACAAATTTGCCTCAAAAGATCTTTCCAGGTAGCCCATGGCCTTTTCGGGTTGCTCCCTATCCAACAGGAATTTTTTCGCCAGGGCCTTATGTTTTGATATCCATCCGACCAGGTCATCCTGCTTTTTTAAGGCCTTTGCGACTTTTGAATAATAGTACTCAAAACTATCCAACCGATTGTTGTCAAAATGAGACAAGGCCTGTTCGTACCATTTTTCCATACGGAGGGAATCCGTCTGCTGTGCCGTACCAATAAAAGAGGTGAATAAGAATAAAAAAATGATGATTCGCATAGGGATTGATGAAATGAATAATGTAAAATGCAAAACTGTTCCTGTTATGAGATCATAAAAAGAATAATAAAAACATCGGAAATCGAGGCAACTATTTATGCATTGTCGAATGCAATCCAAAGGGCAAAACCAATGACCAAAATGATCAAAAAGATCAACCAAAGTGGAAACTGGCACCCGGGGAAGACACATTCCTGGCACTGCAATTCATCCTGGGCACCGATGGATTTGCTTTGATCCTGGGAAAGCAAGTAAGCTTTTACGGAACGGGTACACACCTTACTGGTCAGCCCCACATGATCGACAAACTGAATGCAGGCATTCATGGGCGCCATTTTGTCCAGGTCGGTTCCTGGTTTGGTGAGGGCCGTAAACACGATCTGCCCATGGGTCAGCGGACTGCCTGATCCCACTTCTTTGGTAGAAAATACATTCATCCCTTTCAGGGTCCAAACAATAGAATCTTTGTTTTCAGACAAGGAAAAGCTGATCTCATCCGCTTCCAGCCCGGGGCCGAAGAAGGCCAAAGGCCCTTCGTCGATACTCGTGGCATCAATCAAGGAATCCAAAGCAATGGCAATCCTTGCTCCCAAAGCGTGGGCATCGCCGTCATTTTCAAATTCAACGGTAAAAATAAGTTTCTGAGCTCCGTCGGATTGCGGCGGGCAGGAACAAGCCTGGACGGTCAACTGGTTGGGATCATGAGCCCGCTTGGCCAGCGGTTGTACTTTAAAAAGGTCTATGATCCGGCTGCTGACGCTGAAATCGCTATTCAGGATATCAGGGATGATGCCATCACTGTCGTTCGATCCGGCTACTCCGCTGATAAAATCAGCCAATTGTAAGTTTTCAATAATTTTGAGATCATCCTGGTCGAGAGAATCGGCCACTATTTCTGCAGAGGCATCGGTGGTGATGACTGCAAGAAAATCGACCACTCTGGTGACAGAATCCGCCCCGGAATCAAAAATATTTTCTGCATCTTTGAACTCCAGGAACAGGTGCCTTTCTTCCTGGCCCTGCAATCCCTCAAAATGCCACAACAATCCGTTTTTATAGGCATTGCGCAACGGATCAAAGCTATTGATCCTTCCTTCAATATCGTATTGCTGTTGCCAGAAATTGGCGTTGAAAATAAAAGCCGTATCAAAAACGAAGTCTGAAAAACGGGGCGTATCACGATCTGGTTCGATAAGCTGTTCGACTACTTTCCGGGTCACGACCCTACCCGGCTGTACATTATCGGGATTATCGGTGGTTGAAGAAACAACGTCTACGGGACTCTTGTGAATTTTCACCGGACTGTTAAAAAACAGGTAAACTTCTCCCCGGAAAGCGTTTTGTTCATTGAATTTTAATGGGTTCTTGATGGATAATACCCAAAGTGTTGTATCTCCAGGAACGATCTCATTGTGGTTAAACTGGAGGTGTAAATAACCGGATTTTACCGCCTTAGTCCTTGAAATCTCATCCGGCACATTGTTCGGGTCTGAAAATACCGGGCCTTCCATTTTGGTGGGCACATCTCCCCTGGAACGGTAAACGGAAGTAGAATAGACTTTCGCATTGTAGGACGGATTGGAAGTGCCCTGGTTTAAATATTTCGCCAGGATAAAACTATCACGGGTATTGGCCGTGAAATTGCCATTTCCGTGGATCCAGAAAAATTCAAACCATGATTCAGGTAATCCATCCGATAAGTTCCCGCCGACGCCTGTGATTCTGAGTTCAATACTATCTTCCTTGGCTCCTTTTTCATGCAAATAACCAATGGATTGTGCCGCAAGAGGAGCAGCATGTTGCATCAAAAATAATAGAATAAAGATGGAGGTAAAAAGGAAGAAATGATTCTTTTGATGAGCTTTGTTTGGTGTTGTAGATTTAAGTGTTGCCATGTTGCTTCGGTTTAAGGTGAAAAATTAAAACAGTGGGGGGATAGACGGCAGTGTTTCAAAATGTTGAAAAAAGCCACCTAACTGTATTAATCTTACCTAAAGATAGAAAAAAACAATTCAAATGGCAAGCGCATGATTTTGACCCCATTCGACCTAAAAACGGGAGCATTATCATTGCGCTTTAATTTGGGGCTACCTAATCACTAATAACAAATTGTATGCGCGGGTGTAAAAAAAAGAACCGGGCCTCAGATAAAACTGTGACCCGGCCCGGAATAATAGCAACTATCTACTTATCTCCAATTGCCTTCTGAAAATAAAACACCCTTTATCTTTACACGAAATGTGCGTATTTCTGATTTAAAGGTTCCAGGAATTTCCTGCGTCCTTTCAAGGAACTTTTTTTTGTGGCATAACGGCCGGAGCAAAATGGCTCCGGCCTGAATATGCCCTCGCTAAATTCGACATAGTATGATTGTCGTAATCTCAAAGTATGTAGTGCCTCCCTGTCAAACAAAATCCGCAAAGCGGAACGTTGGGGATTAACGAAAAAAATTTGATCTTTTGAGGTTCCCTTCAATATTCAATTTTATCAAACACTTTTTTAAAAAGCCGGACAGCAGAAATTGTTTTCTACTGCCCGCGACTTAAGTGAGTCTCTGTTAAGGACAGATAGATATTGAATGAAATGAAAACATACTTTCTATCCGTTCATTCAAAATCCGCCACTTTTTATTTATGGCAACTCTTCTTTTGTCGATTTGATCATTACCTTTTTTCAAATTGTTTGTAATCCCTTTTGATTACGAATACAAATTTAAGGGCCAGTACAGGGCAAACAAAGCAACATTTTTCAAAAAGTTTGAGTTTCTGATCTTAATAATTTTAAAAGAATATAAAAATTATTTTTCTGAATAAATAATTACAAATAATTGACAATCAATTATTTATATAAATTAAATTAAAAATTAAATTCCTGGGTTTCAACAAGCAAAAAGATAAAAAAGTTTGTATTCCTACAATTCGAAAAAAAAAATTAATTTTAGGAATTATTAACAAATAAGGCCTTGAATTAACATATTTTTAGGTTTTGACACCCGTCCATTCATCAAAAGGGGGCATAAAATTTCAGCCATGAAACGCAAATCGGACCTATATCATCTCATCAATGCCATGTCGAAAAGCGAAAAACGCTATTTCACCGTCGATGTTCAAAAGAGCAACAAGAAAGGCAGTCGTTATCTTGAGCTCTTTCACCTCATCACCGGAATGGAGGATTATGATGAAAAAGAACTCAAGGAAAAGTTTGGAAGTAATTTACCCCACGACAAAAGGTACCTCTACGATGCCATACTAAGATCCATGCGTGATTACAGGAGTAGCAATTCCTTCTCCGCTCAAATAAGAGAAATGATCCTCGATGCGAGGTATCTCTTCGAACGAGAGCTCTACGACCAATGCGCTACCCGACTCGAAAATGCCAAAGAACTGGCCATTGAACTGGACGAACAGCCGGCTATACTTGAAATTATCAAAGAAGAAAGACGATTGGTCCTGGATGTGAGAAAACCGGATTTTGACAAAAAACTAAAATTGCGCGCCAGGGAATCTGAGCAGGTCATTGAAAAAATAAAAGAAGAACTCTTTTATCAAAACCTGTACGAGACCCTCCTCACGGAGGTTGTCAGACACCTGGAGTTAAAAACCGAAAAGGATAAAGTGAACCTGAAGAAGAAATTTGAACCCGTTTTACTGGCGGAACCGCCCCAGTCAAACAGGGCGCTGCGAAGATATTACCAGTGCATTGCATTATTCAATCAACTTTTGGGTGAGCAGGAAGAGGTGTTCAAAAATTATTCGGAGGTGGTCGATTGGTGGGAAAGGAATCCAAAATATAAAGAGGAGGAATTTTACCGGTATATTGTGGACACTTCCAATCTGTTGCATGCCTATACTTCAAACGGAAAATTCAATCTTCTGCCAGGGGTATTGGAAAAAATGGAAAACTATTCCCCCCGAAAACTGCATGACAAAGGAGTCGTTTTCCAGAAAATGGCCATTTATAAATTGATGTACCATTTGAATACGGGGGATATTTCGGGAGTATCTTCCTTAATCCAGCAGATCGATAAAGGGTTTTCACAATTCACTTTAAAGACAGAGAGCCGACTGGTCATCATGTTCAATATTTCCGCCCTGCTGTTCATTATGGAGGACATGGAAAAATGTAATTACTGGTGCGTAAGAATTGTGAAAAAAGAAACGACAAAAGCAAGGCTCGACATCCAGCGGGCCGCCAGTATTTTGTACCTGTTTACGGAAATCGATACGGATGATCCTGAAGTGACGGAAAAAAGTATCCGCGCAGTGAGAAGAACCTTAAAAACGCTGGGCATCAACGATAGAAATGTTTTTGAAAGTGAGGTACTCTCTCACGTAAATGCCCTCAACAATGCTCCCCTGAGTGAGTGGAAGGACACTTTGAAAAAATTTAAATCCTATTTGTTGGAATTGAAAACATCAGGGCGCAAGATTCCACTTGGCACCAATGAATTATTGTTGTATTGGGTCAATGCCAAATTGGAAAGGAAATCGATCAAACAACTGCTGGGATGGGAATAAGGAAGAAATAAAAATCCCATTACTTTGTTTACAGTATCCTTTCCCGCTCCAGACAACAAAGCAACTACCTGTCAAAAACGGTCAGTATAATTTCTTCTCCTTTACGTTTGATTTTAACGACGCTGTCATGGAGGTTAACGCGGTGTTCCTCACAATTAGGTTCACTACGCAGGCTCGAATCAATTTCGGTGGCCCCGATAATTGACATGACCCCTGATCGTTTATTGAAGGTAAGGGTCCATTGTTTGGTTGCGATGCCGACCGTTATGATGACCTGTTTCCCCGGCATCCTTCCTTCCGGCTCGGGAGGGGTGGCTGCGCCTTCATCTTCCTCCTCCTGGGTCAAAGCGGTAGCTACAGCGATTTGTCCCTTGAATGATCCGATCAGCACTCCGTTTTCAGTATCGATTGGAAAAGATATCGCCCTGCCATTGTCAATAAGGAAGAGCGTTTTCATATCAGAGGAGAGGGTAAGGGTATTGATCATAGTAGTAGTATATTTAACTGAAAATTTAATCCTGGAAATCAGTGGCCCGATAAAAATTTCCGGTTCACCTTCAACAGAAGGTTCAACTTTTTTATCGGAAACGGTTTCAAAAGTGTTGGAGCTGGTGGGCTTAAACAACCTTATGATTTTATCCAATAATGACATTTTGTTAGGTTTGTATTTTTGACAAATGTAGGAAAAAAAAATCACATACGTTCCAGCCTTTCCAGCATTGTTTTGATCATATATTCTGTAATACCTTTCGGATCGTTGCTAAAGGTCTTATCTGCCCGGTTTGCCAGGATAACATTACAGGATAATGCGCGATGCCCCAGCAGTTTCGACAAGCCGTAAATGGCAGACGATTCCATTTCGAAGTTCATGATGGGCCACTGCTCAAATCGAAAATCCATAAGACTTTCGAGTTTTCCCTGGAGTCTGCTTTCCAGGCGCACGGATCTTCCCTGTGGAGCATAAAACCCGGGGGCAGTCATGGTTATCCCCTGTCGAAGTCCCTCCCCCAGGGCATTTAAAAGTGCTTCGCTTCCCTGAACAGCATAGGGGCGGGTTGGAAAAGGGAAATGGCTATCGAGCAATTTCTTGTATAGTGCCGATTCTATCTTATCAGGGAAAAAATGATAAAAATGCATGAGGTTATCCAAACCGACCGCGAAGACACTCAGGACAAGACTTCCGACTTCCACGCCGGGCTGCAGACACCCGGAGGTTCCCATCCGGATGATATCCAGGCTGGTTTGGGTAGATTTGGGCTGACGGGTATCAAGATCAATATTGACCAGGGCGTCCAGTTCGTTCATCACAATATCAATATTATCCGGACCGATTCCGGTGGAAATAACGGTTAAACGTTTATTGCCCAGCTGTCCGGTATGGGTTACGAATTCCCGCTTTTGTCCCTTAAATTCAATTTTGTCAAAATATTTGGAAACCATGGCGACCCTGCCCGGATCCCCAACCGTGATAATGGTTTCTGCAATATGTTCAGGTTTTAAATTGAGATGGTAAATGCTCCCGTCACCATTGACGACGAGTTCAGACTCTGGTATTTTTTTCATAGGAAACTGGAATGTCGGAGATCAGTTTTGTAATTATTTTTCAATGAATAGAAAGCGCCAGCTTTCATTTTTGCGCTAAAGGGTCAATCACAAAGGATAAAGATTTGATCCGTTTCAACGATGTTGCTGTAATGATTGGCCCGATCGCGGATCTGAATGGAGAAATTAAAAGTGTCTACCTGTCCGGGATGAGGAGAACATGGATCATCGCCATTGGAGTACAGGCAACAAATATTGCCAAAGGCGTTGGTGAGGGTGATCCTGACCTCTCCGGCAATGCCATTGGCTGTCCCTTCTTCTGCAATCAGGGGGTATTTAAACTCGGTAACAGCCCCCTGGCGGCTGTCCGTTAAAAATATATCGAGCAAACTATCCTGGTTGCTCAAATCTCCATCCCCGTCCGTAAATCCGAAATTTATGATCAACGTATCCACCACCCCACCAAGGCTGCCCTGGTGAATGGTAGTTTTATTGAGGCCTAAAAAGGAAATTTCCGGTTCCACAGGATAGGAAGGGGGTTGAATGCAGGAGGCTGCAAATATTGCTACCATGAAAAAGGAAAGCACATAATGAATTCTTTGCATAACTTTATATTTTTTCAGAAGCTTGTTTCAAATATAATTAAAACAGGATACTTTTGCCTTTTATTCTCCAAAATTCGGCTCCGGTAAATATTTTTGATGAACACAAACGCCATTCGAAACGAACTCGCTAAAAAGATAACAAACATAAACGCCGGTAGTTTTGAAAAAATCGCTATTCAGGTATTTCAATACCAGGCCACTTACAATCCGCTTTATGCGGAATACCTCCAACTGATCCAAAAACCTATAACTTCCGTAAAAACCCTGGAAGATATCCCGTTTTTACCTATTGCCTTTTTTAAGTCGCACGAGGTCAAATCAGGAAAATGGGAAAGCCTCCAAATTTTCACCAGCAGCGGTACCACCGGCAGTGCCACCAGTCGTCATCATGTCCGGAACCTGGATTGGTACCAACAAGTCTCTATGCAGTGTTTTAAGCCCTTTTACGGAGATGTTTCGGAATATTGCACCCTTGCGCTGCTTCCCTCTTATCTGGAAAGGAGCGGCTCTTCTCTAGTATTCATGGCTGATTATTTCATCCGTCAGTCTAAATATAAATCAAGCGGTTTTTTCCTACATGACCTGGAGTCCCTTTCAAATACTTTACAAGAATGCCGGCAACAAAAAATCCCTGTCATTTTGTTAGGCGTTAGTTTTGCTTTATTGGATTTCGCGGAACTGTTTCCCACAGATCTTAAAGATTCGATCATTATGGAAACAGGGGGCATGAAAGGAAGGAGAGCGGAGATCACCAGGCCGGAGCTCCATGAAATACTGAATACAGCCTTTAATACCTCATTGATTCATTCGGAATACGGCATGACAGAGTTATTGTCTCAGGCATACTCCCGGGGAAACGGCCTTTTTTATCCGGGCCCAACCATGAAAATCCTGACCAGGGAGATCACTGATCCATTGCACGTCCAGAAACCTGGCAAAAATGGCGCCATTAATATAATTGACCTGGGCAACCTCGATACCATTAGTTTCATTGCCTCCGAAGATCTGGGCAAAGTTTATGAAGATGGCAGTTTTGAAATCCTGGGACGACTGGATGCCAGTGACGTACGCGGGTGCAATCTTATGGTGGTGTAAAGCCGCCTGATGAATCATCATTCCAAAAGGCAACCGGATCTTTTGAATATTTAGCTATTGCAGCCGCCCTGTTTTACACCTCATTTATTTGATCTGATCCTGCCAGGCGATCATTCCTCCTACAAGATTGTAGAGGTTATCAAAAGCGTGCTGCTGCTGAAGAAAGCTGACAACGTTGGCACTTCTCGCACCACTCCGGCAATATATGATCACTTTCCCTTCGTCAGGTATTTGATTGGCATTGGAAGGGATTTCTCCCATTGGAATGTGAAGCCCCCCAATATTAAAGACTTCTCTTTCGAACCCTTCACGTACATCAACCAGGGTAATATTTTCGCCTGCATCGATGAGTTCTTTGAGGGTATTAACGGTCATGGTCTTTACGGTATTCATATTGTCATTTTTAGATGTTCCGGAACAAAATGCTTCGTAATCTATTAATGTTTCGATTACGGTGTCTTTGCGTTTAAAGTATTTCAATGTACGGACACTGAAATCCGCTGTGTCAAATAAACACAATCTACCGGATAATGGTTTTCCAATCCCTGTAATGATTTTGATGACCTCGTTGGCCTGCATACTTCCAAGTATTCCCGGCAACACTCCCAAAACGCCTCCCTCGGCACAGTTTGGTACCATATCCGGAGGCGGTGGCAAAGGATACAGATCCCGGTAATTAGGACTTCGGGTACCGTCTTCAAGCAGCAAATTGAATACGGAGACCTGCCCTTCATACCTGAAAACAGAGGCATAAACATTGGGTTTGCCAGCCAGTACACAAGCATCATTTACCAGGTAGCGGGTCGGAAAATTATCTGTTCCGTCAGCCACAATATCATATTGTCCAATAAGATCAAGGGCATTATCGCGGGTGATGGGCATTTCAAAGACTTTGATGCTGATCAAAGGATTGAGTGCTTCAAGTCTGGTTTTAGCAGCAATGGCCTTGGATTTTCCAATATCCGTTGTGGTATAAAGGATTTGCCGCTGAAGATTACTCTCATCCACCACATCAAATTCCACGATACCAATGTGACCGACACCGGCAGCAGCCAGGTATTGAAGCATCGGGCTGCCGAGTCCTCCGGCACCAATAACCAGCACACGTGAATTTTTTAGCTTTTCCTGGGCCTCTATTCCGAAGCCAGGTAAATTAAGATGTCGGGCATATCGTCGCAACTCCTCTTTGGTAAGCATTCCGAAAGGTATTCAAGATGAAAAAGTAATATTTAATTCAATACGGAAGGCAGGCTCCTGTGCTCAATTGAACTTTTTCTTCCGGCTTCCCTGATACAATTCATATTTCTGAAACCTGCATTCCAGGGAACCGTTAAACAAAGGGATCTTTCGCGAAGTTCTCAGCCCGATGTTTTTAAAAGCCTGGTAATTGGAAGAAATGATCCAGGCATCAAACCCCGAAAAGGCCTGTTTGAGCCGATCCCCTATCATGCTATACAATTCGTTGATATTCTCCTCTTCCAATCGTTCTCCATAAGGAGGATTGATGACCAGCACCCCGCCGTTTTTCTCTTCCAGTTCCAGCTCCGCAAAATCTCTTTGTGAAACGGTCACCCTCGTGTCGAGATGAACTTCTTTTAAGTTGATCCTGGTTACTTTAATGGCTTCGGGATCAAGGTCAAATCCCAATATTTTATGTTTAAAAGCCCGCTGTCTTTTTCGGGCGTCCTGTTTGACCTGGCGCCACAACCTGGCATCAAAATCCGGCCAGTTCATAAACCCAAAGTCTTTTCGGACCAACTGGGGAGGAATATTATAAGCCATCATGGCCGCTTCGATGAGAATGGTTCCCGAACCGCACATTGGATCGACAAAGTCACTATCCGCATTCCAGCCTGTAAGTTTGATCATCCCGGCAGCCAATACCTCGCTGAGGGGAGCGGTGGTTTGTTCTAGGCGATATTTTCTTTTATGCAATGAATCTCCGGAGCTATCCAGGGAAACGGTACATTCGTCCTCCCAAATATGCACATTGATCCTCAGGTGAGGATTGGTGATATCCACATCAGGCCGTCTACCTATTTTTGACCGAAACTGATCGACAATGGCATCCTTTGTTTTTTGGGCGATGTATTTGGAATGGTTGAAGTACGGAGAGGAGACAGCCCCGTCAATAGCCAGGGTATCCCTTACAGTCATATAATCCTCCCAGTTGATGGTTTGAATACTGTCGTAAAGTTCCTGCTCGTTTTTGATGGTAAACTTTGCGATAGGGCGCAATATTCTGACGGCAGTGCGCAATTCATAATTGGCCCGGTACAATAATTCCAGGTCACCCTCAAATTGAACGGCCCGCTTAAGTGGCGTAATATTTTGACCGCCCAGGTCAATTATTTCTTTTTCCAGCACTTCCTCGAGTCCTGCCAATGTTTTTGCTACGAATTGCACGTTGAATATTTTTTTGCGAAGATAAGCTTATTTTTAATCAGAGTTCTCAACAGCAGGGATAAGAGCTTGGAGCGTATTTAAATTTTAACCCAAAACTAAAATACAAACGGCCCTGCACAAAAATTGTACAAGGCCGTTTGTATATTTTTACAATCAGGAATAGAAGAAAAATAAATATTAGTATGACCAAAGGTCATGTTCGAAGTTGAAAATTTCAGCTTCAATATTTTTTCCTTCCAACAGAAGATCAACTCCGGAAAGGTAATCCTGCAAACGCTGATCAAATACGTTAGATTCTTTGTAGACGAAACTTGCAAAGAAGCGCATTTCGAGTAAATCTTCCCAAGACATTGGCGAAGCGTCGTTACCGTAATTGAATACTCTTTCTCTTGCCAGCAACTCTCTTGCTGTTGGGTAATATACCCAGAACATTGGCTTCTCATACTTGAAATTGCCGTTTTCATCCTTTACATCAAGTAATGGAGCAATTCCAAGGATACGAACCTGTAAGGTGGAAGATTCTTCATCAAAAAACCAAACTTCTTTAACACGGAAACGTTTTACGTCTTCCGGATTAATTTCGTTGGTTACGATCTGAATTTTCTCTTCATAGGTGACAGGATCGAAGGTGGTTACCGTATCGATGCTTGCTCCCATTGAAGCTACTTCATTAGGATCAAGAGAGGATGAAAATTTATCATCTTCTGCATCATAAACGGTGATTTCACCTGATTCAGCTGCATCCATCAGAATAGTAAAAAACGGGCGTTCAGGATAAGCGAAAGGCAGGTTCATTTTCTCACGTACGTCAATTACCCTCCAAATGCGTTTTTCCCAAAAAAGATCGGCTTCACGAATATTGTCATAAGGAAGTACTCGTTTTTCCAATATTGTAGTTCTCTCTACAACATCGTCGAGTGGTCCTTCTTCATCCTCGTTTTCAGCCTCCGTAAGGATGATATTGTCCGGCACCTGAGCATTAGCCGGGGCTGCGAAGAATAAAATTAAAAAACTTAAACTAAGCAGTTTTAAAGTGATCTTCATGATTGTGCATGTTTTTATAAAATGTAAAAGTGCACTCCTTAAACGGATTAACCAAGTGCACTATTACACTTTAACAGAAAATTTTTACTTAATCTTAAATACCATGGAGTTAATAGGTCTTCCATTAGCATCTCCAGGACATTTTGCTTTCACATTATCAAAATAATAGATATCTCCTGGTTTGGCACTCTGAACCAGTCTGCTTGACTTTTCGCTATAACGTGGTCCAGGGTTCACTGATTCAACCGGATCCGAACGTTTTGCCACGTAAACCAGGTTAAATCCCTGAATCTGACAAGTGGCGTCAAAGTCAAAGTTGTCCAAAAAGGCACCAACACCTTGCTGTGCTTTAAAAGTACCGTTCCCCATTTCTCCACCGCTGCTCGTACTCAAACGGGCAACAGGGTCAGGGATACGCTTTACGCGGAACATTTTACTGGCTCTAAGCCCTCCTCCTGAAACATTAACCTGGCATTCGCCTGGTGCAGAAACAGATACGTCAAAAGAGCTTTTCCCTGTTTTAGAAAGGCTTGCCCCTCCTCCGCTCACACTAACATTCAGGTCATTACTGGAAATCCCCGCAGCTGATACAGCGATCGGGTTTTTCACACCGATATAAAATACATTCATTTTCTCGGCAGAAACGGTTACTGAACGCTCTCCTACCTCATATTTGAATGTTTTTTCATACTCATCAACCTTTCCTGTAAAAGGGTTTTCAACACTGATAACCACTTTGTATTCTTTTTCACCGATAGAAGAGGTTTTGACAGCATACTGCCCTTTGCCTTCTTCGATTTTTAATGGCGAACCATTTACACTCATCGTAATTCCTTCAGCAGCCTGGGAAGAGAACGCACTCAGAAATACTTCTGCTTTATATTCTTCTCCATTGATCACATAACCTTTCTCAGCAGATGCCACAGGTTCGAATTTATCGAACTCGATGGTAGTAGCACCGATCTGACTGGAAAGGAAGTTGATGATAGTCGCCTCGGAATTAGTCGCATCATTCTGGAATTTACGCAAAACAGGATAACAGGCGGCAACAGGCATGTGCCCGAATACGAAATCCTCCCAGCTTGCTTTTTTGTAATCTTTCCAGGTCTGATCGTCCAGTTTCAGAGCCAGTTTATCCAACAGGCCATCTACATCTTCCTGCTTGATCTGAGTTCCCTCAATCTTCAGTTTCTGTACATTTTTCACGATGTCCACGAGGGAAGCACGGGTACTTTCAATTTTCGCTCTGAGGATGGGGCCAACAGGTTCTGATTTCATTTTCCCTCCGGTTCCTTTTACTCCATCGACGAAAAATGCAGTTGGCACTTCCTTGTCTTTGAATTTTTTAGGTTTACCGGCTCTTTTCGGGTCTTTGAAATCTTCAGGCATCAATCCACCTGCTTCCTCAACCATTTGATCTCTTAATTGATCTACATAGTCATTGAAATCCTTCACCACCACCTGTGCCTGTTTTGCTGCATCGAGCAATGGCTGGTAATTGGTTTTTTCCGATACAGTTTCCTGCATGGAAGCAATGACTTTTGTATTGGTAGATTTTACGATACCACTTGAGGTATCTATACTTTTATCTAATGTGAAAAAAGCATTCATAACTTCCGCGGAAACATTCAACGCCAACAACGCCGTCAGTACCAGGTACATCAGGTTAATCATCAACTGCCGCGGTTCCTTAGGTATTGACATAATTCTTCTTTTTTAATTTAAAAAATAAATTTTTTCAGTTACCTAAGCTGAATTAGCTCTTTACATTTGACATTGCGGAAATAACGTTACCGTAAACATCATTCAATGCGCTATAGGTATTGTTCAATGAACCGATATTTTGATTCAAAGCCGTGATTTGTTCTTTGTACTGCTTGGTATCTTCCAAAGAATCACTCAGGTTAGCCATAGCTTCATTGAGTTTTGAATAGAAATTGTTCATTGATTTGATCTGATCACTTGTTCCGGAAAAATCAACTTCCTGTAAAGCTTTCAAAGAAGACATGCTTCTGGACATCGTTTGTAACTCTGTCAACATACCTCCGAGCTGCTGCTCCACTACTTCTCCGTTCAATCCTGGAGTAGAAGCTCCTACTGGTCCATCCGTTAAAGGAGCAATGGAAGAATCGTGATCTGCCAATCCCGGATATAATTTGTCCCAGTAATAATCAGGCTCAGGCCCCACGAGCCCAAGGAATAGGAAGATAAATGCTTCCGTGAAAAGTCCGATGGTCAACATTGTACTTGCTCCATCCCAACTTTCCAGTTTGAAGAGTGCACCAGTAAGTACAACAGATGCACCAACACCAATAATCAGGTTTTTAATGTACTTGAATCCTTTTGAATGCAAAAAACTCATTTGCTAATAATTTTAAAAAGGTTAGCTAATCATATTTAATATAGATTCCCTGTTTACAGGAAACTCCGAATTCATAATGCCCCGGTCAAAAAAAGTAACAACCTATTTGGAAAAAAAAATTGGGAGAACAACAAAAGAATCAAAATGAAAGTGAGGATATCGCTTTTTAACAATATCCTCACTCATTTTTCCTAGAAATCGTTGATTGAGCGGCCCAGGAAGGTAAGGGCACAACGGAATCCGATGTAAGATTTTGTAGTATCCTGATATTCCCAGTGACGGGTACCAGTCTGGATATAATAGGCAATATCTTTCCATGAACCTCCTCTGATCACTTTACGCTTGAATGCTTCAGGATCGTCGTCCTGTGCATCATAACGAACATCAGGGTTCAGGTCATGAATGAAAGAATAAGCATTGGCTTCATAAGCTGAGCTGGTCCACTCTGCTACGTTTCCGGCCATATTAAACAAACCGTAACCGTTAGGATCGTAGGCATCCGCTCTTACTGTATATTGTCCGCCATCTTCAGGGTAATTACCCCTACCAGGCTTGAAGTTTGCAAGCAAACAACCTTTGGCATTACGTGTATAATATCCACCCCATGGGTAAGGAGCTAAATCGTGCCCGCCCCTTGCAGCATATTCCCATTCGTGCTCGGTAGGAAGTCTGAAGTCTTCAGAATTGATTCCTTCACCTCTGTCATTTTGGTAAGCATTCCACAGTTTGGTTCTCCAGTAAGCAAAACCGGTTGCCATTTTCCAATCTACGCCCACTACAGGGTAATCATCGAAAGCCGGATGCCAGAAATAGTTACGGGACATTGGCTCATTGTATGAATAAGAGAAGTCACGAACCCATACCAATGTATCCGGGTAAACATTTACTTTCTTTCTGTTTATAAAAGAATTTCTTGGAGATTTGCCTTTATCATTAGCAGCAGCTTTCCAGTCAAACCATTCGTATTCGTAAACGAGTTTGCTGACATCAAGTTCTCTTTTTCCTGCAAAACGGTCATCTCCCTGGTAGTAAAGATCCTCAAGGGTTTCATCTTGCCAGTCGATTTCGTATTCCCAGTCAATGAACTGATCACCCTGATCATTTTCATAGTAGTGGTCGAGGTAAGAGTGTGCGATGGAATCTTTGACCCAATAAACAAATTGTCTGTATTCGTTATTGGTAATTTCAGTTTCATCCATGTAAAAACCCTGAATAGAGATGGATTTCTGTCTTTGAACGTAAGTGTTACTGATATCCTGGTCACTGGCTCCAATATGGAGTGTTCCGGATGGAATGTAAACCATGCCATAGGGATTGATTCCTTTCCAGGATGGACGATCCATGACGCCGACCAATTCTCCGGTCTCACGTCTTCCACAGGATACAGCCACCAAAATAACGAGTAGCAAAAGAGATGCTTTTAATAATTTTTTCATGTTTACACCCGAGTTTTCCTTCAGAAAATTAATGAATAAAAAGTATAGCAATTTTTAAAATGCCCGTAAATATAGATTCTTTGATTATTTTATCAAAAATAACTTTTCCATTTTGTTAAAGAAATGTCAAAGTTTAACATAACTGTTTAGAAGAACGCAAAATTAGCATATTGTATTATACAATCTAATTTTTTTAAAATCTTAACATTTAAAGGGAGCTGTTTTCGCCGTTTCAAAAAATAAACCAACTTAAAAAAAGATATTTTTATCCCCTCTTTGCGCTAATTCAGCAATGAAAATCTGCTATGACGCCACAAAATTAGTTTTTTCTGTCGATGTTCAAAGAAACTGCCAACAAAAAAAAATGTACACTGAAATGCAAAACAAGACTTTTAACACAAATCATGCCCCTGCTGTACTCACAAATGCCGGGGATTGTAAATGATCTTTGGAAGTCTTCCTTTACCAATACTTTGGTCAAGATTATACGTAATTTGTATCTCATGAGAGCCGCTGCTGGCATTCCTGAGTTTTGACAAACTCAGATCGTACGCATAGGCCACCCGGAGTTTCTCATTTAAGGTAAACCCGCCCATGAGCGCTAAAGCATCAATTGTTTGAACACTGTATCCTCTAAACGATGCCCCTCCAAAAATATTGCCGTTATAATTAACCAGGCAGGAAAGGTAGGTCTGTATCTCCCTGGCATCTGTCCTGATTGAAATAGATGGGTGAACGCTCAACGTACTGTTCATCTCAAAATGCGCCCCAGCACTCATATAATAATGCCTGACGAGCTTTAGGCTGACCCCATCCTGTGCACTACTGCCTTCGTTTATATTCTGGATAGCAATCCCGCCTTCCAGTTTTTCAGTTTGGTAATAAAAGCCCAGGTTGACGGTGGGTATGGTAAGACTTATGTTAGTGGTGGGAAGAATGTCATCATTGTGGGTAAAATTGCCGGGTTCATTATAAGTACCTTCCGGGGTCAGCAGTTTGCTGCCATCCAGCGAGCGGGAAACGACGCCGGCAGAAAGGCCTCCCGACAAAATTCCATCCCCCAGGAATAATTGATAATCGTAGGCCAGCATTCCCTTGATCCCCTGCTCTGCTCCGAGGGTCTCATTTTCCAGCTTAATGCCTATCCCGCTACTGAAAATATACAAAGGCATATGGGCATTAACCTGTTGGGTACGGGGCTGTCCGGGCAAACCTACCCATTGACTCCTTATGGTCGCGGTCATGATGAGCGAGGGTTGCAATCCGGCATAGGCAGGGTTTGAGCTAAAGGGATCCAGCATTTCCAGGCTGTACTGAGGCAATTGTTGTGCGAGCAAAAACTGGCAAAAAAAAGTGCCGGCGATTATCAGAAAGGTGCGCTTCATCGGGATAATTTTTCTATAATTGTGCTGTAATTTAGTGAATTCCGGAGAAAAAGGAAAGCTGGACAGGTTTTTTGTCCGGAAATTACCATAAGAATTAAACTCCAATGCAGCAATTTAGTTCAATGCAGTGTCTTCAGGCAAGGGGATCCATAATCTTCTGCTTCAGCCCCGGTCCTTGCAAAAAAATGATCTGACAGATTCGTTTAATGACCTAAACCAATGATTAAGTCGTTTTTTTAGTTAACATATTAGGAACGATAAAAAAACAAATTGACATCTTTAATCTTGTAAATCACTGAAAATCAGTGCTTTTAAATTTTAAATTTATCATTTTACATTTTCCTTATGGGTACACTCAATTTTTATCCTTTTAAATTTAAAAAATTAAGCAAAATGAAAAGAGCAGGTATTTTATTTTTATTTCTGGCCATAACGGTGGGCGCTAATGCTCAAATGTGGATGGAGATCGGAGCTAAAGGTATGTACGGATTCAAGGGCTTTTATAATGATAATATCATCAATGACCGGGATCACGAATACAAAATAAGCCCGGGTTATGCTTACGGCGGTCTTATTAATATCAATTTCGCAGATCGTCATGGCTTCATCATTGAGGGACTCCTGGCCGAAAATACCCAGAAATTCAACTACGATCTCGGAGGTTCTCTCCAAACCGCCAGTGAAGTAAAATGGTCAACAGTAGACGGGTACCTGATGTATCGTGCTTACAACAACACTTCATTCCTTGAGATTGGTCCGAAAATCTCCATTGTAAAATCGATTGACCAAACGCCGAATCCGCTGAACATTTGGGACATCCCAAAGCAATATAATGAGCAATACTGGTCCGCTGCTATTGGTTTTGGAGGGATGATCTTGGGGTCTGAATTCTTTACCCTTAAAATGGGACTTCGTTTCGAATATGCCCTTGGAGATCTCGTGGGCAGTGAAGGAGAAAAAAATAATTTCCCTGCTTATTATGTTGCCTATGATAGCTACAAAGCATCACATCCGTTCAGCGCCATGCTAAACATGGAACTCAACTTTGCCATTGGAGCCGTAGCTCGTGCCCAGTGCGGAAGAAGGAGATTTATCTTCGGATCAGGTTACTAGGAAATATAAACCCTGCCTGCAGACGTTGGAGGCAGGTGTAAAATGTAAAATGTAAAATGTAAAATGCAGAATGTAAAACCGACCAAAGGGAAATCCCGGCACTTTGTGCCTAGGACAGGTTCCCGCCGGAAGCCTGCAACGCACACAAAGTGTTGGTGGGAAACACGTAGTGTCGGGATGTAAAAGCAGCAGGTTTGAGCTGGCAGGGATTTCTTATAAAAAGCAAAAACCGTTTATATCCGTCAAATTCGTTCCATCTGTGTTCTATCGGTTCAGAATAGAACACGGATGGAACGGATAAAACGAATTAAAACCTGACGGCTATGACATGCATGTGTCGGGATTCAGCTACTATACCAAAGTTCTCTTTTACATTTTACTTTTTCCTTTCTTTAGGTATTCCGCTCTTAACTGCTCACTGGTCTTTCTCGATCCGTCAGGGCTCCATCCCGGAGGGCCAAAAACATAGCCTATGGCATTACGAAAGGATCCGGACTTAATTGCATCTGTAATCAGACTCCCCCACTCCATAAAGGCGATCTTCACCGGATTGAAGGTATTTATGTTTTTTACCAATCCGTAATTCGGGTGTTCTTCTTCTACCTGAAAGGTACCAAACAACCGATCCCATATTATAAAAATCCCCGCATGATTGCGGTCAAGGTATTTAGGATCCGAAGCATGATGCACTCGGTGATGGGAAGGTGTATTAAAAAGAAATTCTATGGGGCGGGGTAGTTTGTCAATCGCCTCCGTATGGATCCAAAACTGGTACAACAGGCTGATGGATTGCTGCAACATCACCCATACCGGATGAAATCCGATCAAGGGAAGCCACAACCAGAAAATAAATCCGCCCGTAAGGTCGCCCGTCCAGGTTTGCCGGAGTGCCGTGCCCAGGTTATAATGTCTTGAGGAATGGTGGACCACATGCGAGGCCCAGAAATAACGGCTTTGGTGGGATATCCTGTGAAACCAGTAATAAGAAAGATCTTCCCCAAAAACAAGCAGTAACCATGCCCACCAGGTGGATTCGATCTCAAAAATATGATAATGATACACCAGGGAATAAGCTCCAAAAACGATGGCTTTTCCCACCAGCCCGACGATGACGCTTCCGATACCCATGGCCAGGCTGCTCGAGGTGTCTTTTGCCTCAAACCATTGTTTTTGATAACGTGCGGAAAACCAGACTTCCAGCAATAATAAAAGGATAAATCCCGGTATGGCGTATATGACAATATCGTTCATGATTTTTATTTTCAATCGTTTGCTATTATTATAATTTCATTTTTTTAATTTATTAATGCTTAAATGAAGTTCTATAAAGTGGAGTTCCTCACATCTCCTCATCAACATTGGAGCTTTCCACAATATACATGGGGCGATTGATGATATTTTTGTTCATGCGGCTGATGTATTCGCCTATGATGCCGATGGAAATGAGCTGGACTCCGCCGATGAACATAGAACTGATGATGAGGGAAGTCCATCCGGTAATGGTTCTGTTTAATACAAAATGGGCATAAGTGGCGTAAAGGATGATGAGAAAAGAGATCAGCGATATGGAAAACCCCAGTTTGGTGACCAGGGAAAGGGGTTTGTCTGAAAAACTGGTGATGCCGTCGAGGGCGAAGCGGAGCATTTTGCCGAAAGAATAGCCCGTTTTTCCGTGTTTCCTTTTCTCTCTTGAAAACAATACTTCTGTTTGGTTAAAACCCAGCCAGGCGATCTGCCCCCGGAGGAATTTGTTCTGTTCCGGCATTTGTTTGAGGTAATCCACGATCTTGCGGTCGATCAGGCGAAAATCTCCTGTGTCTACCGGGATATCAATTGAAGTGAGCCTTTTCATGATCCGGTAGAAGATTTTAGCGGTGGCCTTTTTGAACAGGCTTTCGCCTTCCCGTTCCACTCTTTTGGCATACACGACTTCAAAACCTTCCTTGTATTTGGCATAAAGTTCGGGAATCACCTCCGGCGGATCCTGGAGGTCGCCGTCGATGATGACTACGGCCTTGCCCCGACAGGAATCCAGTCCGGCCGTGACAGCGATCTGGTGGCCGAAATTGCGGCTGAAATTGATGTAAAACACGCTTGGGTCCGATCTGGACAGTTTCAGTAACTCCAGGAAAGAATGGTCTTTGCTGCCGTCATTGATGAAGATCAGTTCATGGTTGGCCGTAATGGAAACGGCGGCCTGCTTCAACCTTTGGTAGAGTTCCCCAATGGTTTGCTCTTCATTGTAGATGGGGATGATGACGGAGAGGTCAGGGCTGTATTTCTTGTTTTCTTTCATAAGACACTTCTATATTCATATCTTCAGCTTTCGGACAATCAGGTTATTGGAATTCTTTTACAAAATAGCTAACTCGAAGGGTGAAATTAACATCTTTTACAAAATTTGAGTTGATTTATACCTCAGCTTTTAAGAACTATAATTAATATTACATTTTTGATCTATTATTCACTCTAATCAAACAAAATGGTAAACAATCTCGATTTTTCAATTTCTGAAAAACCCATAAAGTTTTTAGTTTGGATTACTTTCATTGTCCTTTTTTTGCTGGCTTCCATTTTTTATATGGAAAGAACCTTAATAATGGACGCTTCCTTTCAGGGTTTTTCTCTAATAATCCGAGGTGATTTTGCCATTCAGGAGAATAGATTTGGGGCTGTTCTGGTTCAAATTTTTCCTTTGATCGCTTCAAAAATTAAACTGCCTTTACAAACAGTCTTATTAACTTACTCATTATCATATGTTATTGAGGCATTTGTATGCTTTCTAATCCTCTGGGCGGGGGGGGGGCAAAAAATCAAAAGATGGGTTTGGCCATTGTCTTGTTCCTGACTTTGCTGGTTAGCCATACCTTTTACTGGGCACAATCCGAATTATTACAGGCCATCGTTTTAGTATTGTTTTTCTACGGAGTTGTTATGAAATTGATGCCGCTTAAAGGATGGCATTTAATCATTCTAACCCCGCTTACTCCAGTAATAATATTTTTGCACCCATTAATTTTCATTCCTTTTTTATTTTTATGGCTCTTTATTTTACTTTCAAATAAATTCCCTAAAAACATTTGGTATTATGCCATATTTGTAATTTTTGTAATTACATTATTTGTAAAACATTTTTGGATACCAACTGGTGCATATGATAACAAAAGTTATGGGAATGCAGATGGGATTTTTTCGCGGTTATTTGACGTTTTTGGCAAAAAAAGTTCTCGGGATTTTTTACATTATTGCCTGACAGATTATTTCTTCATTTTACCCCTTTTTGTATTTATAAACTATTATTATATCAAATATAAAAACTGGCTAAAATTAGTTTTATTTCTGTCTTTCTTCTTGGGGTATTTTGAACTGATCAACCTATCCTATCATTGGGGTATTTCACAATTTCATGTTGAGAGTTTTTACAGAGTATTTGTTGTGTTTTTAGTGATTCCCTTAATTTTTGATATTTGGGATGATTTAAAATATAGAAAAGTCCTGCTCTATTTAATACCTTTCATGGTCTTCGTAAGGCTAATTAATATTACTGCCAGACACGATATTTATACAGCCAGGGTTGAATGGAATAAAGAATTACTTCAAAAAGTCAGTTCTTTTGAGGAGCGAAAATTTGTTCTACTAGAAAAAGATGCGCCGGAAAACAGACCATTGATCAGTTGGGCTACGCCCTATGTAACTTCCTTTCTATCAACATTGGAAAACCCGGACTCAACCGTAACTGTTTTATTGGTAAGCGAAAATAACAAGAACTATCAAGAGCATTTATCTGAACAAAAATTGTTTTTAGGCCCTTGGGGTCCTTTATTGATACCTCGGTTTAAACAAAACTACTTTCATTTTGATACGACGGGGATTTACCGGGTACTGAAAAAAGAAGATTTGAAATATGATACGATGATGAAATGATGAATGATAAGTAATGAACCAAGAGAATTCATTCTACACTGGGAGGGAAACCACCAAGTGAAATGCTCAATTTTTTGAGAGCTTAAAAATGTAGTATTTTAATATCTCGGTGTCTAATATCGTGAGGAAGTCCATCACTCCTCAATCAACCTGTCAATCACCTCATCATCCGCAATATTCGGAATAGTAATTTTCAACTCAGGCGTTGTTTCCATGGCCCGTTTAGCCGAGAAAATCGCTCCTTCGTTCCTGGCCCAGCTGCGTCGGGCGATGCCGTTGTTCACATCCCAGAACAGCATGGACTGCAATCTCCTTTCCGCATCTTCGCTGCCGTCCAGCAACATGCCGAACCCGCCATTGATGACTTCTCCCCAACCTACGCCACCGCCATTATGGATAGAAACCCAGGTCGCCCCGCGGAAGGAATCACCGATGACGTTGTGGATGGCCATATCTGCCGTGAACATAGAACCGTCATAAATATTGGCCGTTTCCCGGAAAGGGGAATCCGTTCCTGAAACATCGTGGTGGTCGCGGCCGAGGACTACGCCTCCCTTGAGTTCCCCCCGCGAAATGGCATCGTTGAAGGCTTTGGCAATTTTGATGCGGCCTTCGGCATCGGCATAAAGGATCCTGGATTTGGAGCCCACGATAGGAAGGTTTTCCATAGCGGCATTGATCCAGTTGAGGTTGTCGTGCAGCTGGCTTTGAATTTCTTCCGGGGCTTCGGTGATCATCTCCTCGATGACTTTTCCGGCGATTTTATCCGTCAGTTCCAGGTCTTCTTTCAGTCCTGACATACACACCCAACGGAATGGCCCGAAGCCAAAGTCAAAACACATGGGCCCCATGATGTCTTCCACGTAGGAAGGGTATTTGTATTTGCCCTCGGCTTCATTTTTCCAGATATCAGCCCCCGCATCCCCGGCTTGCTTGAGAAAAGCATTGCCGTAATCCCAGAAGTACATCCCTTTTTCGGTCAGTTTATTGATGGCGTTGACGTGGCGGTGCAGGGTTTCTTTCACCGCTTTCATAAAGGCGGGTTTGTCGGTTGACAACAATTCTTCCGCTTCTGCAAAAGAATAGCCTACGGGGCAGTAGCCCAGGTCGTCAATGTTGTGGAGGGAAGTCTGGTCGGAACCCAGTTCCACAAAAATATTCTCTTCCACACATTTTTCCCAGAGGGCAACAATATTGCCTTCGTAAACCAGGGCCACCGCTTCCTTATTGTTCCGGCATTCCTCGATTCTGGCCAGCAGGGCATCCAGGTCAGTAAAAACATCTTCTGCCCGAATATACCCGTCGGTTACCCGCTGTTGCACTGCATCGGGATCCACTTCTGCAATGACGCCCACGGCGCCGGCAATGATGGCCGCCTTGGATTGGGCGCCCGACATGCCACCGAGGCCGGAGGTGATGAAAAGTTTGCCGCGCAACCCGTCGGCACCCATTTTTTTGAGTCGCCCTGCGTTGAGCAGGGTAATGGTCGTTCCGTGCACGATGCCCTGTGGGCCGATATACATGAAAGAACCGGCGGTCATTTGTCCATAGGAGGTGACGCCCAGCGCATTGTATTTATTCCAGTCTTCTTTTTTGGAATAATTGGGGATCATCATGCCATTGGTGACGACCACGCGGGGCGCATCTTTATGAGAAGGGAACAATCCCATCGGGTGGCCGGAATACAACACCAGGGTTTGTGTCTCCGTCATTTCCGAAAGGTATTTCATGGTGAGCAGATACTGTGCCCAGTTTTGGAAAACGGCTCCGTTCCCGCCGTAAGTGATGAGTTCGTGTGGGTGTTTGGCCACTTTATGATCGAGGTTGTTTTGGATCATGAGCATGATGGCGGCGGCCTGTTGACAGCGAGCCGGGTAATCGCCAATCGGACGGGCATACATTTCGTAGTCGGGGAGGAAACGGTACATGTAAATGCGGCCATAAGTATTGAGTTCCTCCGCAAACTCTTTGGCCAGCACCTCATGGTGTTTCGGATCGAAATAGCGCAGGGCATTTTTGATGGCCAGTTTTTTTTCTTTGGTGGTTAAGACTCCTTCAATCACCCTTCTTGGGGCATGGCTGACATGGTGGTCATAAGGTTTTGCTTCTGGTAATTCGGAGGGAATGCCTTGTTTTATTTGTTGCTGGAAAGATGTCATTGTGCATTTGTTTAATTCTACTGCAAAGGTAGTAGCTGAAATATAAAATGCAGAAGGAAAAATATAAAAAGGTTAAATAAAAAAAGCCCGCCACGGGAAGCGGCAGGCTTTTTATTTATGATCTTAGGACACTATTAGCGGGTTACCCTGAAATAGCGACCGTATTTTCTTCGGTAAACTTTATAAATCCTTTTCAACTTGGTGTAGCTGTAAGGAGATTCTTCTTCTTCTGTAGCGGGCATAAACCCTTGTTGTTTCATCCATTCATCGTTATAGATTTTTCCGAGATAACGGCTACCGTGATCCGGGAACAAAGCGACGACGACATCAGTAGGTTTGAGCTGGTCTTTTATTTTAAAAACAGCTTCGAGGGCTGCCCCGCTTGAATATCCGAGCAGGAGGCCTTCCTTTCTGGCCATGGAGCGCGCGCGCTGGGCACTTTTTCGGTCTGTAACTTTGATGAAATCATCGAGAAGGTCGAAATTGACGTTATCGGGGATGATGGTTTTGCCCAATCCTTCCACTTTCCATGGGTAGATCTCTCCTTCGTCGAATTCTCCTGTTTCCCAAAAATGTTTCAGTACGGAACCATAAGCATCTACACCAATAATCTTGATGTCAGGGTTTTTCTCTTTGAGATATTGAGCTGTACCTGAAAGGGTACCGCCGGTTCCTGCGCAACAAACATAGTGCGTTATGCGGCCTTCCGTTTGTTTCCAGATTTCAGGCCCTGTAGAATAGTAATGAGCCTTTGAATTATCCAGGTTAAAATTTTGTCTCAGGTAATAAGCACCCGGGATTTCTTCCGCCAGTTGCTCCGCACGGGAATAGTAGGATTGAGGATCCTCAGGTTCCGCATCCGCAGGACAAATAACGACTTCGGCACCTAAAGCACGAAGCAGGGAGAGTTTTTCCTGTGAGGCTTTGCTGGTGACCGTGAGCACACATTTGTAGCCTTTCAGCGCGGCCACCATGGCCAGACTGTACCCGGTGTTTCCGGAAGTAGCTTCAACAATAGTGGTTCCGGGCTTGAGCTTGCCTTGTTTTTCCGCCTGTTCAACCATATAAAGCGCAATGCGATCCTTGGCTGACTGACCGGGATTGAAGGCCTCCACTTTGCCCAATACTTTGGCGGGAATGCTTTCACATACTCTCCTAAGTTCAATCAAAGGAGTGTTGCCGATAGTTGCTAAAACGTTTTTCGAATACATAAGCTGATATTTTCATTAAAACTTGTTCACCCTAAATATAGAATAGAACTGAGGTAAATTTAAAATGTGAACAGTTATCCCGGTTACAAATAGTTATACAAATTTGCATAAATTTCTATTTGAGTAGCTGGTATTAATGCAATATTAAGCATGAAGAAGCGAAAATAAAAGTAATTTGGCTTTTTCAAAAATAGCAATTTTTTTAAACGATTGATTATCAATGCTTTTTGTTAATTTAAAGAAATTCTAAATAATGCCCGATTTTAAAATATCGTTAAAAGCACGATTAATCCTGTATCATAAAGGAAAAATTCTTTTGTTAAAACAAACCAAGCCCAATGGAGGCAATTATACGCTGGTAGGAGGGAATGTTGAAAGCCGCGAATATGCATTGGAAGCCCTGATACGGGAGAGTTACGAAGAAGCAGGGATTATCATCCGGGAAAAGGATTTGTCTCTGGTTCACGTAATGCAAAAAAATAAAGGAAAAGAGCAGCGAGTTGTTTTGTATTTTAAGGCAAAGAAATGGGAAGGGGAGATTGAGTCCAGGGAGCCTCATAAATTTGCTGATGTAAAATGGTTTCCGCTCGATGAACTTCCCAGGAACATTACGGGCACCGTTAAACAGGCGCTCAAAGCTTACCGGAATGGAATCATGTATTCTCAAATGGATAAATAGTATTTTTGAAATCACAGGTTATCCATACGTACATAAAAAAATCCCGAATCCTGCCACTTGACAAAATCCGGGATTTTTTTATTTTTTACGGTTCTATTTTGTCTTCACTTTTCCTTTGCCTGAGCAGGAGCTTTTATCTCCACCAGCGCAACATCCTGATTTAGCGCCTTCTGCTTTTGATCCACAGCTTGCTTTGGCGGCATCAGAACAACCTGCACCGTGAGCGGGCATGGTGCCAAAAGAACCTGTGGCTGCATTAAAAGTCACTTTGGTCAAAGTCACTTTACCCGTTTCTTCGGCAGTAGTTTTTTTGTAGTAAGTTTTTGTACCTGAGTGTTCGCAGGTTTTAACAACAATTGATGCATCAGCGGCGGCGGCTTTGTCTGCAGCTGCCATTACAGTGGCTTCATTAGAAGTTGAAGCAGTCTGAGCGTTAGAATAATTAAGAGCGAAGGCACCGAAAAATGCGAGGAGTAAAATGAACTTCTTCATCGGATTTTAATTTTATGAATTTAAAAAATGATTACCATCAGCAAAAATAAGCTTTTTTCTCAAATGATGTGTTACCGAAACCTTAAGATCTTGTTAATTACCGGACAATGGGTTAAATTCCATTTTCTTCAATCTCGAGAATAGCCGCCACATGAGCGTCTGCAATTTTCTGGCGCACTTCATCTGTTATCAGTTTAGCGGCTTCTTTTTTATTGTTGTAGAAGCCGTTCTCCGTCAGCACAGAGACCATTTTGGTTTTTCGCAACACGTAAAACTGTTTGTCTGGCTTGGATTTTATATGCCTGTTTTGAAATCCCGTTTTTTCAAGGAGGTGCTTTTGAAAAATACTCGCGATTTTTTGTCCTTTTTTACTATTGTGGAAAAACCAGGTTTCAATACCGCTGATGTTGTCTGCCGCCCATGAAGTGCTGCTGGCTGCAGGGGCCGCATTGGAATGCACAGACAGGAAAATTTTTGGAAGGTCTGATTTTTTATTATTGGCGCGGTTGACACGTCCCTCAAGAAAGTTATCCGTATCCACTTCGGGCACCACGTTGAAATATTTTACTCCGATCACTTCCAGTTGTTTAATGATACGGGCAACGATATTCCGATTGAATTCGTATTCAAAAAACTGGGTCTCCCCGTCATCAAAAACAGGAGATCGTTTCCCCGGGGTTTTACTTCCATGGCCATTGTCGAGACACCAAAGGTACCTGGGAGTATGGGTAGTAGCCGGTGTAGGTTCCGAATCTGTAACAGGTACCGGATCTGGTTCTGGTTCTGGTTCCGGGTCAGGCACTGCAGGTACCGGTTCCGGAACAATTTCTACAATGGGGTCGGTAACCTCTTCAAAAAGATCTGCATCGAATTCAGGTCCTTTATCATCCGGAGGAATGATGACTGATTCCATTTCATTGGAGACCATGACAATCGTATCCGGTTTGATTTCTGCGGCATCCTGAGGTGCATTGGTGAGTGCTTCCGTTTCAATTTTGGTGGGCGTTTTTTTCCCTCCACCGAAAATGGAACTGAAAAGCAGCTTTATGGCGTCAATAATTTTTTTAAACATGATTGGGTTTTTGATTGTGGTTCAAAATTGTTCTTCAAAGATATAATTTTAAGCTGAATTGTGTGGCACTCTTTTTAGGAAACAATGGAAAAAAGGCAAAAGGATAAAGGGGCGTAAGGACGTAGAGGCAAAAGGTAAAAGGACAGAATGATGAAAGGATTAAGGTTTTTTTGCGGAATAGCAGGTCATGCCCGGGCATTTGTCCAATTAAGTAATCCGATTAGAATGATAGGCCCTGCAGGAACAGTACGCTCCTGAACAGGGCATTTGTCAGATAAAGCCAGGGGATCAAAAAATAAGCAAAACTTTATGTCCGGAGACCCCGCGTCAGGTGAGGAGTTCAACGATACCCCATACCAGTAGTCCAACCCCGGCGAGAGCCAGTAATGTTGCTGTAAGCGGGATGATGCCTGCCAGGGAAATGATCAATGCTACCACCCCCAGGGCAATGGCGAGGGCCAGCAATATTAGTCCGACAATTACCAGTCCGGCTCCGCTGGTACTGGATTTTTTAGCAAGCCGCTTTTCCAACTTCTGGGCACGTTTTTCCATCCGTGCTTGCTTTTGCAATGCTTTTTTGTGGGGTTGAGTAACGGAAGTAGGCGTTGTATTCCTGTTGACAGGATGGACGGCCATTGCCGTTGTTGCAGCGGCCATAAATACCAGGGAGAAAATAAAAAGTACAATAGTTTTTTTCATCTGTTTAATTTTTATGATTTGGTATAAAGATGCAAAAAAAGTATGGGTAACCCCTATCCGGGATTTTAAAAAATACGGATTAAATATCAGAGTTAGTTTAATAAAATCTTAAGTTTACGGAAAGAAACAAATGACTCCGTTACATTTACGCGGATACAAATTTTCTGTTTTTTGACTATGGCGATGACTATATTTTTCGGACTGGCTTTTGATGATCGTGTATATCCGACAGGAGAGGTGACTACCGGGGGGATTCTGTTTGCCGGATCCGAAAAATTGTTGCGTTTCCTGGAGCGGCATCTTGGGTTGGCGCATCCCCAGAGAGACACGGAACACCTTCGCATTGAACAATACCGGCAGGCACTGCTGACTTACCTGGAAGATCATCCTGATGTTTTTTACAAGGCTTCTTTTGAGGCCAGCCAATTTGCTACCAGCCAGGAATTACTGGCAAGAAGGGATGAACTTTTGCTCGCCGGATGGGATTTTGAGGTTGAGCATGACCCACCCATCCGACTTAAAGTACTTGCGGAAATCGAGCAGTCTTTTGCCGGCCTGCCCAGGCAACTGACAGCAGATTATGCCGATCGTTTTGTAAAAGTGATGGAAAAATTCGGTGCGGGTAAGTTACCGGTTTCGACTATTTTTCATCTAGAACCCATGGAGTTGTTGCCCGTTCATTTGCAACGATTATTCGCAGGAATGACTGAACAGGGAATTAAGATCAGTCACATTCCTTGGCCGGAAATCAGCGGTGACAGCGACCTGGCCATTTTTCGAAAAAGCCTGGTCGATCCTTCTTTTGGAAAAGCCTCCCTCAAGGGGGACAACAGCCTCCTTTTGATTAAAGGGAAAACGGAAAGCAGTATGGCTACCTGGCTGGCGCATTTCCTGAGGGCCAATGAAAATTACAGGCCTTTGTGTCTCGTGCCCGGAAAAAGTGGCACCCTGGACAATGCTTTTATCCAGGAAGGGCTTCCGGGCATGGGCATTCAATCAGCCTCTCTCGCCCGTCCTTCACTACAAATACTGAAACTAATTCCTGCGTTTTTGTGGAACCCTGCTGACCCTTTTAAAATACTCGAATTCGCTTCTTTGGCCGTCAAACCACTGGAAGACGAATTGTCCCGCAGAATTGCCGAGCAGGTGGCCGAAAAACCCGGTTTACACGGCGACAGCTGGAGAATAATGATCCATCAGTATTTTGCGGAACTGGAAGAAAAAGGACACAAAGGCATCAATGATATCCGGCATCAATACAGGTTTTGGTTTGACCGTCAGCGGTACCACATTACGGAAACCGTTCCCAAAATGGAGGTTATAGAATTGTATAGTTATCTGAAGGATTGGGCACTCACCATTTTTGAAGAACTCGGCGGAAACAATCCAACACTGATCGTATTGAGTGAACAGGCGCGGCGCATTTGTGAATTGCTACAAGCCCTTCCCGAAGAAGAATTGTCAAGCCTGCAACTTGAATATATCGTTCGTACCATTTATCAACCTGCCCCGGTACAGATTCAAAAAGAGCAGGTGGGCCGGCTCGATTATGTTCGGTTCCCCGGAGCAATAGCCGGCGACACCTCGAATTTGCTGTGGTGGAACTTTACCCAGACCGAGCAGGAACATTTTTTCTCACCCTGGTACAAACAGGAGAACCACTGGTTGGAAAAACAGGGCGTTTTTTTACAAAGCGCCTCGGATAAAAATGCCCTTTTACTGTGGCAACGAAAACAGCCGGTGCTTCGAACGCGTGATCAACTTATCCTGGTTTTGCCGGCCACCAATGAAGGCAGTGAGGTGCATCCTCATCCCCTTTTGGGAAATCTTGAAGCGCTTTTCGGCGACCTTGGTCCGATTACTTTGGATATCGATAAAGCATCCTTGCCCGACAAAATTGGACAAACTTTCAAATTACCTGAAAAAATTAAACTGGAACGCAGATGGGTAGGGGAGAAAAAAGCCTTTATTCAATTGAACGGAGACATCCTGGCCCAACAACGGGAAAAAGAAACGATCACCGGGCTCGATGCGCTTTTTTATTATCCTTACAAATGGGCCTTTCAACATAAAGCCAAATTGAGGAAGTCGCCTATCCTTAGCGTAGTTTCCGATAACAGGTTGCTCGGTAATCTCTCTCATCGTTTTTTTGAATTATTATTCGAGGATCCTGAAAAAATCAGGGAACTCGACAAAGCCGGGATTGAAAAAATGGTGGAAATGGAGATGCAGGCTTTACTGGTCAAAGAAGGCGCTGTACTGCTCATGTACGGCAGGGAACCCGAACGACTGGCGTTTATCAATAAACTCAAATACGCAGCCTGGAGCCTCGTGACGATGATCCGATCCAACGGCTGGAAAGTGGTGGGAACTGAAAAACCACTGGAAGGCAGTTTTGCGGAAATGGAAGTGAAGGGCAGGGCAGACCTGGTTTTGGAAAAAGAGAATACCTTCGCCATTGTCGATCTGAAATGGAGAGGCAGCAGCAGACGGGAGCGCGAATTAAAAAACGAAGAGGACCTTCAACTCGTGCTTTATGCCAGGTTATTGCCCTCGAAAGAGAAATGGACGCAAACCGCCTATTTTATCATAGAAAACGGGAAGATGATTGCCAGGAACCCGGAGGCTTTTAAAGAGGCTATCGCGGTGGCGCCCGATGCGAATCAGGAGGAAGTCAACAGGCGCATTATGGATCGTATGGAGGCTACCCTGCTGTGGCGAATGGGGCAGCTAAAACAAGGACTGCTCGAGATCCGTTGCAGGCATACTATTGCCGAGTTGGAAGCCACCTACGGGACTGAGCAAATGGAAATACTGGAAATGAAAGACGGGGATGCTCCGTTTGACGATTATAAAGTGCTAATCGGTTTGGTAGATTAAACAATCATGGAAAAATACATACAAATAGGATTTGCCTTAAAGACCCACGGCGTGGGCGGAGAGATAAAATTCAACATCGAGGATGAGTACTGGGATGATTTTGAGGAAGCGGATGTTTTGTTCCTTGAGGTGTCAGGAAGGAAAACTCCTTATTTTGTGGAAGAGATCAAATCCGGGGGCAGTATGCTGCTGGTTAAGTTTGAAGACATCAATTCCCGGGAAGAGGCCAGCGCTTTGACCAGCCGACCTGTGTTTATGCGGGAGAAAGATATGTCAGAGAAAGAAGAAGAAGATCTTCGTGTAGAAGATATGTTCGACCTGCTGCCCGGTTATATGATAGTGGATATGTCAGGCAAGGAAGTGGGTGAAATCAAAGAAGTACTGGAGTTTCCCCAGCAAATAATGGCCGTTGTGGACTATAATGAGCGGGAAATTTTAATTCCCTTAAATGATGTTTTTATTAAAGGTATTGATCAGCGTAAGAAGGCTATTTTAATGGAACTGCCGGAGGGGATGTTGGAGCTTTAGATGGTTCCAATGGTTCAAGTTGAGCGCAGCGAAATCCTACCGGCAGGTCGGGATGGTTCAAATGGTTCCACTTCAGTCTTTTACATTTTACTTTTTAATGCAAACCAGGAAAATTCAATAGAAAAATATCCATAGAATTATCGAAAAATTCTCTGCGTTCTTGCGCTTTCTCTGCTCCCTTTACGGTTAAAAAATCAAAGTGGTTCAAAGAGTTCCAAAGAACTACTTTAATCTTTAGCCTTTAGTCTTTAACCTTTTATTCAAGCCGGTTCATTTCTGCTGTTTGTACAGGTAATTTTTCAAATACCCGGCCAATACCTCCAGGCCCATCTCAAAATTTTCATTATTATTGATCACTATATCCGCTTCCTGGGTATAGGGTTCGATGTATTTTTCATAGGCAGGCAAAACATGGTGCTGGTAGCGGTAAAGCACGTCATCCAGGGGGTAATTTCTTTCAATTTGATCCCGCTTGATACGACGGATGACTTTCAGGTTTTCCTTGGCATGGAGGAAGATTTTCAGGTCGAGGATATTCCTGATCTTTTTGAAGTGGAAGACGAATAAACCTTCTACCAACAGGATGGGGGCGGGTTTAAAGGTCAGCATTTGAGGGATGATCTTTTCGTTGTTAAAAGTATATTCCGGCCTTTGAACTACATTGCCTTTCATGAGATCCCTGATATCGTCGTAAAAGGCATCCTTATCAATAGACCGGGGGCGGTCAAAATTGATGATTCCTTTGTCGTCCGTTTCCTGTTCTTCTTTGGGACAATAATAATCATCCTGGGAGATCAGGCAAATTTCCTCTTCCCCAAACCGTTTTCTCAATTTCGTGATAAAAAGGGTTTTTCCGCTTCCGCTTCCTCCTGTAATGCCAATTACCAGTGGTTTCATGATTATTTTTGTGGTTGGAAAGATGAGTTTGAATTACCGGCTTACCCATTCAAATGTTACCGGGTATTCAAAATGATGGCTCAAATATACCTTATTTATCAAAAGTTTAAAATGTGACGGCATGTCTTTTATGTAAAATGATCCTGGTTTTATCCATGACGCCTTCACTCTCAATGGCCCAAAATGACACAACTGTTGTTTTTGCTTTTTATACGTTATTTTGTTTTGTATTTTTTTACATATTTCATACCTTCAACCGAATTTAAAAAGAGGGTCCAGCCTGAAGCAAAAATCCTTTTCGGGTTATTCGCAGCTGCCTTCCCTCCCTCTGTCAAAAGAGACAGTCATTGGATCAAGCCGAGAACTGTTCTTATCTGTTGCGAACCTTTCCCGGTCCACAAAATGAAAATTATTTTAACCAACATAAAAATTCAAACGATATGGGCTTCGACACCAAGGACATTCGGAATGTAGTTTTGCTCGGGCATCCGGGAAGTGGAAAAACGACTTTTGCAGAAACAATGCTATTTGAGGCAGGTGAGATTACTCGTCGTGGGACTGTAGAGGAAGGCAATACTGTTTCCGATTATTCCAATATAGAGAAAGAGAGAGGAAATTCAATATTTGGCAGTTTAATCCATGCCAACTGGAAGGATTCTAAAATTAATATTCTCGATACTCCGGGATTTGATGACTTCGTAGGGGAAGTGGTATCTGCCATGAAAGTGGCCGACACTGCGGTGATGATTCTCAATGCAAAGAATGGTGTGGAAGTGGGTACCGAGCTGGTTTGGGAATACGTGGAAAAATTTTCAACACCTTCCATGTTTGTTATCAACCAGATAGATCACGATAAATCTGATTTTGAAACGACTCTTGAACAGGCTCAGGCCCGTTTCGGAAATAAGGTAATTCCTTTTCAATACCCTTTAAATCAGGGAACCGGTTTTAATACCATCGTAGATGCCTTACGTATGACGATGTACGTATTTTCAGAAGACGGAGGAAAACCGGAAAAACAGCCCATCCCCGATTCCGAAATGGCTCGGGCCCAGGAAATGCATAATGCACTTGTGGAAGCTGCCGCGGAAAATGACGAAGAACTGATGAATAAATTCTTCGAAGCAGGAACCCTGACCGAAGAAGAACTTGCAGCAGGCCTACGTATCGCCATCGCCCACCAGGAATTATACCCTGTTTTTATCGCCTCTTCCACCAAAAATATGGGAAGTGGCCGGATCATGGGATTCATCAACGATATATGTCCTTCTCCTGCTGACAGACCTGCCGCAAGACTTGAGGGCGGAGGCACGCTGGAATGCAATTCAGGGGACGATACGACCATTTTTATCTATAAAACCGTCTCTGAACCAAGAGTGGGTAATGTCTCTTTCTTTAAAGTTTATTCCGGCGTACTCAAAGCAGGGGATGAATTAGTGAATATGTCAAACAGGGGAGCTGAACGTTTTGGCCAACTTTTCCTGTCCAATGGTAAAGATCGAAGCAATGTGGAAGAATTCAGGGCAGGAGATATCGGGGTAACGGTTAAATTGAAAAATTCTCATACCAATAATACTTTAAACACTAAAGGGGTCGATCGGGAAATCGAGAAAATTCATTTCCCTGAACCACGTGTCCGGGAAGCGGTTGTGCCTCCGGGCAAGGCCGAAATGGAAAAATTGATCAAAGCCCTCCACGTTTTGGTAGAAGAAGATCCAACTTTGGTGTTGGAACAATCCAAAGCTTTAAAGCAGGTATTGCTGCACGGACAGGGACAATTGCACCTTGATCTGGTCAAATACCGCGTAGAAAAACTCAATGGTGTGGTCATGGATTTCACTAAACCGCGTATCTCCTACCGGGAAACCATCACCAAAGCCGCCAATGCGGAATATCGCCATAAAAAACAATCCGGGGGGGCAGGGCAATTCGCCGAAGTGCATATGCGTGTTGAGCCTTATTACGAAGGTATGCCTGATCCTGCGGACCTTTCTGTTCGGAAAATCGAGATGGAAGAACTTCCATGGGGCGGTAAACTTGCCTACTACTGGTGTATTGTCGGGGGCTCCATTGATGCCAACTTCTCCAACGCCATTAAGAAGGGAATCATGCAGAAAATGGAAGAAGGACCTTTGACCGGGTCTTATTGCCAGAACATCAGGGTGTGTATCTATGACGGTAAAATGCACCCGGTTGATTCCAAGGATATTGCCTTTCTCATCGCTTCAGGGTATGCCTTTAAAAATGCTTTCGTGAATGCAGGCCCGCAATTGCTGGAGCCTATTTACGACCTGGAAGTTTTGTGTGGGGATGACACCATGGGGGATGTGATGGGAGACCTTCAGACTCGTCGTGCCATCATACAAGGGATGGATGCAGACGGCCACTATCAGAAAATTCTGGCCAAAGTGCCCCTGGCTGAACTCTACCAATATTCGGCCATGTTGCGTTCCCTGACTCAGGGACGTGCAAAGTTTCATATGTCTTTTGGCGAATTCGCCGCAGTGCCTCATGAAATTATGCAAAAACTGATCACGGAATACAAAGATTCTCTTGAAGAAGAAGAGCAATAAAAATTTTACTTTATTGAGTTAAATAATAAAAACGGCGACCGGTTTTCGGTCGCCGTTTTTGATTTACACCTAATTTATGAAATCACCACTACAAAAAGCACTGGATCCTTCTCTTTTCAGAGAACAGGCCCATCAATTGGTCGATATGCTGGCCGATTATTTTGAACAGGTACGAAAAGAAGGAAATATGCCTGTATTGGACTGGCAATCACCGGAAGCAGCTTTGGCAAAATGGCAACAAAAAATAGGGGAACAGGAAGAAAACCCAACTGCCTTATTTGAGGAGATTCTCAAAGATTCCATTCATATTCATTCTCCTCAATTTATGGGGCACCAGCTGTCTCCTGTGGCCCCCCTTGCCGTGACCGCCAATTTACTGACAGACTTTTTGAATAACGGTACAGGTATTTACGAAATGGGATCACCCGGCAGCATGATAGAATTTGCGGTGATCCGAAAAGTGGCCCAGGCCATGGGATTGCCGGAGGAGTCGGAAGGGTTTATCACCTCAGGAGGCACCCTGGCCAACCTGACCGCCCTGCTTGCCGCCCGCAGTTTTATGGCAAAAAATAATGTGTGGCAGGAAGGAAGCACCCAGGGCCTCGCCATCATGGTCACAGAACAAGCACACTATTCTGTAGACAGGGCCGTCAGGATCATGGGATGGGGAGAAGCAGGTATCATAAAAATCCCGGCAGATGATCAGTTTCGCATGCGTACCGATTTGTTGGAAGATTATTTTAAGCAGGCAACGGATGAAGGAAAACAAGTTATTGCTGTGGTCGGTTCCGCCTGTACTACGGCTACCGGTTCTTTTGATGACCTTTCTGCCATTGCCGGTTTTTGCGAAAAACACCATCTTTGGTTTCATGTAGACGGTGCCCACGGAGGAGCTTTATGTTTTTCTGAAAAATACAAGCATAAACTAAAGGGGGTGGAAAAGGCCCATTCCGTTATCATGGATTTCCACAAAATGCTGCTCACTCCGGTAGTGACCACTGCCGTAGTGTTCAGGGACAAAAAGCTGTCTTACCAGACTTTTTCTCAAAAAGCTTCTTACCTGTTCAATAAGACCGCCGAAGAAGAGTGGTTCAACCTTGGCCTGCGCACTTTTGAATGTACCAAACCTTCCTTTGCGATACAGGTGTACAGCCTCTTTCACACTTACGGGCAGGAGCTTTTTAATGAATTTGTCACCCAGGTGTGCGATGCAGGGGCCTTTTTTGGACAATTGATCGCGAAACGGGAATTTTTTGAACTGGCCGTTCAGCCGGAATGCAATATTGTTTGTTTTAGATTGGTAAAAAAAGGATGGTCTGCAGAAGCCCTGGATGAGTTGAACAGAAGCATCAGGAAAAGGCTCGTCGAAAGCGGGAAATTCTACATTGTACAAACACAGCTGAACGGAAGACAATGGTTACGCTCCACCTTGGGATCCCCCTTTACAGATGCCAGGCACCTGGAAGCGTTGTTGGATGAAATAGAAAGGCTTGGAGCGGAAAACTAGGGGTAAAAATGGATAAATTTAGGTGGTTCAAGTTGAGCGCAGTTGAACGGGGCGAAATCCCGTGCATGTAATGCCGGGGCGAAATCCCGACCGGCAGGTCGGGGTGGTTTAGATGGTTTAGAATCCAGTGAAAGCCAAATTGAAACCATTTTGGAACAACAAATATCCAACCTATTCAAAACACAGTACACCCGTCACTAATGGTTGAGGACTGGTAGAATAAGGCGATTAATTTTTATCAAATCACAATGACAAGCTGGTGGCTTCTTTCTATGGGCTATTTTTTGGGCTTAGTTTATTGAAATCCCCGTAATGATGTTTTGAGGTACGTAGGTGCCGTCTTTTTGATTAAAAATGGGCAATTCCTCAAACCAGACCGTGACATTCGTTCCTATCATTTTACTTTTTAGCGCGATAAGGGCTTCGTCTCCCTCAAAAGACCCTAACCAGACAAAGGATACCATCACTCCGTAATCCGTTTGTATGGTCAAAGTGGTCAAATCCGTGCCGGTAATGGAAGTTATTTTTCCGCTTACGGTGTTGGTTTCATCCACTGTTTCCTCAAAGTCTTCAGACAAACCGGCAATAGCCATTATGATATTGGGGCAAATGGTTGCCATTTTGGATCCAATCTTTTCTCCTACCGCTTGCATCGCCTCCTGGTCTGTTATTTCAATGTTCAGTTCTTCCTCGAACGCGGTTATATTTTTGATCAGGTGTTGGGTAAGGCAATCCGTCATGATATTCGTTATTTCATCAGAGGATTTATTTTTCAAATCTTTGGCCTCCATGCACTCACAGGTCAGTTGAGCCATTTCATCAATGATCCCCTGTGAAAGAAGGGGTAGTGTGAAAATAAAGGAAAGCAGGATAATGAAGATTCTCATAATTGTTGTTGTTTTGGATGATGTATTTGCTTAATGTACGAAGATAAAAAAGGTTTGGAAACTCCTGGATTTTAAGCCGATATTATTGGACGGAAGATTTAAGGATAAATGGTTTGTCTGCAACTAAAGCTTTCCTGGGTAATTGATCTTAAAAAAAGGTGGACCAGTTCGAACAACTGATCCACCCCTCATATAAAATCAAAACCAATTTACTTACTAAAAACGATCTGCTGGCTGATCTGCTCACCGTTGGAAGCCAATCGGAGCAAATAAACGCCTTGTGCCAGATTTGTCATGTCGGTTGTGATCATAGGAGTTTCGAGCAAGGCGATCTTTTGGCTCCATACGATCTCGCCCAGGGTATTGTATAGTTCCAGCTCTATGGGCTGATCCATATAGTTGGTCAGATCAATATTCAAAATACCTGATGTCGGGTTCGGATATACATTCAATCCTTCTTTAGTGGTGACGGAAGTTTCCATGACATCCTGATCCGGCGATGCCGCAAAAGGAATATTTCCTCCTCCGGTCGTTGGGAGGTAACTGCAATTCAGGTTCCAGTTCCAGATCACATGATGATCCGATGCCACCTCGTCTTTGCTGATGAATATTCCCGTCATGTAAGTCGTCAGGGAGGCGCCGGAATCACTTACGTTAAGTCCCTCAGGTGCATAGATGCTCAAGGTGACCACCGAGCCCTGACCTATACTGACCACATCTGATGCATAAATCACACTGGTATAACCGTCCGGATTCACCGTATTGCTCTGCCCGATGCTCATCTTGCGACGGATTCTCATTTCTGTCGGCTGATTGAAAATGATGGTGGCATCTTTTTGTGTGACCAGGTTCTTTATGAAGATCTGGGCATTGGCTATGATCAGCGTCGCCCCTGCTCCTACCGTTACATACCCGTAATTGCTTCCGGAAAGTGTCACTGTAGCATTCGCCGGTACATTGATATTGTTGAAAGCATTGTACGGATTGCTCAGGAAAGCAGGTAATGTCACGTTGAAGTTCGCATTGATAAAATTGTTCACAAAACTGCTGCCATCTACCGTCACACCGGCGGCATTCGCCCGCATGAAAGTCAGGATGGAGGAATTTTGAGAAATGACACACTCATTGGCATTTTTGACGCCCACGCCACCACCGAGCACATCGGATTCATACATCTCTAATCCCTTTCCGGAAATGATGGTATAAGCAGAAAGCAGGGTGGAAATATCCACATTCACGGTCGTCGAAACTTCAGTGGAACATCCCAGTGCATCCGTTACCACCACACTGTAGGTGCCGTTGGCCGGAGCAATAACCGTCGGGCTGTCGCCCAAACCGTCAGACCATGCAAAGGTCAGCGGATAGGTCAGCGCCTGTGGATTCAGCACATTGGCCGTCAGCACCTTGATGCCCTGGCACCAGGTCGGCAGGTTTGTCTGACTGATCGTCACTTGAGGGACCGGATTGATGGTGATGGTAAAACTACAAGATACCGATAAGCCGGCGGCATCGTAGAAAGTATAAGTGGCCGTATAAGTACCCACTGCGAAGAAGTCTCCCGGGTTGTAGTTGTTGACCGTTGAAACCACACCGCAGTTGTCATCCGCTGCAGGAGGTGTCCAGGAAACATTCTGGGCTCCGCAAAGGGTAATGTTGCCAGGACAAGGCGTGGTCAGCCATGGAGCCTGGGTATCATTAACAATAATATCAAAGGTACAAACATCCGTCAGGCCGGCTGCATCTGTGGCCGTACAGGTCACGGTAGTCGTTCCGACCGGGAAGAAATCCCCTGAAGATACCTCGGTAAGCGGGCCGCCACCTGGTGCTGGTGTTTCCACACAGAAAGGCGTCTTTTCAAAAGAAGAAAACGAACCTCCCTGGGCGAAGGTCTGTCCATTGCTGGACAGGGCGTAAGAACCACTGCCGTAGGTACAGCACATGCCGTCTCCTGCAGAGTCCTTGATCAAAAACAGATATTCCCCATCCGGAAGATTGATCGGAATGTTCAGCGTGGAACCATCCGGTTCAGATCCATAGGTGCCTCCTGAAGCGACCATAATTTCTTGCGGCAATTGCAGGATCATCCAGGACGTTTCCTGAGGATAATTATCAAAAGTCAGACTGAGATTGAGGTTGTTGGTAGCGCAGTTGCCTGAGCCGCCGCCATTGTCGCCACCGATGGTGCAGACCACGGTTACATCGCCACAATTATCCGTAGCACTGACATTGAAGGGTACATTCGCACCACAGACACCCGGATCGGTGCCTGATGATATAGGACTAATTGGGCAGGAAATGGCAGGGTCTTCATTATCATTCACAGTAATGATCAAATCACAGTAATCGAATAAACCTGACTGGTCCTGTGTCCTCCATTCTATCTTCCACGTTCCGACACCAAGGGTGATTTGCGGATCATAAGGAATGTATGGAATGTTGAACCAATCTGAAAAACTACCGATCTCCGCATTTCCGTTATCCGGATCGACTTGTATGCTTCTGAAGCCGAGGGCGACAATGGAACAATTATCATTATAGGCTGGCCAGGGAAGATCCACTAAGGCACCACATTGCCCCGGATCATTATTAACACTAAAACCAGCAGGACACTCGATACTCGGTGGAATATTATCAATCACCATGACGGTAGTTGTACATTCATCAACGGCCCCATTGATGTCAGTAACGGTAAGTGTTACAGGAATATACTGGGCCATGTCACTACAAGTATAAATGTACTCACTGAGGGTCATAGGGTATTGAAATCCACAATCAGCTGTACTGTTATCATTAATTTGATCCACCGAAAGGGAAGCGAGTCCGTCTTCATTCAGGTAAATGGTTGCTGGTTTACAAATAGCATCGGGTGGAGCACAGCAGAAAGCATTTGGGTCTGCTATAGTTACCGTTGTCATACAGGTGGTTGGGGGTGAATAAACATCATAAAAATTATCTGCTGCAGTCAAGGTAACTGATACCGTACTGCCAACGTCATCACAGTTGAAGACATTTGGAAGGACGCTTAAAGTGAAACCTCCGCATGAATAGGAACCCCCGTCAATCGCGGCAGGATTCAATATAGTGTTTCCGTCACTGGTTAGATCCACGGTTACCGGGCCTGTTTTACATACGGCCACTGCCGGTTTGTCCTCAATCACTTCTATCCGAAATCTACAATAAGTGTTATTACCCGCCAGGTCAAAGGCCCTAACGAAAACCGTAAAAGTATCTATAGGAAAAAAGCTTCCTGGATCGACTGTGTTGCCGAGGTTGTTAGTGTATGTGACATTGACTACGCCACAATTATCGGAAGAGGGAGTGGTATAATTCACCACTGTTCCACATTCTCCTTGAGTATTGCCTACCGTAATATTTTGGGGACAAGTGATTGCCGGGGCTTGAGTATCATTTACGGTAACGGTGAAAGTACAGGAGGCTGTACGATTAGTGGCATCAGTTGCCGTAGCCGTTACGGTAGTAGGAGAACCTGCCGGGAAGAAACTTCCCGAAGGTATTGAATAGTCAATGGTTACCGCTGTACAATTATCGGTCGCCGTGGCAGCAAAAGACACATCCGCTCCACATTGTCCAGTGTCATTACCAACGGTAATATTTGCAGGGCAATTTATATCGGGATCTTCATTATCATTCACCGTAACCTTAAAAGAACAGGTTGCCTGATTACCTGCGGCATCCGTGGCAGTTGCTGTTACATTAGTCATTCCTCCGGAGAAAATGGTTCCCGGATTTTGAGAAAAGGTGACAATAGCTGTGCCACAATTATCCGTCGCCGGTACACTAAAAGATACGTTAGCTCCGCAAATTCCTGAATCGTTATTTACCGTTATGTCAGCAGGACAGACAGGAACGGGTAATGTATTGTCGATCACCGTAATGGTTTGGGTGACAGGGGTTACATTGCCTGCAGGGTCCTGAGCATGATAAGTTCTGGTAATGACCAGAGGGTCGCCCGCAGATCCTGCGCCGCCATTGTTTACGTCTCCAAAAAAGGTGACGGTGACCACGTTACCGCAGGGAACGGGGGTCATGGTCTGTAATGGATTCAGATCTCCCGGCGATTGGGGCCCGTCGGCAAAGGTGAAGTCTATGCCTTTTCCTCCGGTACCATTTCTGGAGAGGCTTTCGCCAATAGCCTGGGTGTTCGGTTCTGTCACTCCGATATCTGTTGAGGTCATACCAGCTGCGGGCCCGTTATTGGCCGTAAAAACACCCCCGTAACTGAGGAATTCTATTACATTTGTTCCGTTCTTGACCAGGGCAAGCCCGTCGGGATTTCCATTTTGTATGCCTGTTTTCGCAAAGGAAAGCGCACCAAAACCGGTACTTTCGTTGTCAATAATGCCGCTCAATACCTGAGGAGAGTCGTAAGTATTACTATTTGCGCCATTATAGTAGACAATGGAATAACTGCTTAGATCAGTTCCCGCAGGCCCCGCTACTTCAATAAATTCTCCAACGTCAGTCCCTGTATTATCATAATGCAATTCATTGATCCAGACTTCGCAGGTGGCCGTACAATTGTCGGTAAAGCCTGTCACAAGAGAAATGTCCGGAGCGGGTATTTCACTGGGACAGGAAAAATTTAAGGGAGGGAGGGTTACATTTCCATTCGGCCCCATCGTATCGTCAATGATGAACGTCTGCTCACAAGTCGTTGTGGAAGGGCATTCATCCGTTACGGTAAAAGTTCTTGTTACGGTAAACGGGAAAGTGCCGGATACGGCATCCATATAAGTTATATTGGTAATGGTTCCTCCTGAATTGATGGTTCCTCCATCCGCCAGAAAATCAGCTTCACTGATCGTCTGTGCCGTTTCCGAATAGGGGAGGCTGGAGGCCAGGATGACGTAATAGGGACTACATCCTTCGAGAGAAAGCTGATCGGCAGGACAGGAAATGGATAGTAAAATTTCGATATTTGCAAAAGCAGTCGTTGACAGATCAGCATTGCCCTGGGCGTGAAGCCAGTTCGTAGTATTTTGGAAATCTGCCTGGACAACGGAGACATTTCTTCCCGCAGGGTTATATTCCGTTCTGTTGGGTTGTGAAGCCGAAAAGCCGTCTACCAGGATGGAACTTGGGTAAATCGTGGAAGGATCTTCGGAGGCAGGAATATTCCCCCCAGGAGCACCGGATGCACCAGTGTATAGGGCAGCGATTATTTCCGTTACGCCGTTTTCAGGATCGTCATCATCATCCAGATAGGCGTACAATTCGTCCCCGTCCGTGCCAAATGAAAATTCTGTTGCCAGCAGGGAAAAGGTGCCACAGGTGCCGCTGTTGCAAGTCAGGGAAAATACATTTTCTGCCGTTTCTTTGACAAAGAACACATCGCCCTGGTTCACTCCGGAAGGAGCCGTCCATTTGACTACGGTTTCATTTATCCCGAATAGGAAGGTGTTATTATCAAAAGGTTTATCGGTAAAATAAATTTCGGTGCCCGCTGGTATATTGGTCAGGGCAACGAAAGAAAAACCATCAGGGTTGACATGATTCATTCCTGTAATGGCCACCAGTGGGCAGGTAGACGGTCCAACATCATCATTGTTGATGGTGCCTGTGGCCGAACCCGGGTTGCCGGCATCGTAATTGGCACCGCTGGCAATGGAAAGGATGACCGTTTCGTCCGGCTCCAGATCAGAGTCCCCGATCGGGGTTACCGTAATAGTATTACTGCCTGTTACATTGGGTATGGTAACTACCCCGGTGGTCCCATTGAAAGAAGAATTGCCTATCTGGGTGGTAACCGTATAATCCGTCAAATAGGTGGCTGTGCCCGATACATCAAAGCTGACATCAAAGTCCCCCATCGGAGGACCGTTCAGCGTAAAAGTAAAGACGATAGGGGTGCCGGAATCTTCATCAACGGATGCCGGAGAAACGGTGACGGTTACTGGAGGGTTTACATTTCCTTCACAAATGATAATATTGCTAAATGGGGTAGTGGACAGGTCTGCATTGGCCGCACCGTGATCCCACTTGCTTAAATCTTCAAAATTCCCTTGGGAAACGGTTACGTTCCGGAGGCCAGGTTTGTATTCTGTCCTGTTGGGCGCACCATCCAAAACACTCCATCCATCCACCACTACCGCTTTTGAATAAACGGTGAAGGGATCTTCAATTGCTGGAATATTGCCACCTGAAACCGAGCTTGTTCCTGTGTATAAAACAGAATATATTTCAGAAATGCCATTGGTAGGGTCATCGTCGGTATCTGCGTAAGCAGAAAATGCCGCACCGTTTGTAGCTATTGAAAAATCCGCTACTATATTGGCCAGCGTGCCACAAGTTGCACCCGTGCCATCTGAACAGGATAAAGCGTACGCATTGCTATTGTTTGATGTTTCCTTCACCACGAAAACATCTCCGCGTTGCACACCTGATGGAACTGTCCATTTTAAAACAGCATCAGTGGCAACAGTATATTTTAAGGAGGTATTATTAAATGTAGCATCTGTGAAATAGACAAAAGATCCTGCTGAGAGATCTGTCAGGGCCACAAAGGAAAAGCCATCCGCATCGGTATGGTTGACACCTGTGATGGCTACCAATGGGCAGGAAACCAATTTGTCGTCATTGGCAATGGTGCCGGTGGCTCCTCCACCCCCAAGATCGTAACCTGTTCCGGTGGTCGGGGTGATGGTTACTGTTTCGTAAGGTTCTAAAACACTATCTTCTACCGGGTTGAGGGTCAAAGTAGCTGTACCTGAAGTGGAAATCACTATGGTCCCGGTGGCGCCCGATATGGTTCCACCGGAGGCAGTATAATCAGAAGGGAAGCTGGCCGTTCCTCCCACACTGAAATTGATGGTTACATTGCTTGAAGGCGCAGGTGTAAGGGTGAATACAAAGCTAAGATTGGGGCCGTTATCTTCGATCACCGGACTATTGGTTGGGCCGGTCATCGTTAAAACCGGGTTGGAGGGAGCCGTAAAGGGGACCCTGGAAAGCGCCGTATTACCAGTACCCTGGTTATAATTACTGGCAGGGCCCTCAAGTGCCGCAATGATGGAAGCTTTACTTGCTCCTACACTGGAGCGAAGGCTGTTCTTAAAATCAATATAATCTATAGTGATATCACTATTAAGGTTGTCTACAATTACCGCGTTAGGAAATTCTCCTAAAGGGTTCGTAGCTCCATCGCTGCCAATGGCTCCTGAGGTAATTAAAGCAGCATATATTTCAGTGACTCCGGAGCTGGGATCATTATTATTATCGGCATAGGCATAAATGGTTTCGGCCGATGTGCTGGCTAAGGAAACGTCGCCGTTCAGGCTACCCCAGGTTCCACAGGTGGCACCGGATCCGTCAGTCCCCCCAATATTACATATCATCGTCATGTTATTCGTTGATGACTCGGTAAAAACTACGACATCCCCCAGGGACAATCCTCCTGCGGGGGTTGTGTAAGCCCAGGCCCCTTCATTTATTCCAAAAGAACCACTTCCCAAATAGGGTTTGTCAGTGAAATAAATAGTGGTGCCACCAGGTATGGTTTCCAGAGCAACAATGCTGTACCCATCGTTGGTAGTGCCATTGTAGCCTATAATAGCAACTTTCTGTGCGTGTATTGTTCCCCAAAAAGCCAGGAACATAATAATGAACAAAGTAATTTTTTGCATGGTAATTGATTTAAAAAACATTCAGGTGGTTTGTTTATTGGTCATTAAGTTCGTGTTTCTTCGGTACGTATTCCCAAAAGGGAACAAAGTCAAATGTGTCTGTGTAAATGTTAAAAAAAACCATTTAGAGATCCACTGCAAACAAAAGTGAACCTATTTGAATAGGGGGAGGAGATAAGAAGGTTTTTCGATTTGAATTGTACCTGTTCGTCTGTATTACGGTGAATCCTTTTTAAGGTTGCATTTTTTGGGGTGTTTTTGAAAAAAAATCAAAGGAAACCCGGGCGTTTTTCACCTACTTCCAAAAGGTTATAAAATATTTCAGCCCTCGAAAAAATGGATCCTTTTTCGGGTTTTGTTTCGATGTAAAGTTGGGCAAAGGAAGGAACAGAAAAAAGCGTATTTCTACCTGTTTTTACATTAGGCAGGTTTTGCGGTTTATCTCTTTTGTTAAAGAAAAATCCCGAATTTCATCTGGTCAGATAAAATCCGGGATGAACTGTTTGTGCATTAATTCCTTGAAGGGAAAACGCCATACAGGCAAATAGACACATAAATTCCGAGGAAAGGATTCCGGTTGTTGAAACCCTGACTACCGCCATTATTGGCAGAGGTGATCGCTCCGGCATTAAGGGTTGTACCTGCAGCATCTTCTGCAAATAACGTTCCACTGGAGCCCAGGAAATGACCGGCGCCGGATTCTTCAGCTGTGCCGCCGAGATTCATGGTGGTTACGTGATTGTGTGAAGGCATATTGGCCACCGAAAGGGTTACCGTTTCCACTCCTCCTCTTTCTCCCCAACTAATATCACTCAGTCCGGGGCCATTTCCTACATGTACAATCGACCTTCCTCTGAGATCAGGAAGCTGGAAAGTGGTTCGCCCGTCTCCTCCAAAGGTAGTGCCCAATAGAGAAAATAAGGCTGTGTTTTGTGATATAGCAATCAACTGACCATCACAAAAGGCCCAGTTCCGGGGCGCAAAATTGAATCCAAAGGCCTGAATTTGGCCAATAAAAGCTTGATCCATAATAATTAGATTTTGTTTTTGATTAATAAATTAACTTCTGGAAGGGAAAATTCCCTCAAGGGCAATACAGACATAAATACCCTGGAAAGGATTTCTGTTGTTGTAGCCTTGTCCTCCTCCCGTTTGGCCGGAAGTGATGGCATTTGCATTTAAAGTACTGCCTGCTGCTACATCTTCAGCGAATAACGTGCCACTGGAGCCAAGGAAATGCCCGGCACCTGATTCTTCCGCTGTTCCACCAAGGTTCATAACGGTGGGGTGATTGTGTAAAGGCAGGTTGGCTGCTGAAAGGGTAACTGTTTCCCAACCCGCTTTTTGTCCCCAGGAAATGGGACTCAGCCCTGGCCCGGAGCCAACATGCACGATGGAGCGTCCCCTCAGATCTGGCAGCCCAAAAGTGGAGCGCCCGTCTCCGCCGAAGGTAGTGCCTAACAAGGAAAACAGCGCTGAATAATTGTTGATGCTCAGTAATTGCCCGTCACAGGTAGCCCACCCCCGAGGGGCGAATCCGCAACCGAACGCTTGAATCTGACCAAGAAAAGGATTCATGATATGAAAGTTTTTGGTGTAATAAAATGGTTTGTTGAAAAAAAGCCTGGAAAAAGCCCGGGTTAATAAATGACCCGGACTTCAAAATTTCCAAACGTATATTTTGGAGACGACCGGAAGGTCATCCTGTTCTGCAAATGATGCCAATCTCGTTTTGGGTTCTTATGATTTCCCGGTCGGACAGGTTTTCGTTGGGCAAAATGTAAAATTTGCACAAATGATCACCATGCTTTTCGGAAAGACCATTGATCTTGCTGATATTATTGTTGGAGGCGTAAAGGGTCTGAAGGTTGGTAAGTCGTGCTATAGGCATCAGGTCGGTTACGTCATTGTTCTGAAAATAAAGGTCTTTCAGATTGAACATGTTTTCTATGCCGTCCAGAGATTTGAGTTGGTTGTCATAAACAAACAAATATTCCATCTGGGTATGCCTTTTTAATTCCGTGAGCCCGGTAATTTTCATGTGGGTCAGGGAAAGATATTTCAGATGGTAAAGTGGAACGAGGCCGGAGAGGTTCGTCAGCGGATTTGAAATATTGGGATTTTGGGCCAGGGGGCCTGCAAACCGGAGGGTGTCTGCCTGGATCAGGAGAAGCATCAGTTCTTCGTCCCTTGGCGGTTCAATGGATGGGCCTTTTCCAAAGACAGCTTCATTATAGGCGAATTTCCATTGCATTTCCAGATCCTGCCACCATTTACGGGCGCGTAACAATTCTTCAGGAGCTGTTTTTACAATTATTTGCATAAGTATAATTTTGTTTGTTTTAAAATACGTTTGGCTGATCAAAAAATGATTACTCCTCTGCTACAGTAACAGAGGAGCAAATTCATTACGATTAATTTCTGGAAGGGAAAATTCCAACAAGGGCAATACTTACGTAAATACCCAGGTATGGGTTCCTGTTGTTGAAACCCTGACTACCGCCATTATTTCCAGAAGTAATGGCTCCGGCATTAAGGGTTGTACCTGCAGCATCTTCTGCAAATAACGTTCCACTGGAGCCCAGGAAATGACCGGCGCCGGATTCTTCGGCTGTGCCGCCTAGATTCATTACAGTGGCGTGGTTGTGTGAAGGCATATTGGCCACCGAAAGGGTTACCGTTTCAACCCCTCCTTTTGCTCCCCATCTGATATCACTCAACCCGGGGCCATGACCTGCATGCACGATCGAACGACCTCTGAGTTCGGGTAATCCGAAGGTGGAACGTCCGTCACCTCCGAAAGTGGTGCCCAAAAGAGAAAACAAGGCTGTGTTTTGGGCGATGGAGAGTATTTGCCCGTCGCAAAATGCCCATCCACGCGGTGGGAAATTAAAGCCAAAGGCCTGAATTTGACCAATAAAAGGATCCATAATTATATAGGTTTAAGTAGTAAAAAAATAAAATGAATGTTGCTTAATCTTTGCTCATGATTTTTTTGGGGTCAGGTTCTTGCCGGGTAAATTCCCTGTAAGGCAATGATATAATGGATACATTGGAAGGGCGGCATATGGTCAACGGGCTGGTTTTTTCCGGACGATTCGGTAGACACTTCTTCAAATACTTTGGACGATATTTTTCCCGACTGGCTGTCTGCCCATAAATTTGCGCTTTGCCGGGTAATCAGCACCGAGGCCGTAAAACTCATTTCCGCTTCTTCATAGACAATTGGAATATCCATGGTGGAAGAAACCGCATGGGAATGTACCGGCAATTGATCCTGCCGGATGACTATTGTTTCTGTGCCCCCTGTCTCACCAAGAGTTCTTTTTGTCAGGCCCACTCCTGAACCCGGATGTACCGGGACTCTTCCCCGGAGATCCGGAAGCCCGAAGGTAGTGGTTCCGTTGCCCCCGAAGTTTGTACCCAGTATGGAGTACAGGGCTGCATTCACCTCAATAGACAACAACTGACCATTGCAGAACGACCAGCCTTTGGGTGCAAAATTGCCGGCAAAGAGGATGATTTCTCCAATAAATGGTTCCATAAGCGTTGTTTTGGTTTTGAAGTAAAAAGCCCGTATTTTGTGGCAATCCGGAGCGGATTTTTATGATCCTCAAAAGAGCTGAAATCGAGGTCAAAAACATTTTTTTTGATTTCCGCCGCAGTATACCTGAGTGAAACCAGCCAAGGGGTAATGGCACCGGCTGAAGTGCCTGCCACGTTTTCAATTTTGTCAAGCATTTTAAGATTATCCAAAACCTCAAGTGCTCCTACGTAAGCAATTCCTTTAACGCCTCCCCCTTCCAGGATGAGATTGGTAATAGGTAAATGGGTGTTTGACATTTATAGTTCTCGGTTTTATTATAATGTTCCAATTAACACTACATGCAAACTTATACTTAATTACCTTCGGGCGAACCCGTATAAATACCTGTTTTGGGAAAAAATCACCCGGGTAATGGGTATTTGGGCTGTGAAAAATTTAAAAATATGGGTTGTTTTTGTCGAAAATTCGGATGCTTTACATTTTTTCAGACAAAAATTTGTAGGTTTAGGGTTTAGAATCGAATGTCTTTAAATATTCTAATTGTCATTTTAAAACACCTAATCAAAATGAAAAATCTAACCATTCGCCTTGTATTCTTTTGCATGGTCATGTTGGTTTATGCATGTAACCAGGGGGAGCAATCCGCCGAAAAATCCAATCTCCCTTCCGAAAAGGAGTCTGGTCTGACTGAAAATCAAAAGACATTCAGGAGTTCAACAATGGATACCATTTCATTAGATACTTTTAGAGTATGGAGTGCCAACTGGAAAAATCATGGAGCCACCTGGCTGGCCAGCGACAGTTTGTACGCTTTTAATTTACCGGATATCGATTTAACGGAAGTCTTGGGGGAAAGGCCCGATAGTGCTCGTTATTATATCGGACTTGAATCCAATGAAAAGGGAGGTTATAATGCCAAGCTGATGTTGGTTGGGGTGAAAGCGGGAAAAGATATGATCAATTATAACAAAGGGCATTACGTTTACGATTTATCTACGGCATGCCCTCCTTTTTGTCACTAAAACATGCAGCTTTGAAGGATATTACTCCGGATAAAATTTTATTGACACTTACTGTTGGAATCAGCATTCTTACAGCTTTAGTCTTTTTGTTAAAAAACAGGGGCTTCAGTATTCTTGTCAGGAGGTTTGGGGCTTATGTAGTGGCCGTGGCATTGTTTGAATTGTTAAGCTATTCTCTTGTTTTTGTTTTCCAAAACAGCAATAACAATCTCTATCTTCTCCACCTTTATACCTTGGTCGAATTTGTCCTCATCGGGTTGTTTTTTGCCAAACTTTTTGATCTTTTTGAATGGAAAATGCCCTTTGGCCTTATCATTTTCATTGGAAGCATTTTAATTATATTGAATTCCATATTTATTCAGCCGTTAGACGAGTATAACAGCTTTTCCAGAACGCCAGTCCAATTGGTATTCATGTTGGGCTGTTTTGCCGCATTTTATTTTTTCACCCACCGTAATTATCCCTATGCAGACAGGGGGATGGTGAAAATGTTCCTTATTGCTTTACTGCTGAAATATTCCGGATCATTATTCCTATATTTGTTTGGCAACCAGATTTCCCTATTACAAATCGAAACGCAAAAAGCCCTCTGGCTCGTCAATGCATCCCTCAATTTTATTGCCCAGGTCATTATCCTGATCGCTATTTTGGGATGGATTATTGCGGATAAAAAAGACGACAAGGAAACTTTAAAACAAGAATATTTTTAAACCTTTTGGCCTTTTAAATTATTCTCTTTTACATGAATGATAATGAATTTATTTTATTCATTGTGGTTTCCGTGGCAATTATGCTAGTGTTTGCATTTGGATTGATCATTTTTTTCAGTACTTCACAGAAAAAAATTCAAACGGAAAAATTAAACAATCAACAGATAAAAATTGATTTTCAGAAAAAATTGCTTGAAAGTACCGTTCAGACACAGGAAAAGGAACGGGATCGCATTGCCCGGGAACTTCATGATGATGTCGGATCTAAGCTTAATGTAATCCATATTAACCTGCATTTGCTCAAAAAAGCCATCGCCAAAGGGAATGATATTGAACAAATACTGGATCACATACAATCCTCACTGGACGAAAGCATCCAGACTTCCAGGGATATTTCACATGAATTGATGCCGCCGGTGTTGAGTAAATTTGGCATTCACAGCGCGATGGAAGACCTTGAAAATTCAATCAACAGGACCGGAGTATTTAAATTGGCCATCAATAGTGCATTCGAATGGAAATTAAAGGACAATATGCAACAGTTACATCTGTACCGGATCGTTCAGGAACTGTTGCAAAATGCTTTGAAACATGCCAAAGCAAAATCTGTAAGCATAAATTTTGAAAAAAAAGGAAAATTGCTTTGCCTGGATTACTATGACGACGGGGTGGGCTTTCCCGGGGAAGACCTGAGTAAAGGCCTTGGCCTCAATAACCTTGAGACCAGGGTTCAGGTGTTGAATGGTAGCTGGAAAATAAATCGTGAATTGTCAAAAGGTGCTGAAATAAAAATAAGGATCCCTCTTTATGAATAAAAAATATAAAATTGCCATTACCGATGATGAGGCCCTTTTCCGGAAAGGAATGGAAATGATTCTTTCCGATTGTGATGAGTGCGAGGTGGTTTTTGAAGCCGAAAACGGCCAGGAATTGTTAAATCAGCTGGAAACAACGGAAAAGGCTCCCGATGTGATTTTACTCGACCTCCAGATGCCAGTCATGGATGGTGTGGATACCCTCAAGGCCTTACAGGGAAAATATTCCGAGCTAAGGGTAATCGTTTTGACTTCTCATTACAATGCTTCGATGATTCTTAGGCTGGTAGAGGAAGGGGCATCAGCATTTTTGCCTAAAAATGTCGATCCAGATGAATTGATCAGAACCATCCAAAACGTGGTGGATAAAGGCTTTCATTACAATTCTTACATTGTTCAACTCCTTCGCGAACGGATGTTGTTTGGGAAACCCCGGACTTTAGTTCTCGTAGAGGAACTGACCAAACGGGAGAAAGAAATCCTTTTGCTGATCTGCGACCAGTACACCAATAAAGAGATTGCCGATAAACTTTTCATCAGTTCCAGAACGGTGGAAGGGCATCGAAATAAAATGCTCGAAAAGACCCAGTCCAAGAATACCGTTGGCCTGATCATTTATGCCATTGAGCATGGCCTGGTCAGTGTGAAGGTGTCGAATATGCTTAATAAATAATTTAAGCTACAAAAAAAAATCCCGAATTTTTGCCTTCAGGTAAAATTCGGGATTCAGGTTGGGTTTTAATTTAACCCTGATCAGGCGACCAGCTTTTTGACCAGATCGGCTGCTTCCTGCAGCAAAATGGCCGAGTGTACGGAAAGACCTGATTCATCGATAATCTTCTTGGCAATATCGGCATTGGTACCCTGGAGCCGGACGATGATCGGCACTTTGATATTCCCTATGTTTTTATAAGCATCCACAACGCCCTGTGCCACGCGGTCACAACGAACGATGCCCCCAAAAATATTGATGAGGATAGCTTCCACCTTCGGGTCTCTGAGGATGATGCGGAATGCCTGTTCAACGCGTGCAGCATCAGCGGTACCTCCTACGTCCAGGAAGTTGGCCGGCTCTCCGCCAGACAATTTGATGATATCCATGGTGGACATGGCCAGACCGGCGCCGTTCACCATGCATCCCACATTTCCATCGAGGTTGATGAAGTTGAGACCGTAACTTTTTGCTTCCACTTCTGTAGGATCTTCTTCCGAGGTGTCTCTCAATGCTTCCAGATCCTTATGGCGGAAAAGCGAATTTTCGTCCAGTGTAACCTTACAGTCCACTGCAACAATATGATCGTCACCTGTTTTCAGGCATGGGTTGATTTCAAAAAGAGAAGCATCAGATCCCACAAAGGCTTTATATAAATTCGTAATAAATTTGGTCATTTCTTTAAAGGCCTGGCCACTCAATCCAAGGTTGAAGGCCACTTTTCTGGCCTGGAAAGGCAGAAGCCCCATGAGCGGATCGATGTATTCCTTGTGCACCAGGTGCGGTGTTTGCTCTGCAACTTCTTCAATATTCATTCCTCCTTCTGTGGAATAAATGATCACATTACATTTGCGTTCACGATCCATCAGGATTGAAACGTAAAATTCTTTACAGGCGTCAAAATCTGGAGCGTACACATCCTCGGCGATCAGCACTTTTCTTACCAGTTTACCTTCGCCATTCATACCTCCCGGAGTTTGGGGCGTTTTGAGCATCATCCCGATAATGTTTCCGGCATGGGTCTTCAAATCGTCCATGTTTTTAGCGAGTTTTACCCCCCCACCTTTTCCACGGCCACCGGCATGGATTTGAGCTTTAACGACGGCAAAAGCGGTGCCGGTCTGTTCCTGGAGGCTTTCAAAAGCTTCAACAGCCTGGGCTACATTTTCTGCAACAATGCCTTCCTGGATAGCAACACCATAGCTTTTGAGCAGTTCTTTTCCTTGATATTCGTGTAAATTCATATTGCTGGATACTTGTTTCTCGTTACTGGTTACTTGTTTCTCGTTACTGGTTCAAAATCAAGCAACCAACAACCAGTAACCAGTAACCAGTGACTAGTTTAAAAATCAGCCCAAAAGTAAGTTAAATAAATTAAAAACCGTAACCTCTAATTTTAAAAATTGAAATGCCCTTTCGGATAACCCGCCTTCCTGATAAAAGTCACCTGAATGCCTTGATTTTAATCATGCGCTTCCTGGAAGGAATTAATCAACTTGGGAAGGAAAGAATTGACCATTTTGATTCACAAAAAATTTTTAGCAATGCCTGTAGAAAAAGTTGACGTAAGAAATTTGCACCATGAAAACAAAGTCTGGAAAAATGAACTACTTTTCGTAGCCGACGAAATCCAGATTTATGAAAACCGTTTGTCGGATCTCGTTTCTGAAAAAGCAAGCCCGCAAATGCTTAAACGCCTGGAACAATTCCAAAATCAATTCATTCGTGAGAAAGAAGTGATCGACCAGTTAAAACATGATGTCAACAGCCATGAACATACTTTGGTGGAATATGTACGCTCCGAAACAGGAAACGAAGATTTGCTCGTTTCCAAACATGAGGAAATGAATGAAAGGATGATTATTTTCCGGAAGATATTTGCCGGGATAAAAGATAAGTTTTACCATTTTCTGGCTGAGTATCTGTAAGGCTTAATAGCTAAACTGATTTAATTGGTTTAAATGGAACAGTCAGGCTTGTCCAGGGGATAGGTTTGACTGTTTTTTAATGCGAGAATGTAAGGAAGTCCAAATTTCATCAAAAGAAAAAAACGCCTGAATCCTGGCCATCCTAAAACCCTTTAAATCCTGATCCTGGTTCCGAGATGACACCTTTTGCCTGCCCTCATTACCCACCCGGCGAAGATGTCACCTCAGGCATCAAGCAACAAAATTCCCAAACCGATTTATTCCACATCCCGACCAATAAACTATCTTTACCAACATTATTCACCTTAACCTGGCAAGCATGGACCAAAAAACATTCAAACGCGAGCTGAAGCACCGCATCACCCTTGGGCTAAACTATGGTTTGCAATCCATTGAGGAAGTTCTTAGCGAAGACTCCATCCTGATGAATGAATTCGTCAGTTTCAAAAGCCAGTACAACGACCTGAATCGCATGGCCAGCCAAAACATTTTGCCTTATGCGGCCATAGAACAGGGTTTTAACAAAATAAGAATCGGCCTCATTGACATCATCGACAGGATGGAGGAAGAAGATACCCTGCTAAAAGAAGAACTCCCGGAACTTCGTAACAATGAACTGCAATTCAGGAAAAACAACTTTTTTGAATTGCTCGATCTTCACTACTCCAACCTTTCCAACATCACCCTGACCCTTGAATATTCCTATAACGATCAAAAAGAGACCCAGACTTTCAAAGGCATTGATGCCATCATAAAAATTTACAAAGAATTCTTTGAATACGGGTTCAAGGATCAGGCTACCTTTGGCGCAAAGACCCCACTGGAGATCCAGGATTTTTGCAGTGATTTCTTCGACACCAAATTCTCCAGGATGACCCCATACCTGAAAACGGTCAGGTTCATCCTGGAGTACATTCTTGCAGAAAAGATGGAACAGTCTTTTTTTCTGGGCATCTTCAAATCGGTCCTTTCCACCTATGAATTATTGTTCATTTTTTATTTCGCTATCAGCGGCATGGAACCCGGATTTAGTAAATTACTCCTGCAGGCCGGTTTTTTTGATGAACGGTTCATCAACAAACTCCTGGCCAAAGAACACTTCGATCTATTAACAAAATAACGAATTTTCCAAATGATGAGAATAATAGCCTTAGGCTTCTTTTTAACGCTCCTGGCAGCCTGCCACACCACCCGATCCCTGAATTTTGAATCCATGGAATCCATCCAGCCGTTGCAGGAAACGGAAAGATTGATCACCACCTTAGCTTCTGATGAAATGCAGGGGCGTAACGTGGGCACGGCAGGCATAGAAAAAGCAGCGGTATTTATAGAAACTTATCTGCGGGAAGCTGGTGTGAATCCTTTTTTTGGCGAAACCTTTCGGGATGAATTTACCTCCGGATCAACCCTGACAAACAATATTGTAGGGATAATCCCGGGAACCGATAAATCCATTGAAAAAGAATACATTCTGATCGGTGCCCATTATGACCACCTCGGCATGATCGACAATTCAGAGGATATGGTGTACAACGGGGCCAATGACAACGCCAGCGGCGTCACGGCCGTATTGCAAATGGCTACCGCCGCCGCAAAATTTACCCCCAGGAGGAGTATCCTCATCGCACTGTTCTCTGCCGAAGAAAAAGGCATCCAAGGATCTGCCCACCTGGCGGAAAAACTGGAACGGGAAGGGATAAAACCACTTTGTGTCATCAATATGGAAATGGTAGGCAAAACGCTGACCGATCAGCCGGGTAAAGTTTATATGACAGGTTATAAAAAATCGAATATGGCTCAAGAACTGAATGATCTTGCCGGGGATGAATTTGTCCGATTCCTGGAGTCAGAAAGCAGATACGCCTTGTTTTACCGCTCCGACAATTTTCCTTTTTTTAAAAAAATGAATATCCCCTCCCACACCTTTAGCTCCTTTGATTTCACCAATTATAAATATTACCATCAGCCTGGAGACGAAGTAGAGCAGCTGGACTTACCCAATATGAACAACATCATCCATAAAATGACCTTTGCCCTTTTAAAACTGGCCAATGAGGATCAACCCGGCATTCAATTGAACGATTAAAACGATAAGCATACTACAACCACATAGCCACATAGTTCATAAAGTCATTTGCCCCAACGACAAACCAGTAACCAGTAACCAGCACAAACACCACATAGGCATATAGCACACAAAGCCATTTCCCTCAACAAGTAACCAGTAACCAGTAACCAGCAACAAGCAACGAGTAACCAGACACCACATAGCCACATAGTTCATAAAGTCATTTGCCCAAAGAACAATGCAACGCTCCTTTATTCAAGTTTCCCCCAACGAGAAACCAGTAACCAGTAACCAGCAACGAGTAACCAGTAACCAGCAACCAGACACCACATAGCCACATAGTTCATAAAGTCATTTGCCCAAGAACAATGCAACGATCCTTTATTCAAGTTTCTGTCATTGCCTAAAATAGCTTGACCAAAAAAGTCAACTAAACATGGCAAACAAAAATAACAAAAAGTTTCAAAAACAACCAAATAGCAATAGGACTTTCAGTGAATCCTTTAAAAGGAGCAAAGTTAAAGACCTGGTTTCAAGACGAATAAAGGTACGAGATATATGTGAGCTATATGAAGTATCACGAACAAGTGTATATAAATGGATATATTTGTATTCTGACAGTACAAAAGAAGTAAAGACAGTAGTACAAATGGAAAGTGAAGCACAAAAGACGAAAATATTAATGCAACGATTGTCCGAATATGAACGCATAATCGGACAAAAACAGATGACAATAGATCTCTTGGAGAAGGGGTACGAGTTTGCGAGTGAAGATCTGGGTTATGATGTAAAAAAAAAGTACGTACTCCAACCCTGGAATGGTTCCGAAAACACCCTGACGAACACGGATATAAAATGAAGACATTATACAGTTTATCGGGGATCAGCAAACAAGGGCATATGGATGCCCTGAAACGGGAACGAGAGCAATTATTAAAAGCTCCCCTTTACATAGGTTTTATTGAGGAGATTAGGGAGATGCATCCGGGGATGGGCCTGCGCAAGATATATGAACAGTTCGAACCAGAAGGCATTGGACGGGATGCTTTTATAATATTAGGTTTACGCGAAGGCTATCGTTTACGGGCCTTAGAAAGTCCCTATAAGACTACTTACAGCGATAAGGGAAGTCAATATGGTAATGTACTGATAGGAAAGAGGTTTACAAATGTCAACCAATTATGGGTTAGTGACCTTTTTTATTTTCCATTAGGGGGACAGCATTATTACGTTGTATTAATAATGGATGTTTATTCTCGACGGATCATAGGATATTCGGTTTCTGACAATATGCGGTCAGAGAATAATATTGCTGCATTAACAATGGCACTCAACCTCAGAGGCATTGATGATTATAATAATGAGTTGATTCATCATTCTGACAGAGGTTCGCAATATACGAGTACTGATTATACGAACTTACTTAAATCCTATGGCATAAGGATCAGTATGTGTACTAACGTACTTGAAAATGCACATTGCGAGCGGGCAAATGGAACCATAAAAAATGAATACCTCAAAAGGTGGAGTATCCAAAATTTTGGACAGTTAAAGAAACGAGTAGCCATGGCTGTTGAAAACTACAACAACCGTTTACACAATTCTTTAAAGATGACACCAATGGTTTATGAAACATATATCAAAGACCTAAAGGAAAAAGAAAGACCCGAAATGGAAGTCTTTACAATAAACAAAATGTTAGATAATCCAATGCAACTTGAATTACAATTTGATTTATAATTAATTAAAATTGGTCAAGCTATTTTAGGCATTGACATTCCCCCAACCAGTAACCAGTAACCAGCAACCAGCAACCAGCAAATGGTCACCTAATCAGTCATAATGCGTAAAAATGATCATAAAACGAGGAAACATTCTTTTTTTTGTTTTGTTTTGTTCACAAATTAAGAAGACAATGACCAAAATAGATATTCTAGCCATAGGTGTTCACCCGGACGACGTTGAATTGGGCTGTGCAGGAACGCTCCTTTCCCATATTCAAATGGGCAAAAAAGTAGGCATCCTCGATCTGACAAGAGGCGAATTAGGCACCCGGGGCAGTGCAGAGATCAGAGACCGCGAAGCCGCCGATGCGGCAAAGATGATGGGTGCCGAATTTCGCGTAAACCTTTCCATGGCAGACGGATTTTTCCAGTACAACCCCGAAAACATCAACAAAATCATTAGAGTCATCCGTTCCTGTAAACCTGAAATCGTTTTGGCCAACGCCCTCTCAGACCGTCACCCTGACCATGGGAGAGCCGCCAAACTGATAGCAGATGCCTGCTTTTTTGCAGGACTCGCCAAAATTGAAACTTTAAACGACTCCGGTATCTCCCAGGAAAAATGGCGACCAAAAGCCGTTTACCATTACATCCAGGATTTTAACCTGGCACCTGATTTTGTAGTGGATATTTCTGATTATATGGACAAAAAGATGGAACTGGTACTGGCGTTCCGTTCCCAGTTTTTTGCACCAGAAGCCACAGAATATGAAAAGGAGGAAAGCTCTCCCATTTCAGGACAGGACTTCCTGGAATTTCTGCGCAGCAAAGCCCGTACCTACGGCCGCCATGCCGGATTTGATTACGCCGAAGGATTCAACAAATCAAGAGATATAGGCGTGCAGAACCTTTTTGACCTGGTTTGAGGAATGAAAAATCATTCACAGGAATAACTCTTATCAAAACCAATCACACGGGTTACGACAAGCCCTGTCTGGGGCGCTCCCTCTGCTTCAGCCTTGATCGGTTTCCTGAAACCGTAAAGTTCGACATATATGCTTTTACCTTCCACGGAAACCGCATCGAGATAGGCTTTATTCAGCCCTTCAAAAGCCCCCGATGGCTGAACGGCATAAATTTCATTCCCTTTGCAATTGGTAAAAGTGCCAATACCCAGGGAAGAAGTATACATGCCCCCCAGTTTTGAAATAACAGATGCGCAACTCGCCTCATCCGTCAACCCAATCACTTTTGAAACCTTAAGGGAACCTTTCATTCTACCTTCTTCCTTTCCTGAATTAGGCCTCAACTCCCCTTCCACTACGATATAAACCGGTTTGCCGGCTTCCTCCCCTACCAGCTTGAGGTAGGCTTTTTCCAGGTCGATAAAAGCCCCTTCCATCACCACGGAATACCGGCTACCCGTACTGCAATTGATGAAATAAGCCGCGTCAGCCATATAGGCGAAATCACCTGAAAAAACATTGTCGCTTTTATCTTCCAGCCTCATGATGGAACGCTTAACCTCGGGTCTTTGACCCTCTGTATTGATCTCCGAATTTCGTGGCTCCTGCATCTGCTGAACTTTCGCCTGGGTAGAATCTACCACACCCGCCGCTGTTTCCCCTTCCACCGCATTTTGATTATTGGAACAAGCCGTCATCCATCCAACGAGCATTACGATTAATAATAAATTTAATTTTTGCATGAATTTGTTTTTTACCGGGTCTCAAATCGAAATTTTTCATCGAAAAACAGGAAATACTCCCGACAATAACTCCTTTATCCCCGGAGGATTTTCCACTTTAGCCTTTAATCTTTAGCCTTTAATCTTTAGCCTTTAATCTTTAGCCTTTAATCTTTAGCCTTTTTACGTATTCAGCCCCCCGCAAACACTGAGAGTCTGCCCTGAAATATAAGTCCCCATATCGCTCCCCAGGAAAACACATACATCAGCGATCTCTCCCGCTTTTCCAAGGCGTTTTAAAGCAATATTGGACAAATAAGCCTCTTTGGTCTTCTCATCCAGTTCGTCCGTCATGTCCGTTTCGATAAACCCGGGAGCCACCACGTTACAGCGGATATTCCTCGAGCCCATTTCCAGTGCGATGGATTTACTAAAACCGATGATCCCGGCTTTGGACGCCGCATAATTTGCCTGCCCCGCATTTCCGGTAATCCCCACAATGGAACTCATATTGATGATAGAACCTCCCCGGTTTTTCATCATCGGACGTATCACGTGTTTCGTCAGGTTAAAAACTGATTTCAGGTTCACCTCGATCACCTGGTCCCACTGCTCCTCACTCATCCTCAACATCAGGGTATCCTTCGTGATCCCGGCATTGTTCACCAGGATATCAATTTTGCCAAAATCTTCAATAACCGCATTGGCCAATGCTTCGGCCTGGTCATATTTACTCGCATCAGAGCGGTAAGCTTTTACATTCACCCCCATTTCTTTGAGTTCTTCCACAATACTTTCCGCTTGCTCGGAAGAAGAAAGGTAAGTAAATGCCACTTCAGCGCCCTGTTCAGCAAATTTCCGCACAATAGCTGCTCCAATACCCCGGGAACCACCCGTCACCAGGGCCGTTTTTCCTTTTAGTAAAGTCATGATGTTATTCTTTTTTTGCGAAGGTAAGGATTGTTGATTGAATAATGTGGATTGAAGATTGATAATTTTACCCGTTCAATTACTACCGAAATTCAGGGGTCACCCCTGCGCTGCGCTGGTGGCCAGGCTATCCGCTACGCTCCTATCCTTTGCCCTACTCGTCCCTGCGTCGCCCTCCGCTATACGCTCCGGCCCACTTCATTCCACAAAACAAAAATCCCTCATAAAAATCCTCCTTAAACCTTTTTTTTCACCGCTTTACCTTATATTTGCCTCTATCTAAAAAAATACTTTTTCTGACATTCCGGCTAAACGTACCCGGTAAAATCTATATCCACAAATGAGTCTAAATATCAACTATACCGTACTCGAAAGATTCCTGAAATACGTACAAATCGACACCCAATCCGATCCGGAATCTCCCACCTGCCCTTCCACGGAAAAGCAAAAAAATCTAGGAAAAATACTCGTGGAAGAACTCCATGCGATAGGTATTTCGGACGCAGAAATGGATGAACACGGTTATATTTATGCCACCATTCCTTCCAATACGGAAAAAGAAGTTCCCGTGATCTGTTTCTGTTCTCACATGGATACCTCACCGGACAGCAGCGGCACGAATGTCAAACCCCTGATCCACAAAAATTATGACGGCTCGGATATTGTACTGCCGGATGATCCGGAGCAGGTGATCCTCTTTAAAAAGAATCCCGCACTTGCCAAACAGATCGGTAACGATATTATCACAGCCAGTGGTTTGACGCTCCTGGGCGCCGATGACAAAGCTGGGCTCGCCGAAATCATGGATGCAGCCCACCACCTCATGTCACACCCCGAAATTAAGCATGGAAAAATACGCCTGTTATTCACCCCCGATGAAGAAATCGGACGGGGGGTGGATAAAGCGGATATGGAACGCCTTGGTGCTGAATTTGGATATACGATGGACGGGGAAGAAGCAGGTTCCATGGAAAATGAAACCTTCTCTGCGGATGCCGTGCAAATTCTAATTCACGGCGTAAGCGCCCACCCGGGTTTTGCCAAAGGCAATATGGAAAGCGCCCTCAAAATCGCAGGCGAGATCATCGCACGCCTCCCAAAGGATCGTCTTTGCCCCGAAGCAACGGAAGACAAGGAAGGATTCATCCACCCTACCGGGATGAGCGGCTCGGTGGAGGAGGCTGAAATAAAATTCATCATCCGCGATTTTGTAGATCAAAAACTGCAAGATTACGAAGATTACCTCAGGAAAATAACCGAAGAAGTGATCAGTGGATACCCCAACGCCACCTTTGACTTTATTGTCACCGAACAGTATAGAAATATGAAGGTGATGCTCGACAAATATCCACATGTTTCCGAATATGCTATTCAGGCCATCCGCAGAACCGGACTGACCCCGATTCTATCCAGCATTCGTGGCGGCACCGACGGCTCAAGGCTTTCCTTTATGGGATTACCCTGCCCGAATATCTTTGCCGGCGGACATTCCTTCCACTCCAAACATGAATGGGTTGCCGTTCAGGATATGCAGAAGGCGGTGGAAACCATCGTACACCTGGCCATGATTTGGGAAGAAAACGGAAAGTAAAAGACAGAGATTCTTACCAATTGAATGAAATAAAAATCAACCCTCGGTGCAATAGCAACCGGGGGTTGATTCGTTATTTACCTCAAATAAATATCCCCGAAACCCTTAAATTCCCTTAAAATTAAAGGATCTATCAGGCCCAATAAAATATTTTCAGGTGCTGATCAAGCATCATATCTAAAAAACCGGTATCTTTAAACCCTTAAAATATCTAAAAATACTTATCCCCCCTAATTTTTAGAGTTGATCCAGCTTCGACTATCTACTACCGTACTCATATTATAACTTGATATGCTGAGTGCTCCAATTGTTTTTTGATGAGCCCTTTGTTGTTTATTGAGCTATAAAACATACTTACACAATGAGAAAACTTAAAAAGAAGCCGGGTAACCGTCTCTTTGGAGAGGGAGGACGTATTGCTCACGCTGAAATGAAAGGTCTATACAGGATAGTCACTACTATTTCTGTATTTTTACTGTTGGCCTTACCGACCTTCAGTCAGCACAATTTCGTGCTGTACAATAATTCACAATTACCGCAAGCTAATTTTCAAAATCCCGGCCAGGAAATCTGGATGAACGGATATCTTATCCTGCCAGGGCTGTCAGGCGCAAGTGTCGATCTGTACAGCGATGGGCCTATTCTCGATCAGATGGGACTGAGAAGCGGTTTTTCACTGGACAACATCGTACGTGAAAGCCTTCTGGCAGAAAACAACCTGTCTGCCATTGCCAGTGCCACCATCGCGGGTTTTGGCTTCAGGCACAAAGCCGGTTTCTTTCATGTAAACCTACAGGAACACTTTGTAAGTGAGGTGTATTACCCGAAGTCGTTGTTCGGGTTTATCGATCATTACAACGCGGAAACCACTTCCCTCAACAATTATCCTTTATACCCGTTGACCATTGATGCGGCTCACTATCGTTCCTATTCTTTTGGTTATACCCACAGGTTTGCCAAACTTTCCATCGGCGCACATGTAAAATACCTCCAGGGCATAGCGAACCTTCATATAAGCGACCAAAACCTCAATATACTTTATTCAAAGGACAACTCAGGCTACAGTGTACAGGGAAAACTCGAAGCCTTCACCGCAGGCGTGGAGATGTACAATGACCCCAAAACCGGCAACCTGATCAAAGGAAGCGGCAATTCCGGTTTTGCGGTTGACCTGGGCGGAGTGGTTCATTTTTCCCCGAAATTTGAGATGTCTTTTGCCGCCCTGAACCTTGGAAAGCTTTTCTGGGAAAACCATATTTACCAAACTTCTCTTTTGGATGAAACGACCGTTTTCCAGGCAAAGGATTCTGAGGAATTAACCCAGGAGCTCACTGACCACTTTGTAGCCCTATTTGACGATGAGATCATCGCCAATAGCCCCGCCAACTACCAGTCCTTACTGAGGCAAAAGTATCTTTTGGGAGCCCGTTACTTCTTCAGACCGGCCACCAATCTAGGCCTATTACTGCATTCGGATGTGCTGAACGGCCAGGCCAATTTCGGAGGCTCGCTTTCATTGAATACCCAGTATAAAAAGAATGTAGGCTTTTCTGTGGCTCTGTCCAAATATCAAAATGAAGATTTTGACATAGGAAGTGGCGTTAATTTCAATCTCGGCCCGGTACAGATTTATGCCATGACCGACAACCTGATTTCCCTGGTTTCCCCTGATAAATCACACAAAATCCATGGCCAGGCGGGGATTAATTTCATTTTTGGCAAAAAGACCCGGCAAGGGGCCATTGTCCGCAAAACAGCGGAACCTTCTGTTGATCCAGCCACTATTACTCCGGTGATCGTTCAACAGGAACCTATAATCATCTATCCGGAAAATGAATTTACGGCTAAATCCCCTGAGGCGGCAACGGAACAAAAACAGATGGAAAAACCCGCCGAAACAAAAGGATTGCCTCCCGGATACATCGAATACCGTGCCCAGGTGAGCGACTCGGAAAGCAATAAACCTTTGAGCGACGTAAAAGTCAATGTTTATAAATTAAAATCCCGCAGAATCCAGGTGCTCGTTCATTCAGAACTGACTACCGACGGATATTTTGCCCTGCCTATTTCCCGCATTGATACCCACAGGGTAGTCATTGAAAAACCGGGATATCACAAGCTGGAAAAAGAATATTCACCGGGCCTCATCACGGGAAAATCTGATACACTAACGCTTTATTTCTTCCTGACGCCAATACTGAAGGATCCAAAATTATTAGATATCGCCGTGGAATCCACTATTGCGGAAATTACCGATTTTTCAAAAGAAAAAACCATTCATGCTCAACGCTCCCTCGGTACTTATTCCCTGACGGGAAGTACGAGTTTGCGTACTGGCCCCGACCACAGCAAAAGTATTATTTTAAGATTCAGAACGGATGACGAGGTTGAACTTTTGGAAAAAACGAATAATTACTGGTGGAAAGTAAAATACGGTGATTTGGAGGGATTTGTAAAAGCAACCTACCTGGTAAAAAAATAGCATTAACGGTAAGGCAATTAAAGTGGAATGTCTCCGGGAAAAAGCAATTGCAATCCCGGAGATGTTTTTTTAATGGATCTTATAAACTTCCTCAAGCGGAACCCTGAACCGTTCGCCATAAACCCCTTCTTCCTTACGGGTACCACAGGCAATAGCCATATTTATCGTTGCCCGAGGAGGCAATCCGAGCATTTTTTTAATTCTTACACTATCCAGTCCTTCCATCGGACAGGTATCGTACCCTTCGGCGGCCATACTCAGCATGAAGGTCTGTGCGGCAAGGGCAACACTTTTATGGATCATCACCTTAACATCTGAATTTCTCACCTGCCGATAAGTAACCCGGAACACCCCACGGATCGAAACAGCAGCGAATTTCAGCCAGCCCAGCAATCCCATAAGATCAATGTAGATCGCCGGCATGATCCTTTGGTAATATTTTTGTGACCTGCGCTGTCTTTTGGAGTAAGAGTTTTTGGGTGTTGAATGGAAATCAGGAATGGCATGCCACAAATTGGCCTTAGCCCTTTTGTACCAGTAATCCTTCCTCGCCACTACAACGACGATCTCGTTACAAGTTTTGGCGGCATTCTGGCCCATGCAATACCGTGTCATTTTTTTAAGCAGTTCGGGATCTTTGATGTGGTGAAATTCCCACAACTGCATGTTGCTGCTATTGGGAGAAAGCACGGCTCTTTGGATACTGCGCAGTACCGCTTCTGAATCAAAGGGAATTTCAGGATCAAATAATCGGACAGAACGGCGATGGTTAATAATATCGTCGAAGGTTTTTGTCATGTCATTTTTAAATTTAAAAATTGAATGAAGTGTCTTTTTTCAGCAATCGGACAAAATGAGAGCAGTTTATCAGACTACCCCACTTTCCAATAACTGGTTCACCTGATCTTCTACGGTTACTTCCATGGGAAGATATTGCATCCCAAGGGATTTTATGCTCTTGGAATGGTCAAACCTGATGGGAATACCTACATTCAGCCTTACAAACTTCCAGCTCACCCCTTGTGTCCACCCCAAAAGGTATAACATAAATTTGGGCAATTCCATTTTGGGGAGGGCGAATTTATTGCCGAATTTTTTACCGATGAGATGGCAAAATTCGAGGAAGGACAAAGATTCAGCCACCAGGATATGGCGACCTTCTGCTTTCGGATTTTCAGCGGCGAGGATGTGTGCACGGGCTACATCCCGCACATCGACAAAGGAAAATGTCAGGTTAGGGACACCCATTTTTTGCTTGCCTTTTAAAATATCAGTAATGAATCCCATGCTGGCGGAATCAGAGGCATCGGTAAGAGAAGGCCCCATCACAAAACCGGGATTCAATACCACCAGGCTCCACCGGTCCTGTGCATCGTGAATTTTCCAGGCTTCCTTTTCGGCCAGTACTTTAGAATAGGGATAAGGATTGTGGGTCGCACTACTGGTGGTATTCCAATGAGCTTCTGTAAAAAGATTATTTTCAGTTTGGTTTATTTCAATATTATCGCCATAAATAGAAACCACGCTGGAAGTGAGTGCCACGCGTTGGACTGACGGGGTCTGGTTAACGGCATTCAAAACATTCCGGGTACCTTGCAAAGCAGGATCGATCAAATTTTTATAAGGATCTTTCACGTGGCCAATAATAAAAGGAGAAGCAATATGGTACACGATCTCACACCCGTCCATAGCAGCATTAAACGAGCCCTCTTTTAACAAGTCTGCCTCCCATAATTCAAGGGTTCCTGGGGTAGCGGCAGCAAGGGCCTCAAGATGGGACACCTTATCCTTCCTGTTTTTATTCCTGACAGTTACCCGAACAGTGTGGCCTGCATCCAGTAAATATTTAACCACCCATGATCCGATAAAACCGGTACCGCCCGTTACTAATATTTTTTTCATTAACTTTCAGGTATTTTTTAAAAATACAAAAACTTATTTCGACGATCTTTACTTTACACCATGCCAAATCAACAACAGAATTAATATTAAGTTTAAAGGAAAATCATCCTGTATTTGAATGAATAGGATTAAATTTATTTCATAAAATAATTTTTTAACAACCTGTGGCGATCAATTATAACAGTTCCTTAAAAGATGTTAGCAGTTTTTAACCACAATCAAATTTCTTTTAACAATTTTTTAGCCAAAAGGAATCTACAAAACCGTCTTCTTGCAAAGGCAATACAGAAAACACTTAAAATTTATGGATATGGAAACGACGAAAAAGCAAAAGGTAAGATGGAGCATCATTTTGAGTTTAGCCATAGCTGTTTTGATGAGCAGTTGTGCTTCTCCACAAAAGCTGGTGGAAAAGGGAGATTATGATCGCGCCATCCAGGTAGCCGTCAAAAGATTGGCCGGAAAGAAAAACAAGAAAGTAAAGTACGTGCAGGCACTGGAGACAGCTTTCGCCAAAGCGACCGACGAAGATCTCGCTGAAGCCGAGCGCCTGAAGAAGTCAGGCCTTCCGGAACATTGGGAACGTGTGCTCGACATTTACAAGGGCATTGAATACAGACAGAACAGAATTCAGCCTCTGCTGCCTTTAATTGATAAAGAAGGGATCAAAGCCAATTTTCGTTTCATAAGAACGGCAGATCTTGTCAATGAAGCCCGCGACAAAACAGTGGAATATTATTACGAAAGTGGGAAAAAATTGCTCGCAAGTGCAGACAGAAACCACAATAAATACGATGCCCGGCAAGCGTATGACGAATTCAATAAAATAAAATCATACCAAAGGAACTATAAGGATGTGGACCAACTCATGGTGGAGGCTATGGACCTGGGAACCACTCATATTCTTTTTGATGTACGCAACGAATCCTCTTCGGTTTTCCCAAAAGAAATTATCAATGATCTGAAACGCATCAATGTTAAAGAACTTGAAGGCCCCTGGCAAATGTATCACGTAGGAACCACTTCCAACCAAAAAATGGATTACCGTGTGGTCCTGAACATTGCCAATGTGGAAGTAAGCCCCGGGTTCGTCAAGGAACGCGAATACGAGGATAAAAAAGAGATCATCGACGGTTGGGAATATGTTCTGGACAACAGGGGAAATGTCAAGAAAGACTCCCTCGGAAACGACATTAAGGTTGATAAAAAAGTATGGGTCAAAGCAATGGTTATTGAAGTGTATCAGCACAAAGCTGCAACGATCTCTGCCAGGATAGACATTTTAGATGAAAACAATCGCGAATTGATCGACAGCCAGAACATGGCCGTAGAGGCTGTTTTTGAAAACTATGCTTCAACGTTTCAGGGAGACAAAAGAGCCCTGAGTAATGAAACGAAAAAACGGATCGGGAACCGACCTGTTGATTTTCCACAGGACAGCGACCTCTTGTACCAGGCTGCCGAAAACCTGAAACCGGTGGTAAAAAGTAAACTTTCGACCAGCCGCCTTTAAACACTGAAAAAAATTATGCTTCAAATAGCGTATTTTAATAATCCAGATTACTTTCGAAATATGAGTCATCCCGAATTTTGCCGACCGGCAAAGTTTGGGATTTTTTTCAATAAACTGATTGTCAGATAATTATAACTTTTTATGGTTTTTTAAATTTGAAACAGGTTACATTCAACTCTTTCAGAGTTGGTTTTTGTCCCTTTTTTGGCAGTAATTCTACTGCGTTATTGATATTTATCCCCATTCGGGGATAAATTTAATCTTCTTTTTAAAAATTAACTCTATTCTTAATCCATTTCCCGAAGGGAATTAACCTGCCTGCCGGCCGGCAGGTATTAACGGCAATGGATGTAATCCATTGGAAATCAAACAATAACAATCTCAACTCTGAAGGAGTTGAATATATTGCAGATAAATATTGTTAATATATTTTCAGCATCCATTTGAATTAAAAAATTCGGGATGATTCATGTTTTTTTATTTTTACATCATAATTATTTTTTAATCTTTTTCCTCAAATTTCAACTAAACATGTCTGCATCAGCTGAAATGCCGTATTTTATCAACCCTTCTATAAACCTGGAATCTGCTGCCAAGCAGGAAGCTTATGAACTGGCTGCCGGTGAGATCCGCGCCGTACTCAAGGGTGAAACAGATATAGTATTAAAAATGGTCACCATCAACTGCCTGCTCAAAACCCATCTCCCCTATTATTATTGGGTAGGTTTTTACGTGGTAAACAATGGCCGGCTTTCCGTCGGGCCATACCAGGGCACCCTGGGTTGTTTACACATTGAATTCGGAACCGGTGTTTGCGGAAGGGCTGCGGCGGAAAGAGAAACCCAACTGGTCAAAAATGTTCACGAGCTGGCCCAGGGGAAAGACCATATTGCCTGTGACCCGAATTCTTCCTCGGAGATAGTCGTTCCGGTGTTTGATAAAAAGAATGAACTGATCGCCGTTTTTGATGTGGACAGTACCCTTACCGGGTCGTTTGATGAAACAGATAAGTTCTACCTGGAAGAAATTCTTAATGAACAGTTTGCCGAATAAGCCCGTTTGCATGAAATATTTCGAAATTTATTCTAATTATACCTGCCCAATAATAAAAAAATAAGCCAGACGAAGAATAAATGTAAAAAAATGGGTAAAAAATATTTTAGAAAATTCATTTTTTCCGAAAAATACTTACCTTTGCAGCCGCTAATAAAATAAATGAGAAATGGACGCAATTAAGTTTGTACACGATCAAATGACTAACCAGCGTGAATTCCCTGAATTTCGTGCAGGAGACAACATTGTTGTTAGTTATAAAATTATAGAAGGAGAAAAAGAACGTATCCAGGATTATCGTGGAGACGTTATCCAGATAAAAGGAACAGGACCAACCAAAACATTTACCGTTCGTAAAATTTCGAGCGGTGTAGGTGTTGAACGTATTTTCCCGTTTGTTTCTCCTAATATCGTTGAAATCAAAGTACTCAAACACGGTAAAGTTCGCAGAAAAAGGCTTTACTATCTCCGTGATCTTGTGGGTAAAAAAGCGCGTATCAAAGAACGTAAATTTATCAATCCTAACAAGAAGTAGTATTTCCTTCAACTAAAAAAAGGGCAGTGGAAAATTCCATTGCCCTTTTTTTTTGCTCATCACCCTCCGGAATACCCGGGTGGAGAAATGACTTATGCTTCCCGCAACTTGCCAGGAGGATATTCTTTATGCAAATGAACAGATCTTAATTCAAAGAAAAAACGTGCTCCATTTTCTGTCCGTCCAGCTGGCTCAGTAAACTGATTTCCACATCCATAAATTTAGACAGGGGAAAAGAATTAACCATCTTGCGCACTTCATTTTCCGAATCCGCATTAAAAATAGCCCATAACTTGGCTTTTTCTGCCGACAAAGCATAATTGACGAGTTTACCTTGCTGAAAAAGCTTATTCACTACCACACGCTGATAGGGAATGAGATCGAGAAACTCCTCGGTTACAGATCCCACCATGGTAAAATCAACCATATACTGATATCCTGAATTCATAATATTAGCAAAATTTGGTTGGCAAATTTATCTAAATTTAAAGCTAATGTCCCTATTTAAACGGAATAAAAAAATAATTATTCGCCAAATTAAAAATTTTTAGGATAACATAGGTAATGTTTTGTGTAAGATCCTGATTGAATGCCATGTTGGGAAATACTTGACATCGGCAGGGTTTTTCCGTTTTTAAACAGGATTTTTATCTCATCTTTTACCGTAGAGTAAGCACTATTGGTTTCTGTACCTTCGTAAAACACATATTCTATTTCGTCTGGCATTAAAAATGTTTTAGCCAGTATTTGGACTTTTTTCTTCTCCACGTACGTTTTTTTAAAGGCTTCGTCACTGAACTTCAGGCGAAACAGCTTTCGGTTGATGATACCCGATGAAAGGAAGGATAAAATCATGTCCTTACCATACTGCCATTCTTTCATGGCGGATACAATATCGTAATCATCCAGGCGGGAAAAGTGCCGGAGCAATTCATCCGGGGAGGTGGCAAAATCTTCTCTCCTGATCTTATTTTTCAGAAAAAACATCAGGCTTTCGGAGGCCGGTAAATTTTCACCTTCTTTTACTAGCTGGCGTGCCCGCCGCAATGTTCTGATGAGCATCTGTTCGGCAGATAAAACCGTTTTATGTAAATATACCTGCCAGTACATCAGTCTTCTGGCGATCAGGAACTTTTCTATGGAGTATATCCCCTTTTCCTCAACAACCAGCTCCCCTTTGTGCACCGACAACATTTTTATTATCCTGTCATATCCAATCACCCCTTCATATACTCCTGTAAAAAAGCTGTCCCGGTTCAGGTAATCCATCCGATCCATATCCAGTTGGCCGGAGATGAGCTGACTCAAAAACGGCTTTGGGTAATCATTTTTAAAGATGCGAATGGCAAGATCCAGGGCCCCGTCAAACTGCCGGTTGAAAGCTTCCATGAACAGCAACGAAATTTCCTCGTGGGTAATTTCCAACAGGGTGTGCTCAAGGGTATGAGAAAAAGGACCGTGACCAATATCGTGGAGTAAGATCGCAATACAAACCGCCGTCGCTTCCTCTTCGGTAATTTCCACGTCCTTACCTCGCAGCACCTCAATAGCCTGGCACATAAGGTGTAAGGCACCCAGCGCATGATGAAAACGGGTATGCAACGCCCCCGGGTAAACGTAATGCGTCAGGCTCAATTGTTTGATGCGCCTCAAACGCTGAAACCATGGATGTTCGATCAAATCAAAAATAATCCCCTGGGGAATCTCCACAAATCCGTAAACGGGATCATTAAATATCTTCTTCTTATTCATCGTCGCTTAAAAGTTCTAATGCCCAGGTCGAGCCCTACCTTTACATAAGGCACTCTCCTTATGCCCTCCTGTGATTCTGCATTGCTGGAAAATCCAAAAAAACCAAACCCTCCTGAACTCCCACTGCTGTCCACCAATACGGATTCATGGGTTACCTCCATAAATTTTTGCCCTAACCCAACATGCACCCCTAATACAAAACGGTCTGTTAGTTTAAATTGCCGACCGTAAAGCAATATTAAACTCCTGGATAAAATCACCACCGTTGCTTTCGTAAAAGGGACGAATGAGTTATTTAAATAATAAAAACCATTCTCCCTTTCAAAGGTTTCGGCTCCGACCATTCCTTCCACTCCAACAAAATTTTTATAAGTTTTAGGGCGGATCTCCATGTCTCTGCGGCTGTACTTATAAGGCTTTACCGGATCAAAGTAGTAACGACCTCCTAAACGGGCCTTGTAATAATGCCAGTTGGCTTTCGTTTCATTTTGAACCGTGTACCCAAAAGATTTTACCGGCAAACCATATTCAGCATAAAAGGCCAGTCCATTGGCAGACTGCCCTTCCAGACCAATGGTAAAAACCGCCGTGGAAGGGTGAAAAAGCTGAAGGAAGGAATTGGAAACAACAAATTTGTATTCCTCCGCAGTCCCTTCATTTTTTGTCTGGGCCCGAAGGCCTTGGTTCAGGCTACTAAAAATAAAAAAAATCAGCAGAATTCTTGATTTCATAATTTATTTTGTCGGATGTTCAATTCCGGGGTTTAAATTTTTTAATGATAGAATGAGTCTTATACCCCTGCAACTTGTTAAGGAAAGGTTGCTCAATACTCACCCCAGCCATTTCCCGCTTTCCAGTTCATTTCCATTTAAAAAAGCCCCCGCATCCATTCTCTTTTTTCCCTGGAGTTGCAATTCATGAACATGAATATACCCTCCCGGCACAGCGATTTTCAACATTTTCTTATTGTCAGTAAGCAGGGTTCCGGGGCGATAATTATGGTCCGCCACTTCTTTGGTCGATGAGGTAATTTTAAGCTGTAAACCGTCCAGTTCGGTCCAGGCAGCAGGCCAGGGGCTTAATCCGCGGATGAAATTATGCACCTGGTCAAGGGGCTGTTCGAAATTGATTTCGCAGGTTTCGTGAAAGAGTTTGGGTGCCTTGGTCGCCTGGCTGTCGTCCTGCAACTGCAATTCGTACGCCCCGCTTTCAATGGCGCGAACCGTTTTGAGTACGAGCTCTGCTCCCAAATGCATCATACGATCGTGCACCTCGCCCGTGGTCTCATTTTCACCGATTGACAATTTTGCCTGGAACAACATATCCCCAGTATCGATCTTGTGTTGAATAAAAAAGGTAGTGCATCCGGTTTCCTTTTCTCCCCTGATAACAGCCCAATGAATGGGGGCTGCTCCCCGGTACCTCGGCAAAAGAGACCCGTGGAGATTAAATGTACCCAATGCTGGCATACCCCAAACGATCTCGGGTAACATCCTGAAAGCCACCACAATTTGTAGATTTGCTTTTAAATTCCGTAATTCCTCGAGGAAAACTTCCTCTCTTAATTTTTCAGGCTGCAAAACTTTAAGCCCTTGTGCCACCGCAAATTTTTTCACCGGGGATTCCAGCAGTTTTTTGTTCCCGCGTCCGCCGAATTTGTCGGTGGCCGTGACGACCCCCACGACATTGTAGCCGTTATCCAATAATATTTTTAAAGAGGGAACTGCAAAATCAGGGGTTCCCATGAAAACTATTCGTAAATCCATCCACAATTTATTTTACCCAATGCCCGGACTAATCCTACTCATTCATCAAAATTAGTATTCGCCAGGTAGAGAATCACTATTCCGGCTATCATCATGACCACCCGGAGCAGAAATCCGCCCATTCTGCCAGCAGCGTCCATCCACTGCATGAAGGCAAACTGCATGCCCACCATACTAAAAATAAGAGACATCAACCCCAGCCCCATCATTAGGAATCCAATTATTGACCAAAGGCCTTTTCGTTTGAACATTTATTTAAATTTTATTTCCATTTCAACCTCAAAAATATCCTTTTAAATTTAAAAAAAGGATGTTTTGTAAAGGTTTCGGGCCAAGCACCCCCGATAAATAACCCGTTGAAATAAAATAATCCAGCCAAAATTTCCGTCCGACCTTAAAATATGTAAATTTGTCTGATTCAAAATCAAAAAACATATAAATCATGAAATTTTTCATTCCCATAATGATGGCGCTTTTTTTGGCAGCCTGTACTCAATCAACTCCCGCTCCGGAGACGGCAGCAGTAGATCCTACAAAAACACCGGCTAATGAAATGATTTACAAGGCTATTCCCGGCTCCGATGTTCAGCAAGTTACCATTAAAAACAACCAGGGCAAAATCAAGGAAGAAGGCTTTATGCTCAACGGCGTGAGAACAGGAATGTGGCTCGTTTATGACAAGAGCCAGGTTTTTCCCAAAAAAATGATCAGCTACCAGAATGATATGTACAATGGCCCCTATTTCGAATACACCGAAAGAGGGCAAATGGATCTCAAAGCCAATTATGTAAACAACAAACTGGACGGTTATTTTGCCAAATATAAATTCAGTAATGAAATCGTAACTGCAAATTACTCGAACGGAAAGCGAAACGGAGAATACAAGGAATTTGATGAAAGAGAAAGCTTCCTGACCAAACTTGAAAATTATAAAGATGACGTACTGGACGGCAAAGTTGAATATTATAACAAGGATGGCGAAATCATCATGTCTTACGAGTACAAAAACGGAGAAAAAGTGAGTGGCGGGATGATCAATCCTAAATAGCCCTGGCACTCTATGTTTTATTTATAAAGTTAGTTGGCCGGCTTTATCCATTTCGCACGGAATTTAGCCCCCGAAAGTAGAGAAGCCTGTTACAGGAGCATCTCTTTCGGGGGTTCATCGTTAAAAGAGAGATCAGCAAAAAGATCAGAAACACTGCCATTATGAAAGATAATCCTGCGCAGATCATCCATTCCTATGCTCAGTATTTCGCCGAAACCGGGGCTGTCTACCGTAACGCATTGCCCCATTTTAACAACGGTGTAATCGATTTTACCACTCTTTCCAGCGAAGGTTCCCTGCTTGCGTATGAATTGCTGGAAAGTATGCTTGCTGCAAGAAATTTTTCAAAAGAGGTTTCCGTTGATTTTCAAGTAGACGAGGAATTGATCCACCTTTATTTCGAATCCAGGAACGCACAAAAAAATAAAGGTCAGCAGGTATTGGGATTGGGTTATCCCTTGTTGATCAGCCAACAGGATAATGAGCTGGTTTCCCTCCCTCTGTTCATCTGGCCTTTGACGCTTGAATCTTTTAAAAAACAAGGGGTATGGAAATTTGAATACCAGACCGAACGCCCGGTACAACTCAATCCTTATTTTCCTTATTTCATGAGGACGAAATACGGCATGGACATTGAACCGGACCTCCAGGAATACTTCGGTTCAAAAATAGATGCGGAAAAGCTGGCTTTGTTCTGTAATCACCTTGCGTCTTCCATACAATTAGAGATCACCAGCCAGCAGGTATCACTGACAGCTTGTCCCGGCACCAATGAACTGGATTGTTTTACGGAACAGGGCGCCTTACAATGGTCCGGAGTGTTGGGGAATTTCCCTTTCCTGCCCACCGAAAACAACCTAAAAAACCTCAATGAATACCTGGTTCAAAAACCGGTTGAATTAACCAACCACGATTTTGGTACAGAATGGACCGACCCCTGGCAGGCCAGTGCGGCCGCCATGACAAAAAATAATTTTATCACTCTTGTCGAAGGACCTTCCGCAACAGGAAAAACCCACTTGCTTCGACACCTGGCCAGCAATGCACTGGCTAACGAAGGAAAATGTCTCATTGTCTCCAGTCATATTGCCGCTTTAAAAGCCATCCAACAGTCTTTTGCTTCCTACCAGTTTGATGAGTTGCTCCTCCTGCTCCGGGATGAAATTACGGACAAAGTCCTTCTTAGTGAATTGATTAAAGCCCGGGCCAAGGGAAAATTCCCGGCGGCAACAGATATGCCAAAAGATCTTCGGATTTCACTCGACAGGATGCAGCGAAAAAAAGAATCCATGGAAGCCCGGTACAGGGCCTCCCGCAAAAAAGTTTTTGGGGATAATAACTGGGCAGAAACATTAGGACTTTTCCTTGAAGCCAGTCAACTCGAACCCAAAGAACTACTCAACAGCCATCTCGACGAGCAGGATTTTCACTTCAATGAAACGGAACTGGAACAGATCATTATCGCTATCGCTGAAGCACCGGGTCTGTTCAATACCCTGGGCACCTTAAACCACCCTCTGACCACCTTAAATTCAGGGATATTTCTGCATTATGACGAAAAAGAATCCCTGGATTTTATCAAAAAAACCTTACAAAAATTCACCCAAAAAGCAACCGTATTACAGCACCAGTTTATCCGGATACAAAATGAGTATTCAGAAAGCCTCAAGAACCATTATAGTCAATATTTTCATGATCTTCGCAATATTGCACTCGACCTGAAAGACAAAATAAGTGATTACTCCAGCCAGTTTGGCGAAGAACTAAGGAAGTCCGGCAAAGGCACCCTCAAGTTATATGGAATCTTTTCCGACAAATTCAAACAGGCGCTTGCTTATAGAGAAGATATTTTTGTCGCTTATGAAGCCCTTCAAAATGTTTTTGCAAAACATCTTTATTTTGAACATCATTTTGAGAAAACGGATAAAAATATTGATAAAATAGCCCAAAATATGGAGGGCTTTTCCGAGCATCTTCAAAACTGGTGGCGGGTGCAAAATGAGGCGGTTAAAGATGAATTGCTGCGCCTGACCCATAAAACCGCCCATCCGCACTTAAATTTCAGCGAAAGACTCAAACAATTGGAAGAGGACATGGAGGCTTTCGTGGACGAATTGAACGAATCCGGTTTATACCAACTGCCTTTCCAGTGCAATACGCTCACCTTACCCCGGAAACAAAAATTTCTGGAAGACAAAATGAGCTTGATGGAACAAACGGCCTACCACCTTCGGGATTTCCATCTTTTTTACCCGTGGCAAAAGTTCTGGTTCAGCCAGGATACCCTGACGCGGAAAGTCATCAAGGCGCTTGGTCGTGTAAACCCGGGCAACTGGGAAGCCGCCTTCAAAAGCTGGTATTTCAACGAAGCGCTTTCCAAGGCTTATGATCCGGATCTCCCGGTGGAAGATTATGATCTCGTCGATTATCGCGAAGGCAACAACGCCATCATTACCAGGATCCCTGAAGAAATACGCCGCATTTGGTCTAAACGCCGTGTCCAAAAAGCCGACGCGCTGAGAAAAGCTGCTGAAAACATTTCAACCAATAACCTTTCCTTGAAGGAAATGTTCCACCATCACGCAGAAGTAATCACTGATTTATTGCCCATTTTTCTGACCACGCCACAAATGGCAACCAGGCTATTTCAAGCAGAAAAACTGTTTGACTTCCTGCTCATCGACGAAGCGCAGTCCGAATGTGTGGAAACTTGTGTTGAACTCTTTCCTTTGGCCAAACGAGTGGTCGTCTTTACCACTCGGGAAGAAGAAGAAAAGGGGTATTCAGCCTTGCCACAGTTTTTGAGGCAGAACGTAGTTAAACCCTGTGTGCTTCAGCATTTTTATGCTCCGAGAGCTGCCGACATCCTCCGTACGGAAGCTGCTCCTGATATTGATGCGGTCATGATCAATGGCCGTTTTGAAGAAGAATTAAATGCCAATGCCGATGAAGCCGATAAAGTCATTCATTTACTGAACACCATTGAAAAAACCAGCGTCCGGACTTACCCCTCCGTGGGAATTGTCTGCCTGACGGTGCCCCAGCGGGATCTCATTTCCACCTATCTGCTTCGCATTAAACAACGCCGCCAGACCGGTTTCGAAACCATACAACAACTGGAACGAAATGGCCTGGGGGTATTCCACATCGATGAACTGAGCGGTCACCTTTTCGACCTGGTTATCCTTTCTGCAACCTTTGGCGAAACGGGGGTTAAGAATAAACTTACCGGAAAGATCAACGTGCTCAACACCCCCGCCGGCATAGCAGGGATGCACAAGCTAATGGGTTGTGCCAAAAATAAATTACATATCATTCATTCTATTCCGCAATCGTCTATCGAATCCTTCCTGGAGCAACCTACCCAGGAAGGTACCTTCCTGCTTTCGGCACTGCTGCGAGGAAAAAGATTGGCGGCTCCCCATCTCCCGGAGGTACGGGAAGGTCGGGAAACCTGGGAAGCACAGCTGGAAAGACTCCTGAGAAAAGAAAAACCGGAAGCCTACTTCCGTAAACAGGATGGATTTCTCGTCATGCATGATCCAGCCAAAGAACGGGACAAACTGCTGCTCACGGATGGCTGTTTTGCCCAAACCGATAATACTGACTTTTCCTGGGAATATGACCAACGCATAAAATGGGAAACGGAGCATGGCATAGATGTGGTGCCCGTTTGGTCCGTGATGTGGAGATGAGGCAGCTTGGCGTATTACCGGATAGCAGTTACTCAATGTAAGAAATGACCTTTACGGCCTGCGCGAAAAATGTGCCTAAAAAAATGGTCTTGCAAGCCTGACTCTCTTACTTCATCAATCCCTCGAATAACCAATCGGCCAGCAACTTACGATTAGAACCTTCCACGATACGCTGCTGGTCAAAGGTGTTGCGGATATTGGCCAGTTCGACATACACGGAAACGGGAGTCACTTCACGTAACATATGGAGATCCCGACTGCTTACCGTCCCCAAATAATGACCACCGTCACGGTATTTTTTGTATTTCTCTTTGATGGTTTTTTGCATATTGGAGGCCAGGGTTTTTCCTTCCTCGCTTCCACTCTTATGGTAGAAAAACAAGTCAGTACGCTCTCTTTTACTTCTGGAATCTACATGAATAAAAATGGCTCTTTGCTCTGTAACGCCCTGCAGCCGATGTTTTTCATATAAATCATTGATGATATCCGAACGCTGGAACAATCGTGTTTTTTGGGAATTATCCATCTTAACATCTCCCCAAAGCAATTCATCTGTGTCGCAGTTTAGATATTTTTCATCTCTGATGCCGTCATCCGGATCCCTGGTAATCATATAGGCGGTAGCCCCGTTAGCGATCAAGTGGCGGCAAAGCCGCAGGGCAACATCATAGGCATATTCATCCTCGCAAAGCGTGTAGTTTCCTCGTTTGCCCATAGCCCCGGGATCAGGACCGCCGTGACCACTCACCACATAATATACTTTTCCTTTAAGTTTACTGCTTTCCAAAGGAGTATAAGCATAATTAACCCCAAAAATAGGGTACTTCCTGTTGCCTTCTTCCACGATGCCCAGTTCTGGTTCTTTGCTTACGGGAGGCGGGATGTCCAGGTTGGAAATGGGACAATTGAGCAGGTGATAAGGTACCCAAAGGATCTTATCTTCCTTAAAGCTGGTTTCCCGCAAACGCTCCTCATGCATTCTTTCATTATATTCCTGGATGGTTACCGCAAGGTCCCAATCATCCCTTCCAATGCTGGAACGAATAGTTCTGCCGTTAAAGGAAAAAAGAAGAATAGGCACGAAATAATTTTTGCCCGCCTTGAGCGCAGCATTTTTTTTAAGTTGGTTCAATTCGTAAAAGCGGTCGAAATTACAGGAGTTCTTGTCAAGCTCATAACGACGTAACAAAGAATAAATGCCGTCGCCACGCATTGCTTTTACCTGGAAATATTCCGCTTCTTCTGCTATGAGAAAGAGCGGTAAAAAAAGCAGCCAAAATGGTAAGAGCAATCGTTTCATTTGTAAGAAAATTTCAAATTATCTACCTCTTCAAGGATTATTTAAAAAAAGTTCCCATGGAATAGAGGCAGTTTTGATCATAAAAGTAATGGTAAAAACTGTAAAAATTAACCCTGGCTTCAATTCCCGTGAATGGGCCCGGCCATGTCGGTCCATCCTAAGGCACTTATCATTTTGTAATACAGATCCGTATTATCATAAACTCCTCCAAAAGTTTCAGACTTTGGCCCATAGGCAAAAACAGGAACCAAGGAACCTGTATGTCCGTTTGTGGTAAAAGCGGTGACCAGATTATTGATTTTCGAACCTTTGTTGATGCTAAAACCTCCACTTTCATGATCTGCGGTTACTATGACGAGCGTATTTCCATCTTTTCGGGCATAATCGAGTACCATGTCAACGGTACGGTCAAAATCCAGGGTTTCTTCGATCATCCTGTTCCCTTTTTTAGCATGGCCGGCCCAGTCGATCTGAGAACCTTCCACCATCAGGAAATAACCTTTTTCACTTTGGTTGGAAAGGGTGAGCATCGCAATTTGGGTGGCCTCCAACAAATAATCTCTTCCATTGACAGCGTATTCAGGATCATCCCAGGCAGAAAAATAAGCTACTTTCTTTTTCCCATTGGTTTTTGTTCTTAACCAATCCATACTTTTATAGGAATAATCTGCAACGGAATAACCTTTATCGCGCAATTCCTGAAGCAGGTCCCTGTCATCCATTTCCCTGTCTTCAAAATTTTTCATGCCGCCGCCTACGAAAAAATCAATATTAGAATCTACCAAATCCAACGCAATCCGTTCATATAAATACCTTAGAGGCTGATGGGCAAAAAAAGCTGCCGGAGTAGCATGTACGATGGAAGAGGTCACCACTATTCCTGTGGCAAAATCCCTGTCATGAGCTTCCTCCATAATGTTTTTACACGGAATGGAATCCGCATCAATGCCCAAACAATGATTACAGGTCTTGAGGCCACAACCCATTGCCGTGGCAGCAGCAGCGGAATCTGTCACCAGGTCGTTAGCCGAATGAGTCGTCATCAGGCCAATTGTTTTAAACCGCTCAAGCGCCAGGCGATTATTGTTGCTATACATAGCCCCGGTAATTTGGCTCATTCCCATTCCATCTCCAATCATGAGGATAATATTCCTTGGTGCAGCGACAAAATGAACCGGAACCTCTGGCTTGTCGGCCACTTCCTGCACTCCTGTAACACAGGAAGTGAAAAAAAATACCAAAAAAATGCAACTATTCAAAATTCTTATCGTCATTAATATCAACTTTATCTACTTTTTTAAAACGACCGACTGACTTTATCTCTCCACAAGTACAAAGGACAAGTATTTAAACTCTTTTCAATATATTATTTCAAAACAGATACTTATGTATTTAAATACTGGAATTTTATTCTGGAAACATGTATTTTTGCCGTTGAAATCGACTTTTTAGTTTATTGCTCGATTATTTCACGACGTAAATCTAAAAAAAGAGAATGAAAATCCCGTATATCCTCAATTTTGAGACAAATTAAAATTAAAACCTAAAAAAATGACAACCCGACACAATTCTCTTTTAAAAAACAAAGAGGATTACATTTTGAAAAAGAGTTTAAATACCTTCAGCACCTCCAGATTAAGCAACAAACCATTGGCAATATTGGTTGTATTGATAGCTGTGTTCCTCTCATTTCCATTGATGGCTGAGCAGCCAAAAACTAATTTCTATTCCTCTATCAGTTTTTTTGACGCCATAGCGAATGACGATATTGTAAACGTAACCATTGAAACCAATATTACCGAACTTATCGAAAACCGTAAAAACGAAGAATACCTTCCCGCCACAATGAAATGGGAGGATGCAACAGGAATATGGAATACATACGAAGTAGGGATCATGCCCCGTGGAAAGTTTCGTCGCAGGATTTGTGATTTTCCTCCTTTAAAAATAAATTTCTCCAAAAGTGACCTCAAGGCATCCGGTTTGGCCCAATTTGACAAGCTAAAACTCGTCACCCACTGCGTAGAGGACAAGAATGAAGGAAACAGTAACCTGCTGAAAGAGTACCTCGCCTACAAATTGTACAATGAACTGACTCCAAACAGTTTCCGCGTACAGTTGATCAAGGTAACTTACATTGATAATGTGGGCGATTATGGCGAAGAGACCCGTTACGGATTTATTATCGAAAGCGAAAAGGAACTGGCCCAAAGACTTGGGGGAGTGGAATGTGAAGATTGTTTCAACCCTTCACCGGAAAACGTTTCCAGCAAGGACATGGGAATCACTTCCATTTTCAATTACATGATTGGCAATGGTGACTGGGGCATTGAGATGAACAAAAATCTGGCCATGGTGAAGATGAACAGCAATAACAAACTCGTTCCTGTACCCTATGATTTTGACTTCTCCGGATTGGTGAGCACCTCATACGCGATCCCTAATCCAAATTATGGTTTAAAATCAATCCGCGACAGGGTATACCTCGGGACCGAACTTGACAACACACAGATCACGGCTATTTTGCAATATTTTGTAAACAAAAAAAGCGCCCTCGAAAGTATTGTCAAAAACATGAAGCCATTGAGATACAATTACAGGCAGGAAGTATTGACTTACCTTGATGAATTTTACAGTGAAGTGGATCTTTTGCTCTCCATGAAAAATGTAAACCTTTACGAGGTATTGAAAAACGCGCATACTCAGGGAGTTAATTATCCAGGTGGACAAACGCTTGGAAAATAACCTGATCCCGGATCAAAAAATCCGAATAAAACTCGACCGCAAGACTCCGATTTATGTTGGATCTTGCGGTTTTTTTTGACTGCCCCCCTTTATTTTAACTTAAAACATTTCCTATTTTTTTATTTTTGGCCAACCTAGGCTGTTAAAACCATCGTCTAAAAGGATAAAAACGTTAAGGAAATTTAAATTTCCAAGAATTACCAAAAAGTATTTTTAATTTAGATTTTTATTTTTACCCTATTAAAATTTTAAACCTTAACTAAAATGAAGCATTTAACGCTACTCTCTGGCCTGATTTTGGTGATGACCTTTTTTTTAACCTCCTGCCTTGAAGACAAGCAACAATTGACCGTTCTCAACTATTCTGATGACGAATATGCTATATTGGAAGCGACATTAAATCTCCCCAGTGCCCGAGACAACTATGCCATTGAATTCCCTGGCCACATTTCCAGAAGAGGTGTTTTCCCTCCCTTCGTAAATGATGCCAAAGCCACCCTCGGACGAGTGCTCTTCTACGATAAAAAATTATCGCAAAACAATACTATTTCCTGTTCATCCTGTCATAAGCAGTCTCATGCTTTTGCAGACGACAAAGCCTTTAGTGACGGCTTCAATGGCGGTCAGACAAAAAGGAATTCGTTGTCCCTGGCGGCGGTGGTCAATTTCCCTACTTATTATGGTGGCGGAGCAACATTTGTGCGGCCCCGTTTCATGTGGGACGAGCGCGCCCAAACTATATTGGAGCAAAGTACAATGACAATACAGGATGAAGTGGAAATGGGGATGAACCTGCACGATCTTTCAGGTAAGATCGGTGAACTCGATTATTACGAAGTGCTTTTCCGCAAAGCTTATGGCGATGGTTACGTCACTCAGGAACGCATACTCGATGCTATTCAGGAATTCATCAATGCTTTCATCTCTGCAGATTCCAAATTTGACGAAGGGTTGAATATGGTAAGTACTCCAGGTATGGAATTTTCAAATTTCACGACTTCCGAGAACAGGGGTAAGCAGCTATTTATACAAAAATGTGCCTCCTGCCACAGCGAAGATATGTCGATCCCGGTAGAACGTTATGCCAACAACGGCCTTGACCTGGGTAATCCCGATCCGGGCATCGGAGGCATCAATGGCAATACTGATGATCTGGGTAAATTCAAAGTACCCCCTTTGAGAAATATCGAACATTCTGCTCCGTATATGCATGATGGCAGATTTGCCTCTCTGGAGGAAGTGCTGGAACATTACAGCTCCAACATTCAGCCTAATTCAAATCTGGACAGCCGCCTGATACAGGGAGGTCAGCCTGTAAAAATGAACTTCACCGAAGCAGACAAACAGGATATTATCGCTTTTTTGAAGACGTTGTCTGATAACACCTTTTTACAGGCAGAGCGTTTTTCAGATCCTTTTAAATAAAGAAATTTTTACTCCCAAAAAGAGGCTTATAACGATCGTTATAGGCCTCTTTTTTTGCGGCACAATGTTTCAACCTAATGGATTTTTTAAGATGTAAAAGGGTGTGGTAATCACAACCTTACCCCGGAAATTAATAGGTCTTACAAAGAGAAAAGGCCAAAACCACCGATTTTTACTTCATTTTTCATGAAAATGAAGTAAAACTTGAAAACTGTTAAAATAAACGGTACATTTGCACAGGAAATAAAAGGGTTGCTTTTAGGTTCCTGACATACATATTATTGAGAAAATTTCTAAACATTATGGATTTAGCACCTACAGCCTGGCTCCTTCAATCGCCCGCTGTAACAAAAGAGGTTTGGCGATAAAACGGCAAACCTCTTTTGTTAACTTAATTCCATGAACTGATTAAAATATTTACCCTATGTCAATGTCTACAATTCGTACGATTATGGCAGTCGCTTTGTTCCTTGGACTGCTTACACAAAATCCCCCGCTCTACAGCCAGGCCACGCCAAAAAACATGTTTGAAGTTGGCGCACATGGTGGTTACTTTTTTGTCACTGGTGACGTTGCGTCACAACCAGGATGGGCCGCCGGTATCCATGTCCGTAAAGCAACGGATTACATTTTTTCCCTTCGGGGTGATCTGCTTTACGGCCGCGCCGCAGGAGATAATATGTTGGGAGGTACCTCTCAAAGAAATTATAACCTCAAATGGTATTCAGGTAGTGTTTTTGGGGTTTTCAGTCTGAATTCTCTTCGTTTTGACAAAGCCGTAAGAAATTTCAACCTCTACGCTATGGTAGGTGGAGGTGCCAACAACTTCAGAAGCGAATACGACAATGCTTATGAAACCCCACGCAAAGGAATTGAATACTTCCGCCTTTCTCCTCATGCCGCCGTCGGTGCCGGAATGAGCTACAGGATCAACCAAAGGATAAACATCGGACTGGAACATCAGGTGATGACTTTATTTGGCCGACGTGCCGATCTGCTGGATGGTGTCGAACTTGAAAATAAGATCAGAACGCCCTTCCGTGATCTCGTACAATATGCCCATTTGCAAGTCAACGTCAACCTGGGCAATCCTTCAAAATACTCCGAGCCCCTTTATTGGATCAATCCGCTGGAAAGCGTGATGAATGATATTGACGATGTCAAAAAGCGCCAGGAAGAAATGTTGACGGACTCCGATGGAGACGGTATTATTGATGCCCTGGACCAGGAGCCCGATACCCCCGCCGATGCGCCGGTTGACACCAAAGGTCGCACCCTCGACAGTGATAAGGACGGCGTGCCCGACTATAAAGATAAAGAACCTTATTACCCACCAAGAGCAGGAGAGAAAGTTAACGACAATGGTGTGGTAATCAATCCTCTTACGCCAAATGGCGGGGTGAGCGAAGATCGTGTCCAGGAAATGATCGATGAATCTCTTAAGAATTACGGCCTGACGGAAAACAACAATACCGTTCAGGAATGGTTCTTACCCATGATTCACTTCCCGACAGACGTTTCCACTGTAAAATATTCTGATTATGGCACACTCGCCAGCATCGGTCGTATGATGAAAGGAAACCCTCAGCTGAGGCTGGTCGTCCTGGGACATACAGACCAGACAGGAAACGAATCGCTGAACGACAGGTTGTCCTACCAAAGAGCCAATGCCATCATAGAGCATTTGGTCACCAATTATGGAATCGGAAGAGGCCGGCTTATATTGCAATGGAAAGGAAGCAGCGAAGCACTTGTACCCTCTTCCTCCAGTTATATGAACAGAAGAGTTGAGTTCCGGGTAGCCTCTCCAGGTGACGTAGAGATGGATCCTCCTGCTGGAAGCACCAAAAATAAATCAGGATACTAACTATTCTTTGAAACTTTTTTGCAAAAAAGGGAATTATATCAATGTATATAGTTCCCTTTTTTCGTAGAACTATTTTTACGTATTAAAGGCTTATACAGAAAACCCGGATACAATTATTGGAATGAATCTACCGTAGCGGTCGGTTCTATTTTATGAATAAAAACATCCGGACATGCCTATTTTCCCAGAATTCATGCATTATACCCGCAACGAGAGAAAGGGTATTTTTGTATTGATCCTTTTGATTTTACTCCTCTCTGTTTTACCAAAATCTTTTCTCTGGTTCATCAAAGAACAAAAGGTGGACTTTAAACAATTTGACCAATTTGCCGCTTCCTCGAAAGGTACTGATCTAATTGAAAAATCTTCTGCTATCTTATTTCCTTTCGACCCGAATACGCTTTCAAAAGACAGCTTCCTGTTATTGGGTTTACCCGAAAAAACAGCACAAACCATTATCAATTACCGCAATAAGGCAGGACGCTTTTATGAAAACGAGGATCTCCGGAAAATTTACTCCTTAAGCCCTGAATATTATGCATTGCTGGAACCTTATATTTCCATAAAAAACAATAATAAAAAGATCAGAAGGCATTCCCATGAAGACTCTAAATCATCGCCAAAACGCTTCGTCTTTGACCCCAACACCATAAAAGAACAGGAATTATATGCCCTCGGTTTACCTAAAAAAACGGTTCAGACCTTTTTAAAATTCCGCAGCAAAGGGGGGCGTTTTAAAACCAAGGAAGATCTGCAAAAAATCTATGGCCTGGATCAATCACTTTATGTTGCACTGGAGCCGTATATCCAAATCCTTTCGGAAAATTTTTATCAAAAAAATATACCCGAAGACAGCATCTCCTCTCCTTTAAGGGTTGCGAAAAAAACGTTTGATGCGGAAACCATCGACATTAACAGGGCAAGCGTAGAAATGTGGCAGTCCATCAAAGGAATCGGCCCCGCCTATGCGAAGAGGATTGTCGGTTACCGGGAAAAACTTGGAGGATTTGTTTCGGTAGACCAGGTAGGAACGACCTACGGACTTCCCGACTCAACTTTTCAAAAAATGAAACCTCGCTTACAGGCTTCCCCTGTTTTCAGGAAAATAGCCATCAACACCGCCAGCCTGGAGGAACTTAAGGCTCATCCCCTAATTTCGTGGAAACAAGCGGATATCATTATCAGTTACAGAAGCCATCATGGCCGTTTTGATAATCTTGAAGACCTTGCTAAAATAAAGGCCCTTCCTGAGGATATGCTGGCGAATCTAAATCCATATCTGAATTTCGATTGACAATAATAGATTTTGCAGGAAAAAATTGATACTTTCAAAGTTCAAAAAAAAATCACTTATGAGAGTTTTCTGCTTCTTCCTGCTATCCCTGTTATTCAATACGGCTTTTTTTGCACAGCCCATTTACCAGACCATTGCCGTCAAAACAAAAAACATGACGGCACATGAGGGTTTTTTCAATTTCTATTCCGATCCTAAGGACGATGTCATTTGGCTGGAAATCGACAAACTGGACCAGGAATTTATTTATGTCAATTCCCTGAAGGCAGCCATAGGGTCAAACGATATAGGGCTCGATCGCAACCAATTGGGCGATACCCGGGTGGTAAAGTTCCAACGGTTTGGGTCAAAGGTGATGATGGTTGAGCCCAACTACCGCTACCGGGCCATTTCAGACAACCCCGATGAGCAAAAGGCCGTTGAAGAAGCTTTTGCCCAATCTGTCCTTTGGGGGTTTAAAATCGAGGCAGAAGAAGAAGGTAAGGTATTGATCGATCTTTCAGAATTTTTACTCAATGATGCTCATGGTGTGGCTGACCGGCTGGCGGGCAGCAACCAGGGTACGTATGTTCTTTCAAAAGATCGTTCGGCCTTGTTTATGGAAAACACGAAAAATTTTCCTAAAAACAGTGAATTTGAAGCCCTGCTTACCTTCACCGGCAAAAAACCAGGAAACTGGATTCGCTCGGTAACCCCATCCGCTGATGCGGTCACGGTGCGCCAGCATCATTCTTTTGTTGAATTACCGGATGATCAGTATAAACCCCGTATTTACGATCCCCGTTCTGGTTATTATCCTTTAGCTTTTAAAGATTATGCCACTCCGATCAGCCAACCCCTTGAAAAACGGTTCATTTTCCGGCACCGGCTGGAAAAGAAAAACCCGTTGGCCAAAATCAGTGAACCGGTAGAGCCCATCATTTATTACCTCGATCGTGGAGCGCCAGAGCCCATTCGTTCGGCATTGATGGAAGGAGCCTCCTGGTGGAACGAAGCCTTTGAAGCCGCCGGCTTCAAAAATGCCTTCAGGGTAGAATTATTGCCAGAAGGAGCCGATCCCATGGATGTACGATACAATGTCATCAATTGGGTTCATAGAACCACCCGGGGCTGGTCTTACGGCAGTTCGGTCTCTGACCCTCGTACCGGGGAGATCATCAAAGGTCATGTATTACTGGGGTCTTTGCGAGTTCGACAAGACTTTCTCATCGCACAGGGGCTGGTAGATGCTTATGCAAATGGTGAAAAACCAGACCCGAGATTGGAGGAACTGGCCCTTGCCCGTCTGAGGCAACTGGCAGCTCATGAAGTAGGGCACACCTTGGGGCTCACCCATAACTTTGCCGCGAGCACCAACGACAGGTCATCGGTAATGGATTACCCGCATCCATACATCACCCTGAAAAACGGGAAAGTGGATTTTTCGGAAGCCTATGATACGGGCATAGGTGAATGGGATAAGCGGATGATCATTTTCGGTTATTCCTCTTTCATGCCAAACCAGGATGAAGCCGCAGCATTGAAAAAAATCATTGAAGAAAATCTCCAACAAAAACTGGCATTCATCACCGATCAGGATGCCCGTCCGCAAGGAGGCGCCCATCCTTCCGCTCACCTTTGGGACAATGGAACCGATGCAGTTCAGGAATTGGAGCGCATTATGGAATTGCGAAAGCATGGCATCGATCACTTCAGTGAAAAAAACATTCCCTCCGGAGCTCCAATGGCTACTCTGGAAAATGTTTTTGCTCCGCTTTATCTCATGCACCGCTACCAGGTAGAGGCTGTTGCGAAAGTCATTGGCGGAAACTACTATACCTATGCCGTCAGGGGCGACGGACAACTCGTCACTCAAATACCTTCCAAGGAAACCCAGTTGGCTGCTGTTAAAGCACTATGTAAAACCCTGGACCCTTCATTTTTGGAAATACCGGAGCACGTTTTGAACCTGCTCCCTCCCCCACCCCTTGGGTATGATCGCGACAGGGAGTCCTTCAAAACCTACAGTGATCCTGCGTTTGATCCACTCGCAGCCGCAGAAAGCTCCGCTGCAAACACCATTGATTTTTTGATACACCCCCAACGTTTGGCAAGACTGATCAATCAAAAACAACAAAATACAAGTTATCTGTCCGTGAATGACCTCCTCGACGAGGTCTTCAAAGCAACGATCCCTACTGAAAACGCTTACAGCATGATGACGGGTAAAGTATTCTTAAACCGTTTATTGGAAGTGGCTTCAGAAAATAATGTTTCGCCTGAAGTGCTTGGAGCTTTGTACGCGAAGATCAATGAATTAGGCGCTATCGCTAAGGAAAAATTAAAGGGGAATAGTTTGTCTGCAGAAATGAGAGCCCATTATGCTTATATTCAACAACAGTTCAGCCTGTTTACCAGTAATCCTGAAGCATTCAAACCCGTCAAAAGCCCTTCTATGCCGGATGGCTCCCCGATTGGATGTGATGGAATTCATTGATTTTATAGGTTCCTCTCCTCCTCTTAATCCTAAAATCCTGTAAATCCTGATCCTGACAATGGAGGAGTAAATACCCAAGGCAGGTGGAGATAACGAGAAGGCAAATAAGAGAAAACAAAAAAAGGCTCTCGTACTTTATGAATAAAAAAGTACGAGAGCCCGGTTTTGGAGGTTAAGTTTTGAGCTCGTTTGCGAATGCAATACATAACAATGCATGTGGCAATCAACCTACATTAATTAAAAAGACAGAAATAAATTATAAAATATTGGAATTGGGGGATTAGCGTTTGATTTTCTGTTCCGACAAAGAGTTTGTTTTGGAACGTATGCTTTCTTTTATAGATTGGATAAGAACCGGAGAGGGCTTGCTTCTGTTAAGTCGCGTTTTAATAAAATCACGGAAAGACTTTTCCTGGCTGAGCAGTTTAAAATATTCGGGGTTATTTTTAATTTCTTTGAGGAGTTCACGCTCCGCACTTTCATTGAGTTCATTATCGAGGTATAAATTGACTTTTTCCAACAATGCTTGAAACTTTCTTTGATCTGTCATGTCATAAAATTTTTGAACTACCCGGGAATTCGGTCCAACAATCTGACACAACAGCCATTTACGTCCCAGGCAAAAGTGGTATCGTCGGGGGACATAAACATCCAAAAATTATGTGCTGTTATATTTAACTGTTGTTCCATCATTTTTTTAAAAAACAGTCCGTTTATATTTTGTGAGCTAAAACTTTTTAGCCGCAAAATATAAACCGACTGTACACTTATGATATGTTACCGGGTAACATGGTTAAAAAATTATTTTCTTTTATTTTTAATACCGATAGAGTCTCCGTAATCTTTCAGTATTTCTTTCAAGGTGTTACGGGCACGGAATAAACGGGAGCGAACCGTTCCGATTGGGATGTCGAGCAACGCGGCGATTTCCTCGTACTTGAAATCCATGATATCGGAAAGTAAAATTACGTTACGCGCCTCTTCCGAAAGCTGATCCATGGCCATAGAGACTTCGTCTCCAATCATCGAACCAAATAAATCCTCATCAATGGTTACCACGCTTGAATAATCAGAAGACTCATCGTTATTGAGGCCTTTGACCTTTTCAAAATCCACTTCATTAGGGCGTTTTTTCTTCCTGCGGTAGTTATTGATGTAGGTATTGTAAAGGATCTTAAACAACCAGGCTTTGGCATTAGTTCCCTCCTGATAACTATCAATAGAGTTATAAGCTTTGAGCATGGTGTCCTGCACCAGGTCATTGGCGTCTTCTTCGTTTCTGGTAAACGAATTATACGCATACATAAAAAGCGTTTCAAGGTGAGGCATCATTTCCTCTTCAAAAATTTTTTCCTTGCGCATACGATAGTTACGTGTAGTCAGGGTCATAAAGGTATCATTTTTTCGGTTAGGTATAATACATTTGAGCCGCGTAACAACATGAACTTCATAATTTTTAAAAAAGTTCCCGTTCTGGTTTTTTTTTGTTTATTTTATAAAAAGAATTGATTGATCTTTCCATATTTTATAATGAAATAGATCAAAGTTGGTAAAAGAACACTCCATAAAACAATCATTAAAAAAAGAGAAATCGATGAAGGCAAACAAATCCGTAAAATGATATGAATCCAGTAAATGTAGAAGAATATATCAGTACCCTTGAATGGGAATTTGAAAAAAACGCAGACCCGGCAACCGCTGCCGCGCAATCTGCCTACATGAAAAATCTGTTCCCTTACTACGGACTCAAAACGCCCCTGAGGCGTGAAATAACGGCTCCCTTTTTGGCAAAGGAACATTTACCTTCAAAGGAGGATGCTGAAAAGATAGTCAAAGCCCTTTGGGAAAAACCTCAAAGGGAATACCACTATGTCGCCCAGGAGCTGATCTTCAAATACCAGAAACAGTTTGAAGAAAAAGATCTGGAGTTGTTCGTTTTCATGGTCGCCAATAAATCATGGTGGGATACCGTTGATTTCATTGCTGCCCGACCTATTGGCGAATACTTCAAAAAATTTCCTCACCAAAGGGATGCCAATATAAAAAAATGGCTGGCTTCGGGAAACCTATGGCTGCAAAGGTCCGCCATCCTTTTTCAACTGCATTATAAAGATAAACTGGATACAGATTTTCTCGCCTACGTGATCAACTCACTACTGGGCTCAAAAGAATTTTTTATCAACAAAGCCATCGGCTGGACGCTGCGTCAATACAGTAGAACCAATCCGGAATGGGTGGTGGAATTTGTGAATAAAACGGACAACCTGGCCGGGTTGAGCAAGCGGGAAGCATTAAGACTGATTCAGGGATGAGAGCATGTGAGGATGTGTGGATGTGTGGAGTTCTGGAGTTCTGGAGTTCCGGTACTTATTACCGTGTAACAAAAAGAATCGCTTTAAATAAAATTTCGATTGCCCAGTGCTTTTGCGCTGGGTAAAATATCATCAAAAACCCCAGGCCTTTAGGCCTTACCAAAAAACGACCATGAGAAAGGGCTGAAAGCCCGGTAGCATTGTTTTTTTTCCTGCGCCTGAGCCTTCCTGCGACGTCAGGCAGACTAAAGCACAGGGCGATGGATGGGTTTATAAAAATTAAATTTCCTTATTCAAAAAATATAATTAATCTTTCGTTACGCGATACTTGTTGGTTTTGAAAAATTAACAGCCAAAATCCGTCCACATCCGTTTTACCCGTCAAATCTGTGTGCCATCGTTCCATCACCCCGGTAATTTTCACACCAGAGTTCTGAATCGTTCCAGCTTTTTCACCCCTTCTTCAAAATCGATCATGCGGTTGATCAAATAAAACAAATACATAGTGGTGAGCCAGTTGGTAAAATCCTGCTTGCTTTTGAGGTGTTTTTTCATGTGTACCATAATCCAGGAGAAGTGCTCCCAGGTATCGAAGCAGGAAGCGCAATCCCGTTCGCTTCCGGTGCAACACCGGCGGGTGGTCTGGAAATCCGCATGGTAGGCCCGGAAGTGTGGATTGAAGGGAAAACCATTGGCCATACGTTCGGCATTGGAATCCAAATTGGTCGAAACATTGGTACATACCTGGTATCCCCAATCCATATCAAATAACTTTCCCGAAGAAACCACCTGGTTAAAATAGGTAGTCATGAGCATTTTATCGGGGTACAAGTCGATCATTCTGTCAATCTCCGATTGTACCTGGGAAAATCCTTTACGAAAATCGAAATCCCCGCCCAAACCGGAAAGATCAGAATAGTAGTTAAAAAGCACCCGGTTGCCATTTTCAATGCAACGTTTCACCACCGGCGCGATCTCATGAGCGTGTCCTGGCGCAACGGTATAATACCAAAAGGCCCTTGGATCATCCTTATAATTTTCAAGCGCTTTGGCAAAGACATCAATCTTGCCTCCGCCACGCAGCTCCTTATCGGTAGCCAGGTTGCCCCATACGGCAATCCCAATGGGAAGGTTTTCCAATCCTTCCATAGGAATTTTTTTGATGCCGTTGGTCGCTACACTCAGGTAAAAATTATCGTAGATCTTCTTAATACGGGCAATCTCCAGGCTGGGTTCTCCCCCCACAATGGTGACAAAATTGGTGCCACGGGCCTTTTCACTTTCAATAAAAGCATCAAAAATGGCTTCCTCCTCCGGGGAGCGATACTGATCCATCCCTTCTTCAAAATAATAACATCCCTTGCACCTGATATTACATCGGTGGGTAATATCCAGCGAAATACTGCGCACCGGCCCGGCACGTCTGATTTCACTGTACATTTCGTACAGCAGTGGATCTTGAAGGTATGATTTTAGCATGTTGCTCGTTAACTTGATGCTCGTTCCTGGTTACTTGGTGACTTGAGGTGACTTCTATGCCGGGTGGGCATTGCGAAATAGCAAAAGGTGTCATCTCGTATGCTCGTTGCTGGTTACTGGTTATTCGCAAAAAACGAGCAACAAGTACCCAGCAACGAGTAACCACTATTCAGTCCTATTTGGTTGTGCTTTCTAAAAATTCTTTAATATAACCCGGAGTGGATACGATCTTCATAAAAGTACCCATCGTCAGATCAGGAAATGAAATCGCGATTCTGTACCGGCCATGCAACATATAAACTTTATTGTCAGAAACCAACATTTCGTAGGGTAAAAATGCGGTATGTTTTGGGGTACCAATATCGATAGTTGGCATAAAGCTACTTTCCCCGTTTTCTCCATTAAGGCCGATCCCGTATAATTTCAACTTTTTATCCGGCAAAGCTACAGCATAAACTTTGGCCAGGCCTTTTATCCCTTTGCTGAAATTTCCGTCAATTTTAGCCACCGCCGCATCGTAATTCCCAAAGGAATTCAATTCAATATTATCTTGAAAATAGGGCATTCCCATCATGTAATGATACCCCTGAAGGTCAGATCCTGTCATCCCTTTTTTGGCTCCAAACATGGTTCCGCTCTTTTCTCCCAAGGGGGCCAGGGCTGTTTTTAACCGGTCAGAAAGGGTTGAATACAGGGAAGAAACTTTGCTGTAGTTTTTCTGAAAATAAGCGTTCCCCCAATATTCAGGAGTCGAATAAGAAACGATAACCTTACCGGCTTCTTTTGTGATGGCAACCCTTAACACCAGCGCAAATCCGGCTGTTCCTCCCACCTTTCCCACTGCGCTTTTGAGCTCGGAACAAGTTATCGCAATCAGCCATCGGTTGGCATCATTGGCAGGTTTATATTCCCCCACCACCGTAAAGTCATTGGATTCCAGCGCTGCTTTCACGTCGGCTTTAACACTGATTATTGTGCCAGTAGTTTCTGCCCCAATGGTATAGGGTTTATAGGTCTGTGCCACAGCAATTTGGAGGCCAGCTGCCATCAGGAGAGCCAGTACAAATACATTTTTCATAATAGTAGTTTTATGTTTGGAAAATCTGTTTGTTTGAACGCCTAAGATACCAATAAACCCTTGTTTTTCATAGTTTTTCGAAGGGCTGTTTTCATCCTATACGGGGCAAATAAAAGGAGTAATTAAACTAGTTTTATTTCCCAGATTGTTTTTGTTTCAAAGTTGTTTCAAAATGGTTTCAATATGGTTAAAAACAACAACCTAAAACAACTTTGAAACTATCTAAAACAACCTGAAACAACCTGAAACAACTTTGAAACCCCCTGAAACTATTTTAAACATTCAAAACAAAAATTTAGTCCTTAACGCACTATTTACTCCTGACCTCCGCCACTTTTTGTTCCACTAATTTTGATACCTTTTCGGGCTGGGCCCTCGGCAAGTAAAAATAATGGGCCCCCAACCAATCAGCGACATCCTTACCTTCACTGTGAGGCACAAAATAACGCCTGGTATCAAAAAAAATAGAAGCAGTCAGTTTTTCCCGAAGCGCCAGGCTCAGTCGTTCTACCTCCCTCCAGGCGACTACCTCGTTAAATTCTCCTTCACCGAGAGGTTTTAAAGGCTGGTTGGCCCTGCCATCGGTAAACAAAATCAATACGGTACCGGCGACTTCCCACCGGGATTCAGCCTGTTTGGCCAAAGCCAGGCTTTTCAACAAAGCAGCCGAAAGAGGGGTCTTTCCTCCTGCCGGAAAACTTTTCAGTGACCGACAGGCTTTGGCAATGCTGTTCCCCGGAGCCAGGATCATTTTGGCATCGTTATGCCTGAAATACAACATAGCCACTTTATCCCTGTAAACGTAAGCCTTTTCCAAAAGAGAGATGGCTGACTTCCGCGCCGCTCCAAGCCTGTTCAATGCCATAGAACCCGAACCATCCACAGCAAAAATAAACAGCAGACCGATTCGGTGCCGGAATTGCTTAATTCGATAATCAGCCTTCTGTACCTCAAAGGGTAATCCCCCCTCCTGTTTTTGTTTCGTTGGCCGAAAAGAAGAAGCCAGTGCCGCCGCTTTCAGGGTAGCCATCAGGTCTATCCTGCCTTGGCCGGGGTGGCCCGGAACAGAACGAATATGCCGTCCGCGCCAGGCGTTGAAGGCATTGACATGGCGGCCGCTCCCTTTCATCTGTTTGGTCTCAGAGGAAATTCCCGGTAAATAAACAGATCCCGGATCTTCATCATCAAAATTGGGCATCCCTTCTGTAGTTCGGGCACGGTCGTCTCCTCCGGCATTGGCGCTATTGGACTGTGGATTGGGCATACCCCGCCCATCTTCCTTTTTTGGGTCGGAAGGCTGGGTTTCGGTATCCTGGTTTTGGGGTTCAGACTGCCCTCCTGAAGGTTTTCTTTCCTCCCCTTCCTCGGATTCCTTGTTTTGTGCCCCATCCTTTCCGCTGACACCCGGCATAACGGAACCTGACATTCTGTTCAAATAAACCAGTCGGGCCGCCAGTTCCACATCCTGATCCGTAACGGGAATCCGCTGATGCAGCGCTGCATTGGCCTTGGCACACAGGGTCGCAAAAACTTCATTACGGTTGCCCTCAACAGCTGTCTGGTCGGCCAATACACAAAGTTCCTCCACCTGGTCTTTCCGGATGGTAACGTCCTTTTTTATTTCGTACCCTTTCTCTACCTTATTGATAATTTCCGGGGCTATTTCAAGGCTTCTTTCGTAATTTTTGGCAATAAAAAGTCGCATCGGCAAATGCGCCAGGGTTTTGGTGTACACTACAAAGGCAACTCGTTCTGACAATGACTCCGCAATATGCCCTTCCTCGGGGTCGAAAGTGCCAATTAATGTAAATTGAGCAGGGAAAGACTGGGATATTCCTTCTCTTTCCAGTTGTACCTCATTGCTCATTGAAGCCTGAAGCAAAGCATTGACGAGTTCAGGTGCCAGCAGGTTGATCTGGTCGACGAACAAAACGCCGCCATGAGCTTCGGCCAACAAACCTTTACTGACCACCAGCCTTCCGGCCCTGCTTGAAAGTTCGAGGTCTATTCCCCCTACTAACCTGTCCATACTGCACCCCAGGGGTACATTGACAAAAGGTCTGTTTTTCCAAAGGGCACGAGAGGCCCTGGCGATAGAGGTTTTGCCCGTTCCCGGAGGCCCGCCGATCAATACGCCTTTCAACCCGGGCTCAATGGCTGCCAGGCATAGGGTGATTAAAGGGTCTTTCTGTCCGAAAATTGAGGTCATGCTGGTTACTGGTTGCTGGTTGCTCGTTACTGGTTACTCGTTACTCGAGGTGACTTCTTCGCCGGGTAGGCATTGCGAAAACGCAAAAGGTGTCATCTCGTTGCTAGTTGCTCGTTGCTCGTTGCTCGAGGTGACTTCTTCGCCGGGTAGGCATTGCGAAAACGCAAAAGGTGTCATCTCGTTGCTCGTTACTCGTTACTCGAGGTGACCTCTTCGCCGGGTAGGCATTGCGAAAACGCAAAAGGTGTCATCTCGTTGCTCGTTGCTGGTTGCTCGTTACTCGTTACTCGAGGTGACTTCTTCGCCGGGCGGACATTGCGAAATTGCAAAAGGTGTCATCTCGTTGCTCGTTGCTGGTTGCTCGTTACTCGAGGTGACTTCTTCGCCGGGCGGACATTGCGAAAACGCAAAAGGTGTCATCTTGTTGGCTATTACGTTCCGGGAAACAGATCGGCCATTACTTCCCTGATTTTTATGCCGGAATCAATTTCTTCCAATGGATCTTTGCGCAGTCTGTGTCTCAGGCACATGGGGGCCACTGCTTTGAGATCCTCCGTATGTACTACTTTTTTGCCGTTGAAAGCGGCGAGTGCTTTGGCTGCGCGGGTGATGATAATTTCTCCGCGATGCCCGTCTATTTTCAACTTAAGGCATAATTCAATGGCACGGGCCATGAGCTTTTCTGAAATACTAACTTCCGGAAACAGGGCCCTGGCCTTTTTAATTTTTTCCCGTAAACGCTCCTGTTCCCCTTCCCATTTTGCAATAAAAGCCACAGGATTTTGACGGAAGGCTTCCGTGCGCAGCACCACTTCCACCCGTTTTTCGATGTCAGAGATGGTAAATATTTCAGTGTACAATCCAAAGCGGTCCAGCAATTGTGGCCGGAGGTCTCCTTCTTCGGGGTTTCCTGAACCTACCAAAACAAATCTGGCAGGATGCCTCACACTCAGTCCTTCCCGCTCGACGATATTGATGCCACTGACCGCCACATCAAGCAAAAGATCAACCAGGTGGTCCTCGAGCAAATTGACTTCATCGATGTACAAAAATCCGCCGTGAGCCCTGGCGAGCAGGCCCGGTTCAAAAGATTTTTTCCCATGGGTCAGAGCCATCTCGATATCCAGTGTGCCCACCACCCTGTCTTCCGTGGCACTTAAAGGCAAATCTACAATGGGAACGGCCTCCTCACGAAGCACATTCAAGGGCATTTTCGTTCGTTCGCCCTGAACACTTATTTCCGCCATCACCTCATTTTCCTCCAGAGGCGGCAACAGGGAAGCCAGGGCGCGAACCGAAGTACTCTTGGCCGTACCGCGATGTCCCATGATCAATACCCCGCCAATTCCCCGGTCGATGGCATTTAAGATCAGGGCAAGTTTCATCTCCTCCTGGCCTACGATTGCGGTGAAGGGAAAATGTATCTTTTTGGACATTGGTTTTTATTAATAATCAAAAAAATATCTTTCTAGTGGGTTGGACTTTATTACGCTGAAAGCCGCAAAAAATACTCCTGTTGGTCAGGAAGGCTCATTTTGAACAATGCCCCTTCTGCAAATCGCAAAAGGGGCACCCGTTTTATCTGTAAAATGTAAAATACATTAAATGGCTTCTTCTATCAGTTCAATGATATCCCTCACCGCTATTTTACCTTCGTTACCGGAAGTTTTCACGGCATCGGAATACATGGCATAATCCTTCGGACAAGCGATGATAAAATACTCGATATCGCCAAGAGACAAGGCCTCCTTGATCCGCATTTCACTCGGGCGTTCTTCAAGTTTGGAATCATCCATCCATATGCGTCCGCCCCCGGCGCCACAGCAGAAAGAATTTTCTTTATTCCGAGGCATCTCTACCAATTCTACGCCTACTGCTTCAAGCAACCTCCTCGGTGCTGAAGTCTCTCCGTTATACCTGCCAAGATAACAAGGATCGTGATAAGTAACTTTTACGCCTTTAAGTTTATTGGAAAACGTAAGCTTGCCTTCATCAATCAATTTACACAGCAATCCGGTGTAATGGTGAATGGTATAATTGCCCCCGAATTCCGGATATTCGTTCTTGATGGTATTGAAAGAGTGTGGATCTGTGGTGAAGATCTCTTTAAACTGGGCGCCTTCAAACGCAGCAATATTATCTTCTGCCAACATTTCGTACAGTCCTTCCTCCCCTATCCTTCGCACATCGTTCCCGGCATTTTTCTCTGCTTCATACAGGATTCCAAAATCGAGGCCAATGTTATTGAAAATGGTAGCCACTTTACGGGTCAAAACCTGCATTCTTGCATCAAAAGACGCGTAGTCGCCAACAAACCATAAGTATTCAACGGCTTCCTTCCTGGCATCCTTGACCTTGAAATCAAGTCCCTGGGTCCACTTGGCACGCATCCTGTCAGGCTTCCCAAAGGAATTTCCGTAATCGCCGATATTCATCAGCGTATCCTGAAGCATATCCTCCATATTCCCCTGGTCAACAAGGGTTCTGCGCAGATTTACAATGGTCGTCAAATGCTCAATCCCTACCGGACAAGCCTCTACGCAAGCCATACAAGTCGTACAGGCCCAAAGGGTCTCAGCCTTAATGATATCCCCCGCGATTGCCGGTTCTTTTTTAGCTTTTCCGTTGCCATTACTATTGAATGTCTGGCCAAACCATTCCGGCTTTCCGATCGTCGAATCGGCATAGGTGCGCATATCCAGGATCAGGTCACGCGGAGACAATGGAGCACCTGAATTTTTTGCCGGACAAGCCACATGGCAACGCCCGCATTTTGTACAGGAATCAAAATCCATCAATTCCTTCCAGGTGAAATTATCTATTTTAACATAACCCATGCCTTCCTTCATCTTTTCTTCAGAAACTCTTGGAAGCTTCTGAACAGCATTTTCTTCGGTAAACATGAGGTTGGCAAAATCCACCAGCATGTGCATCGCTTTGGAATACGGAATGTAGGCTATAAACAGCAATACGACGATCCCATGCACCCACCAAATGATCATGTGCAGCGGGTTAAGAGCACCAATAGAATCGATTACCGTAGCCAGGGCATAACCAACAGGCGACGCCCATTTTTCAAAAAAAGGGAAACCGTCGGCAGCGATCCTGGACGCTTCAATGACAAAACCGGTTAAGGCAATAAAAACCAGCAGCCAGGTAAATATTTTATCATCTGTCGCGTACCCTTTACGGTTGTAGTCCTCTGCCTTCCTGTCCACCCTGGTATAATTGAGCTTTTCAGGTTTTCTGCTTCGCCGGAACAACATCATCAATAATCCCACGATAAACAGTACCCCAAAAACATCCATAAACAGGGAAAAGACCAGGTAAAAGGTACCTTTTAGTAAATGAATACCAAAAACAGGTTCCATAAAATCATGGTCGATGGCGATGATGGCTGTTCCTATCAAAAGCACGATGAATCCCCAGAAGATCATCCAGTGGGCGTAACCGGCATAGGCATCACGTTTCATCACCGTGGCGTTGGTGGTCATTTTCCCAAGGGCTTTCAAAAACCGGCCGCCAATGTTATTGAATCGACCATTTTCGCTGCCTCTTCTGTACTTTTTGTACTTCAGCCAAAAACCGAACAGAAAAAATGCTACCGTCGACAATCCTACAACATAAAATACAATTTGCATCCAGGTAGGAAAATTCCGAAATATTACTCTTGTCATTTCATCCATAACCCCAACAAGTTTAAAATGATAAATTTTAACTGGTATATTTTAAAAACAGCCCGTTTTAACCCCTAAAGTTTTCCGGTAATGGCCGGTACGAGGTCAAAAAGATCCTCCGTAGTTCCATAGTGGGCATAATCGAAAATCGGGGCATTGCTATCCGTATTGATGGCAATGATCAATTCCGCATCTTTCATCCCTTCGATATGTTCAGGCGCTCCGCTGATCCCAAAAGCCAGGTAAACTTTAGGCTTGACCTTTAGGCCTGATTTACCCACCTGCCGGGTTTTTCCAAGCCACTTATTATCCACAATAGGACGTGAACAGGAAACGACAGCGCCGAGTTTAGCGGCCAGTTCTTCCATCATCGGCAGGTTATCTTCATTCTGAATGCCACGACCGACACTCACGAGAATATCCTGAGTGGTAATATCCACATCGCCACCTTCCGGCTCAATCAGTTTTTTGAATTTCACTTTGAGATTGCCTAGATCAGGGGCTGAGGCTTCTTCAACCACAGGGGCACCCCCTTGTTTTCCGGCAGCAGCAGGAAAGGCCCCGGCTAAAACGGAGACGATATAAGCGCCGGATGTTTCAGATTCAACATTCATTTTACCGCCGTAAAGTTGGCTGGTAGCAGAATCTCCGGTCATTTGATTGACATAAGCCACCAATGGCATGTCCAAATCTACACTCAATCCCGCCCCAATATCCATTCCCATAGAAGTGTAGCCGGTCAATATGGCTTTGGCTCCCAGGCCCTTCACTACCTCAGCGGCAGTTTTCCCGTAGGCTTCCGGATTGAATTGCGCCAGCTCGGGGCTGTCTACATAAACTACCTTATCGGCAGCACCCATCTGACCAGACAGGTCTTTGATACCGCTTCCCATCAGTAAGGCGATAGTTTGTCCGCCATAACCGGCGGCAAGTTCTTTTGCTTTGCCAAGCATTTCAAAAGTAATGTCATCTATTTGTCCTTTGAAATGCTCCGCTATTACGATTACATTATTACTCATTTTAGAAGATTTTTAGTTTGGGTAAAACATATAACATTGTTTCGGAAACACGTTAATTGATCCCTACCCTTTGATAAGGGATACGATTTTTGCGGCAATATCATCCGCTGAACCCGATAGCATTTGGGCGCCCTGGCCTGACACTGGTTTGAACATACGTTTCACCTCTGTGCCGGCAGAGGCGTTCACCTCCCCTCCCGAAATTTCTTCGAGGGTAGTGCTGCTCATCGCCCGGCGCACCCTGGCCACCGGAACATAACGAGGGGTCTCCCTGGCTGTCTGGATACCCAGAACGGCAGGAAACTGAACCTCGAATTCTGCAATCACCCCTCCACTGTATTCTTTATGCACCGTGGCGGCATTGCCACTGACCTCCACCCCTGTAACGACGCTCACATGAGGCAATCCAAGGTAATGAGCCAGCAGAACAGCCATTTGACCATCCCGGTCATCCACGGCCTGAACTCCGGTAAAAATAACGTCGTAATCCATTCCCTTGATGACGTTGGCCATAGCACGGGCAGCTTCGTGGCTTGACGGATTATCTCCTACGCCCGTTACTTTGATCACGCGATCTGCACCTTTTGCCGCTGCGGCATAAAGGGCCTTGTCGATGTCTTCGCCGTCCAAAGCAATGGCGATCACCGTTCCGTCGTGGTCTTCTTTTTGCAAAAGAGCCTCTTCCAGGGCATGGTCATCAAATTCATTGACCTTGTATTTCAACCATTCGGTATCCAGTGCCTTTCCTGAAGACGCAATCTCCAGTTCTTCCACCAGGTCGGGTACTTGTTTGATAGGTACGATAATATTCATAATAGTTTATTTTGTGTGTTAAGTTGTTTTTAATTAATTATGGGCCACCCCGAGCCTGCCTCCTGCGTTCGGCAGGTAAGCTCGGGGCCGGGCTATCCGCTTTTATGTGCTCGCTGCACTGCGCGCATACCACTTCTATCCCTTGTCCGGCCTAAATTCCGAACACAAAAGTCCGTGCTGACTTCCGCTTATCCCTTAAACAAATCCTGCATATTCAATTCCTCTCTGATCAATTTAAGATCGTCGTCCTCGGGAGTAAAGGGAAAATCCCTGAACGATTCAGAAGGCCGGTAACTGCCGTAAGGCCTGGTACAACCGGGTTCTCCGTCAGCAGAAGGGCAACCACCTGTTTCAAAAGGTGTTCCATTATCCAGCGTCTGCAGGAATTGGTTTGTTTCAAAGTTATTATCCTTCAGTTTTATCATGTTCCCCTGGTCATCAAAATCGATTTTATCCCGTTTGAGGTCGTATTTTTCGATCATGTGTTTGACCAGCTGGATACGTCTCCAGCGGGTGATGGTCGCCCGGGGGTAATTGCCCATTCGGGAATCCGGCTCCGGGTTGAAAGAAAATAAATAGGCCAGAATCTCATTATCCCTAAGCTGATAAAATATATCGACGAGTTCCTTATCCGTCTCTCCCAATCCCACAACGGTGTGAATATTGACTTTCCACGGACCGTAAATATCGCGGGAAGCTTCTATGATGTCCCAGTAATTGCTCCATTTGAGGCTGCCGTTAGGCACATTGGTCCTCCGGTCAAAGAAGACGCGCTCCGAAACCGCATCCAGCCCCACCCCGATCATATCCGCTCCGGCTTCCTTTAAAATTTCCAGCCGGCTGCGGTTGAGGGTTGGAGGCGCCACCAGTAAAGACAAGGGCGTTTTTACCTTTTTGGCAATCCGCTCGGTAATGTCCAGCGTATCCTTGTACGCGCTTCCGTGGGTCACCATGGAAATGCAAAGACGAGTCATGTTTTCTTCATATCGTGCGACACGATCAATGACTGTATCGGTATCGTACAAAGGCCAATCGACACGAATAAAAGACTGGTCCTCGTAATTTCCGGGGCGGGTTCGAGCCAATCCGCAGTACCCGCAATCGGATTTGCAGCCATCTTCATAATTCAGCAGGAGATTGATGCCCCCAAATTTAAAATCACGGGAAAATCTCCCTGATTTCAGACGCAGGGCCATGGCACTGGCCGCACTGATCCGAACGTAATCAGGGCTGTATTTCTTTGTTTCCTCAAACTGAACCACATTCAGTGGAATCATCGTACTGGGCATATCTTTTTTCATAAGTTAAGGTCAATTTTTATAGTCAACTGGTTACTCGAGGTGACTTCTTCCTCGGGTAGGCATTGCGAAAATGCAAAAGGTGTCATCTCGTATACTGGTTACTCGTTGCTGGTTACTGGTTACTCGTTGCTCGAGGTGACTTCTTCGCCGGGTAGGCATTGCGAAAACGCAAAAGGTGTCATCTCGTATACTGGTTACTCGTTGCTGGTTACTGGTTACTCGTTGCTCGAGGTGACTTCTTCGCCGGGTAGGCATTGCGAAAACGCAAAAGGTGTCATCTCGTTACTGCTTTATACATCCTCATTCCTTTTTGGTTTTTTCAGGGTAATAACAGGAACCGTCATAAGTAAAACGGTTCTCGGAACCGGCTCTCCTGGCGGCAAGGTAAATGGCATCCACCACTTGTTCCCGGGTGATTTTTTCCACTGCCGGTCCTTCTGAAAAAGCATGGTCTACCACTTGTTCTATGCTTTTCCTGTCGAGCGGGCTCCATTTCAGGCGGCCTTCGATAAGTCGAAAAACCTCAGGTTCCTCCAAAAAATCTCCTGTGATCAGGACACTTTTGATGGTTTCCCCTTTGAGCCCGATGTAGGTCCGTAGTAATCCCGCGGCCGTTTTTAAAACACTCATCCCCGTCATATCCGTTTGGGGCGACCGTTGAAAAACCCAGTTTTCATCGTCGTAACGCTCTCTGATCAATTTTTCAACGGCCTGTTTTTCGTTTGGGGTGATCGGCTGATCCAGGAAACTGAATTTGAAAAAATTTTCAAATTCGCTTTTGACCATGGCCCGGACTTCTTCTAAAGTAACTTTTGTGTTGACTTCCCGGTTGACGGTGGTGATCCTTTGTTCCACCGACTCTATTTTCCTTCTATCAGAATATTTCTGAATGGGAATCTGTAATACCTTCAGCATTTCCAATACATCCAGATCCACCAACAAACTGGTATGAAACTGGATGGCGCCTTTGGGATTCACATAAATGCCCAGCCCTGCAATTTTTTTCCCGTCAACTTCCAGGTCATTTTTGGATCTGAATTCAGCTTTAATTCCCAATTTTGACAAAGCGTTGATCACCGGTTGTGAAAAGAGACCATATAGTTCCCTGAGGTTTTGCCAGGGAAACGCTTCGGATGAAGTGGCAAAACAAATGCCCAGCTGATCTTCTCCCATAATGATGGCGCCTCCTCCCGTCAGTCTCCGGCTAAATCCTACGTCTTCTGCTTTGCAGGTATCCATATCGAGTTCAGCATAAATATTCTGAAACCTTCCTACAAGGGCACAATTCGTTTTATAGGTGTACAACCTAAGCGTTGCCTGATGGTCTCCCGGTTCCGAATGCGTTTCCGTTAAAAACTCATCAACGGCCAGTCCCCGCGAAGCAGAAACGCCGTCTTCCTGCAGGTATCGACACTTATTCGACTCCACAGGAACATGCATTTTCAAAGAACTGAGGTTTCAGGCCCATCTCTTTTGACAAGCCGACTATTCCTTCTGCCGGGTAGGCAATGCCATTCAATCCGGCTTCTACCGCTGCCCGATCCACGGCCACCTTGTGTGCACCTTGGGGGCGGGAACAGCCTACCATAATATATGTATCCGGCATCTTAAGTCTCGATTCGACAAAAAATGCCTCAATGGTTTCAGGACTCGGTGGGACAACCCCAAACATGGCCGTATCGTGCAAAGGCGTAATGACTACCAAAACAAGGGCATGACAGGGATACTTTGAGATCATTTCAAGGGCCTTGTGCTCTCCGCGCATTTCCCCGTAATGAAGGCCGAGGATGATATGTGGCCTTAAACTCAATCCATAATCAGATAATAATTTCAAAGTCTTTTCAAAATCATCGACGGTGGCGTCCATGTGATAGACTTCTTCGATGGTTTCCTGAGCACCGATAATATCCAGCGCCACACCATCCACTCCAGCCTCCTTAAGGGCTTTGGCCTGTTCTTCCTTCAACACCAACCCGGTATGCATGATGACTTTCATGCCAAGTTCGTCCTTCACCCTTTTGATCTGATCGATGTGTTTCATAAACGGCACCTCTCCTGTTTTCAGCGACCCTCCGCTGATCAGGACAGATTCTGTACCGGAGGCTTTCAGCTTTTTGCACAATTCAAAAACCCCTTCTTTTTGGTCGAGGGCGATCATGGGTTCGAGAATTTTTTTATTGCAATGGTCACAATCCAGTGCGCAGGCGCCACCGGTGAGGCTGATGGGCAAAAAAGCGTTAGGGCTCTTTTGTTCGATTTCCATGGTAGTATAAGACTTCAACCCCGGCGCATAAAACTTGATTTCATCGGGAAAATTTTTACGCCTGATGGCAAATGCCTCTGATTTTTTATCCTGTACGGTCGTTGTTGTCAGCATATTTGAACTAAGCGCTTAAATTAAAATTAAATCCACCTCCCTAACTCCAGACACTAACCGGTTTCAATTTTAAATTTATCATTTAAAATTTATGATTTTTTATGGTTGGGCCAGCCATCCTTTTTCATCAAACTTTTTGAGTTCTGCCTCAAACCAGGTTCTGATGTTCTCCTCTCCGGCGATCAGGCCATCAAATTCATTAGGAAAGTTCGTCAGTTCCACTTCAATCAGCCAACCTTCATTGAAGGGATCTGTATTGATCAATCGAGGGTTAGTGATCACTTTTTCGTTTATGGCCAGAATTTTCCCGGAAACGGGCATTTTCATATGCCCCACATGTTTTTCCGCTTCGGCGCTGCCAAAGCTTTCGTCTTTGGACAGTGTTTCTCCCAATTTGGAGAACTGTATGGCCACAAATGAACCGCTGGTTTGTTCCACCAAAGGACTCATGCCTATCCTGGCTTTATTTCCTTCCGCTTTGACCCAGAAATAATTCACCGGGTCGTACAGCAGATCTGTTTTTATACTTTTTTGCATAGACAATACTTTAATCTTTTAGTCTTTAACCTTTTCACTTTTAAACTCCCATCGCTTCCAGGATCAATTCGGCGATATCTTTAACCAATAATTTCCCTTCATTACCTGTTGATTTGACCGCGTCTTCAAAACGGGAAACTTCATACGGACAACAAACGGCTAATACATCGGCGCCAGTTTCTACGGCTTCTTTTACCCTGTTTTCGGAAAGGCGTTCCTGGACATGATCGGCCATGAAACCATCGAGCCACATACCGCCACCGCCACCGCCGCAGCAAAAACTCTGCTCCCTGCATCGGCCCATTTCCGTCAGTTCAACACCGGGAAGTGACTGCAGTATTTTACGAGGAGCCTCGTACTCACCATTATGGCGACCGAGATAACACGGATCGTGGAAAGTAACTTTGTAGTTCAGCTTATTTTTCAGGTTCAACTTGTCCATCATAGGAGCAAGCATGGTGGTATAATGCTCAACTTCGTATTCTCCTCCGTACTTTGGATACTCTTTTTTGAGGGCATTCAACGCATGAGGGTCGGTGGTCATAATTTTATTGAACTTATACTTACTGAAAGTTTTGATGTTCGATTCCGCAAATTCTTCGAACAGTCCCTGCTCACCGGCGAGTCTTTGAGAATCGCAGGAGCATTTTTCCTCTGTTCCCAATATCCCGTAATCCACCTCAAGAGTAGACAGGATTTTAGCCAGTGCAGTAGTGGCATCTTTGCCTCTGTGGTGATAAGCCGGATAACATTCCACAAACCAAAGCACATCAACCTCCCGTTTAATATCCTTCATGACAGGAACCTCCACGCCGGCATCCTTGATCCAATCGGCACGCTTGCGCTGTGATTCTCCAAGAGGATTGCCATATTCAAAAGTATTTTCAAAGGCCACCTGCAACTCATCAGGAACATTTCCAGCCATAACAGCTTCCCCCCTGACGGCAGGCATAATGTCAATCATATTCACCACTTTTGGGCACACCCTGAGGCAGTTGGCACAGGTCGTACATTTCCAAAGGTCGTCATGGGTCAACAGATCCATCCCCTGCTGAAGTTTTCTGAATATTTTTCTCGGGCCATATTCTCCACCAACCGTATTGACCGGACAAACGGGGATACACTGGGTACACTGATAACACCAGGCCATGGATTCGCCACCCGGAATCTCCGAAACCTTGTCGAGCCCGGTCGTATCATAATCAAAAACCACACGCTGTTCGAACATTCTGTTCCAATCCGCGGTAAGTTCGATACCCTGGACCATGGCAGATTCTTTTTCGATTATTCTTTCTTTTTCAATTTTTGACATAACAATAGAAATGTATAGTAAAAAAAGTGAATTGTTTAATTATTTACAGGTTTCGCATGGTAAATTCCGAGTATCCTGCGGGAAAATTCCGTCAGACCGGGCATTACCTTATTGAACTCCTGTGTCATTCTCATTCTCAATATGGTGTAAGCGTAAATGACATACACACAACTCAGAAAAACGCTGGTACCGAAAAGGCTGCGACTGATATTTTGAAATCCGGCGGCTTCGCCAACCTGGTGAACAAAGACCAGCGCTTTCCCTACTTTCATATAGGTATCTCCTAAGTTTTCTCCTTCAAAATTGTAGTCATCGGTAGTCACCAAAGGCAGTGATCCTGTTTTAACTTTTGGATCCCACATCCATCGGCACCAAAGCCAGTATTTGTCGGGAAAAGTGTAATGAAGGAGCTCTCCTGCCAGGTCATACCGAATATTTACATCGAGCCTATCCAGGCTGTCACAAAATTGCTGAAACCTTTGTTCCAGAGATTTTTCTGAATGAAGCAGGTTGGAAGCTGTTTTTTTAAAAGCTTCAAAGTCTATTTGTTCCTCTAAAATCTTTTTTGCTGCTCTTCGCGTGCAAAAAATGTGTCTGAGCACTTCGAAAACGTCTTCCTTTGAAAGCTTTTGCAAAAGTTCCGGCGTTCCCAGTTTATCATAAAAGAATCGACTTTTGATCTCCAGTTCACTGACGATCAATTCCAAAGATCCTTCCTGGATCTTTTCCATCGTTTCTTTCATAAACTCACGGGCCGTATCCGTATCGACAACCTGGCTCATATATTAGTGCTTAAGGGTACAAAAATCAGGCAGTGACCAGTGCTGCTTTTCTTACAGAAGCAATAGCTTTCATGGCGGCCAGCCCGCCTGCGCTAACAGAATCTTCCAGGTCAGCGGGTCCTGTGCAGGCTCCGGCAGCAAATACTCCCTTCACATTGGTGGAAACGGTATCCAGTGGCCCTCCAATTGCTTCAATAAAATTGTATTTATTTTGCTGGAGGCCAAAAATGGAGGCCATTTGTTTGGTTCCCTCACTCGGTTCCATGCCCACGGCCAGGATGACCATATCCATTTCAACTTCCATTGGGCGGCGTAGGGTCGTATCCTCTCCTTTCACGAGCAGTTTATCGCCTTTTTTGACGATTTCCGTCGCCATACCCTTTATGTAGTTGACTTTATATTTTTCCTGGGCAGGCCAGTAGATTTCATTTTCCCAATAGCCATACATCCGCATGTCGATATAAAAAATGAATACCTTACAATCCGGCACCAGCTTACGTACTTCTATAGCCTGTTTGGATGAAATACCGCAGCAAACTTTTGAGCAATATTCATTACCGATCTGGCGATCCCTGGAACCAACGCACTGGATGAAGCAAATGCGTTTGGGGACTTCTCCGTTGGAAGGGCGTACGAAATTGCCTGCCTTCAGCATCTTTTCCGCATCGGTAAGCGTCAACACATCATCGTGCTCATAGTAGCCGTATTTTTGCGTTTCCCTTCCCGGATCAAAATGCTGGAAGCCGGTAGAGATGATCACCGCTCCGGCTTTGATCTCTACCTCTTTGCCCATGCTCAGGGCTTTGATAGTAAAATCGCCCACTGACCCTTCGGCACCTGTAACGAGGGTATTATACATCACTTCCACGTTGGGATTGGCCGTGAGTGGCGCAATCATTTCTGCAATTGCCTCGTCGGCATCGCGAAGGTCAGGCGTTAACGCTGCGTATTGCTGTTCGTCAGGATTTCCTCCCAGGCGATCTCTTTTTTCGACCAAAATGGCCTTATATCCCAGGTCTCCTATTCCTTTAGCTGCCTCGATTCCGGCAGGTCCGCCTCCAATAATTACGATATCTTGGTTTGCCATATCTTATTTAATTAAGGATTTATTTGTTTAATCTATGAAGGGGTAAATTTTAAAAACACAACATTTGAGATTTGGTGAATCGTTATTTTTTGCTTTTGTGTTTTCAAAATTTACCCCGTGTTGTATTGATAATCAATGAATAAAAATTATCAAACTAATATCAGTTAATAAACTAGTTGAAATCGTTTTTTCAACAACTGTTAAATTACTTAGCGTCATCCCAGGTCATGTATTCTTTTTCCCCTGACTTGATCTTATCACATTCTACCTGAAATTCAGCCCATTTCTTTTTATGGTCGATGCCCAGTTTTTCCAGGAAGGGCTTGTTATTGGTATTGTGCCAATGCAACTGGAGTACTTTATACGGATGGGCTCCCATTGCCAGGGCTGCCATTTGCGAATCCGACATGACCGGTAAGCCGACATTTCTGTTATGGGCTTCTCCGGCAAACTGACTCTGATCGAGGGTCGTTACACAACCTGTATCGTGGGTAACTACTACATCCGGGTTGGCTTCCTCTTTCATCACTTCAATTTTCCGCTGAATGGAAAATGAGCGTGAAAAATCACGGGAAACAAGAATATGTCTGAACCCAAATCCACAGCAGTCGAACCAGGTGGAGTAATCCTTTACATCAATGCCCAGCTTGGTGAGGACACCGGTAATGATAGCCGAACGCTGTGCGCCGTAAATTTCTTCAGAATAGATAGCATCTTCTTCGATCAGCTTGTGATAATGGCAGGCTGGATGCACTGTTGCAGCGATATTACTCATGTCGATCACCTGTCTTTCAGCGATACGATCACGCATGGCATAAACCCACTCACTGTAGTGAACCACCTCTTCGGGAATTACGAAAGGTTTGCCCAACCGTTTCATGATATCACGCACTTTCCGTCTCAGTTCCGGCTGATGAACCAAAGCATGACGCACTTCTTTATAGTGACCGAAGCTGGTACCACAATGGATCAGCGGGAAATATCCGGTTTCGTAAGCCGACGCGAAATTCCTGAGAGCCACAGCAGCCTGGGCTTCAGGATTTGAAGTTGCTGAAGCGTAGTAGTTCCATGCCGTGCAGGAAGTCTGATTGGTGGGATCATGGTAGTCCAGTCCAAATTCCCTGTTGAGCCAGAAAATGGAAGTAGAGTACCCGGGAATATGCCCGCACTGACCACAACTCTTGTGATGCCAGGTCTTTTCAATAGGAATTTTTTTCATCCTCCCGTACTTGGTCTGCACCTCGACATATGGCTCCGGGACACGCTGGACGATCCATTCCCCTTCTTTTTCCAACTGGAAAATTTCTTCACGAATATCGTGGGTCGGCGCATTATCCGGATCTGCTTTGAAAATACGCTTGTTTGCTTTTGAAATTGGTAAATGAATCATATTCTTAAAAATTTAAAGGTTAAAGACTAAAGGTTAAAGTGAATTTACTTTAGTCTTAGTCCTTGTTTTTACATATTATTTTTTTTGTTTTTAACTATGGTTGTAAAAATTGCTACCAATTGATCACACTCATTTAAAACCGGTTCGATTTTTTCAAAATCCACCAAAGGTTTCATTTTGATGATATTCAAGTTAACCTGGCTTTCTCTTAGCTCTTTTAGGCAGATACTTACCTTATTTAAAAAATCCTTACTCGATACAGCAGCTTGAGATTCGGCATAATTTAAAGCAGGAGAAGTACCTGACCTGATTAATTGATTGCCAAAATAATTCCCAACATAACTGTTTGGTAAACAATCCACAAAATTTAAAACCATAACCGAAAAAGACATCAGCCTTTGCTGTAGGTCATATTTCCTTTCCATTTTCATTTAGTTTTTTTGATTTTTTCAAAGCCAAGACGCCTAATTAAAACTTTAGTCTTTAGTCTTTTGTAATTAGCCTTTTGTCTTTAACCTTTTAGTCAAAGGTCACATCGTAGCCGGCTTCTTCCAGGCGTTCTTCCATTACGTCAACGAGGATCATGAAAAGGCCTTCGTCGATTCCTTCAATGAGGTCCATTACGCCGGTCATGTGCCAGATAAGATAGAGCTCAATGATGGTTTTGTCGTCGATGGTCCAGCCGGTTTCCGTGGTGTGCAGGGTTTCCGGCGGCAGGGCTTTCCTCCAGATGTCCAGGTTATCGGCTATTTCATGCACGTGAACCCCCCAATCCGGGAAGGCATCGGGTTGCAACATATCAGGGGACACCTGAGATCCGGTGGACATAATTTTATAGATGATCCGTCCGTAACCTTCGAGGGCCTGTTTGGCGGTCTGAAGACCATTCTTTACGGCCACCTCCCTCATGACGGTGATGATCTGCCCCGGAGAATTCTGACGCGGGCACCGATCGCAGGAAAAACACTGGGAACAATCCCAGATACTGTCATTCATCAAAGTGTAAATCAGATCCACATCTTCCCTGGCGACAGCCTGTGCGATCACCCTGGGACTGAAATCATAAAACCGGGCTGAAGGGCAGGCTGCCACACAAATGCCGCACTCATAACAGCCATATAAAATATGATGCCAGCGATCATCCGACTTAACTTCCTCAAAAAGTCGTTCCTTTTCCGCCATGGAAACATCGGAATACTTATTCATTGATAAATCAAGAGTCATGTTGATTGTTTTTAAAATGATGAATGGAAAAAAGAAAGCAAGGAGGATATAGGCCTGTTACCAACAAGTTTACTCCTTTACCATTGCCTCAGACTTCTTCCGTTCCTGCTATATGGGTACAGGTAATACCATCTGCTTCGATTTTGGCGCGGTAAGCATCCACAGCAGCGTCACCTGTAACGAGATCCGACATATCCTCAGTGAGATTTTGGGGCTTCATTTTCACCACCCATCCTTTATTGTAGGGGCTCCTGTTGAGCAACTGTGCATCGGCTGCCAGTTCCTCATTGACCTCAACGATCTCGCCTGAAACCGGAGATTTTACCGGGCCCACCCACTTTCCACTTTCAACGGTAGCAATTGGGCGTCCTTTGGCGCGAACCATGCCCACATTTTTGGCTTTAGCATGCAAGACCGGTCCGGCAAGTGATTGAGCGATATCCGTCATCCCTACCGTGACGGTTCCGTCTTCATTAACCCTGATCCATGTATTATCTTCCACTTTGTAGTGCAGGTTGGTATACAGGATGCATTCGTTTATTTTTTCTGTCATTGTTTGAGACTTTAAAGGTTTTAGAAATACATAACATGATCGTAATTCAAAGCGAGATCAATGATACTGGTGGCGCCAAGGATCTCCACCTCATCGATCAGATCCGCCGGAGTCATGTTCCACAAACTCAGGCTTTGCTGGCAGACCCGTAATTTAACCTCGGAATCCAGGCACATTTGCAACATATCTTTCAAGCAGGTATTACTGGAGGGATCCAGTTTGATCATTTCGGCGACGCCTTTTCTGAGCTGATTGGTTCCGTTCATGGTAAACCAGACCATGACTTCCATTTCCATCGCCGCCGCCGCTACGGCATAAAATAAAGGGGAGTACGTTCGGGTTGGCGCCTCAACGCCATGTGTCTGAATCACAAGGATCTTTTTGCCTTCGAGATCTTCCATTTTTGCTTTTATTTAATGGTTAGTAATTGTGTTGCTGGTTACTGGTTACAGTTACTCGTTGCTCGTTACTGGTTACTCGTTACTGGTTGCTGGTTTTTTATGTTTGCTTTTACAACGTGCAACAAGTAACGAGTAACGAGCAACTAGATCAGGTCACAGTGCTTGTCGGGGTCGGAATAAACGAAAATGTATTTTTTATCCCAGCTCCAAGCTTCATCTTCCATCAGTATATCGTACAAATCATTTTTATCCTTTGCCTGGGCCAGCAACCTGAATTTTGAAGCCCTGCCGTTTGGTCCGGTTTCCAAAACATCGAGTAAAAGCCAGACTCCGGGATTGTCCTCATACATTTGGGCTACTTCCGCTGCATCGATAATTCTGTCGCGCCAACCTGCCATCAGCCTCCTGGTTTTCTTTTACTTATTTCGATGATTTCCTCAATCAAGGCATCAAGTTCCTGCTCCGCCTCCCTGTTTTTTTCGTTAGAAAAAACAGGGAAGGTTTCTTTTTTCAATATTTCAACATCAAGTTTCAATCCTTTCAAAGCGGCTTCCAGGGCTGATTTTTTCTTGGTCAGCCACGGCATTTTTCCGGAAAGGCCAATAGATTCAATATGGTCATTATTCATTGTCAAAACAACCTGTCCCTGAACTCCATCAGCGGAAAAAGAACCAGATCCTACAAAAACTCCGGCATGCACTTTAACCATCCTGTTATTCACTTCGGGTTTTTCGTATTGAAACAACCATTCCGGAGTGCTCATTTTATGATCGAGTTCGAGCATCTTTTCCATTTCGTCACCGGTAAATTCCCCGGGCACTAAATTTCGTTTCAGTATATTTTGGCAAACCTCTACATAAACCTTTTTGATCTCTTCCCTGGAAGGGGGAAATTCGAGTTCCTTGTTAATGGTCGTTAAATACTGCCTGAGACTATTTCCGAATACGCTTCTAAAATCCTCATCCGGCACATTAAGTGCCCGGATCATGGTATCGAAATCGAAGTCAAACAGGAAATTACCCGTCACTATCTCGGCTTCACCGATTCCGGCGGCCCCGGTACCCACGATTTTCTTCCCACCGACGTGAACGTCATTGATGGGATGAAAATAGGCGTCGATGCCAATCCTTTTATAGGTTTCAATCATGGGTTCGACGAAGAGTCGAAACCGTTGCGCTACGTTTAGCGGCAAACTTTTGGGTTGAAATATCCACTGTACAAATAATTGATCGCTATCTATATATACTGCTCCTCCACCCTGCTCCCTTCTCACCACCGGAAGCCCCTTTTTCTTACAGAAATCCAGATCAAGCTCCCGGGCAGCATCCTGAAAAAATCCAAGACACATGTAGGGAGATTCAGGAATGGCAAAAACAATCGTATCAGGGGTGGCCTTCGTTTGGGCATACCCAAGAGCGTGATAGATGGTTTGGGACCGAATACCGCTGACGGTTCCCGCATCAATGAATCGAATGGCTGAATCAGACAAACAAACTTACATTTGAATCTGCGGCATATTCCAGGAAAGTTGCGGCCCCACCGATCTCAGCCTCATCAATAAAATCTTCCTTGGAAAACCCAAATACATCCATAGTCATCTGGCAACCAATCATTCTGACTTCCATTTCAATGCACATATCGCGCAACTCCTGCACCGAAGCCACTCCCTTACTTTTGAAGGTTTGTTTCATCAGGGAAGTAGCTACGGACTCAAAACCAGGAATATTGGAAGTGACCAGATTGGGGATGGCCCAGTTTATTTTTTGGAAGCCCTTCGAACCAAAAGGCATTCTCATCGGCATAGCCGGATTCCCAAGCGGGGATACGGCGGCTTTAATGTCCTTTTTCAATAAGGGCAAGCCGTAAAAGGTAAAAAAAATAGCCACGTCCCAATCCATTGCAGCAGCACCTGATGCTAGGATGAAAGGTGGATAGGCCCAATCAAGCGTTCCCTGACTGGCGATAAGGGCTAGTTTACGTCGTTTCTCTGACATGATGTTTAATTTTTAATGCGTTTTTTTAATGAAAAAACGATACACATGCTCCCCTTCATCTTTCGCTTCTACCAATTCATGCTGAGTCTGCCTGGCCCAGGCCTCCATATCAGGCATCGATCCGGGATCGGTTGAAACCATTTCCAAAACATCCCCGATGTCGAGTTTTTTGATCGCCATTTTTGTTTTTACAACTGGCATCGGACACATAAGACCAGAACAGTCCAGTGTCATTTTTACATTGTGTTCTGACATAATTTAGTTCTATTTAGTTCGATATATAAATTGTTGCATCTACAAATTACAATGCCGCATACAGTCAAAAATATTCGTTATTTCCGGAATCGCGATTTGATAGATAATATTCTTCCCTTGCCTGAAAGAATCTAAAACCCCCTTATCTTTCATCTTGGTCAAATGGTGAGATAATAATGACTGCTCAACCTCCAACTCTTCCCTGATTTCGCCCACAGATAACATTTCTTTTTTTTGAAGCAATTCCAAAACCTCCAATCGTACAGGATGGGAAATAACTTTCAACACATCCGCTATTTTACCCAGCTTAACCGGGTCAATTTTATTTTCGACATCGCTCATAATCAATAATATTTGCTTTTGTTTGAATGAAGTTATGAACAAATGTTCAAGTATTAAAGAAAAAAATAAAATTTTTGATGGGATTTGACTTATTTAGACAGATTATAATTAAGCAAAGTGCCAAAATTCAGAATATACAACATTTCATTTACAATGAAATTAAATTACCCCAAAAGGGTTTTATTAAGAATTATCACCCTGTAATTCTGCAAACTCCCACACAATGAAAGCAGTTGGTTTATTGTGGTTAACGAAAAAAAACGCTAAATTTGAACCTGGCCTGGTCCTGAAAAATTAACCTGCCTTCCCTACTGATTTTCTGCCTCCGGGCGTACTAAATAAGATCAACAATATACCGATACGCCATGAAACGTTTTGCCTTGATGCTTCTTTTGATTTTGAGTTTTAGCGGTACGAATTTTGGACAGTTCTTTTTAAACGGAGATGCTTTTCAAATGAGTGACAGTAGTTGCTACCAGCTCACTTACGAACAAAACTGGTCGGCCGGTTCCATCTGGAATCCGGACAAGATCAACCTCAACGAATCCTTCGAAGTAGTCCTTGAAGTATTCTTAGGATGCAAAGACGGAGACGGTGCGGATGGGTTGGTTTTTGGCTTTCAGCCTGTCAGTACTTCCATTGGCATGGGCGGAGGGGATATAGGATTTGGCGGTGTGGTACCCTCTCTCGGGATTGAAATCGATACCTGGCAAAATATAGACAAAGGAGATCCGGTTGCCGATCATATTGCCGTGCTAAAAAACGGAAACCTCTCCCACGGATCATCCAACAACCTGGCCGGTCCGGTTCAGGCTTCCGCCACCAGCAGCAATATTGAAGACTGCAACAATCATGATTTCCGGGTGAGTTGGGATGCGGAGGCTCTATTGCTTAAAATTTATTTCGACTGCGAACTCAGGTTATCCTACACCGGAGATATTGTAAACAATATTTTTGGAGGCGACCCTCATGTTTTTTGGGGATTCACCTCCGCCACAGGAGGGTCCAATAACTACCACCGGGTCTGTTTGAAATACACTACTTTTCTCGATGAGCTTCAGGATGTAGTCATGTGCCCCGGCGGGCAGGTTCCTTTTCATGTCAGTGAAGGAGTGTCTTACAGTTGGACTCCTGTGGAAGGACTGGACAACCCTTTTTCGCCCAACCCTATTGCCTCCCCTTCTCAAACCACCTTATATGCTGTTGAAATAAGAGATGCCTGTGACAATATTATCCATGATGATGTACTGGTTGAAGTCGCCGGAGATTCCGTATTTTTTGACCTGGGGCCGGACACCTTATTGTGTGAAGGCGATGTCTTAAACCTTAATGTTACCACTCCCACGGCAACCTACGAATGGTCAGACGGCAGTCAGCAGCCCACCTTTTCCGTTTTGGAAGCAGGTACTTATATGGTCACCGTCACAAGAACCGATACTTTCTGCATTTCCACCGACAGGGTTATGGTAGAATACACCTCCTGGCCTGATGTGGACCTCGGGCAAGACACCATTTTATGCCTGGAACAAGTATTAACGCTAAATGCCTACGACCCACTGGCGGAATCCTACTTATGGCAGAATGGAAATACGGGAGATTCACTTCATATTGACAAAGCGGGAACTTACAGCGTGAAGGTTATCAATTACTGTGGAACGGTGGAGGATGCGATAAATGTTTCTTTTGAAAATTGCCGGGAGGTTTTTGCCCCCAATGTCTTTTCTCCCAACTTCGACGGCATCAATGACTTTTTCATGCTGATGGATGGGGGCGATGTAAAAACCGTTGAACATTTTGCAATTTTTGACAGGTGGGGTGATTTGGTATTCGAACAGAAAAACATTATGCCTAATGACGTTTCAGCAGCCTGGGACGGCGAAGGTTGGCCTGTGGGAGTGTACACCTGGTTTGCAGAGATTGAATTCAGGGATGGGAAGTCGGAGCGGCTGAAAGGAGATGTTATGCTGTTGAGATAAGAACTCGTGCCTTGTTATGTTAAAAAATCAAAAGATAACTTTCAGGTCATTTACGGATGGATTTTTCCGGGAGTGGAGCCTCCAGTGACCGGATCATCAGTGACGGCCTGACTTAGAGTCAGGCCGTCACTGATGATCCACTAGAGCTAAAAATCGGTTCGACCCAACAACAATCTGGCTAAATTCCGATTACAAATTCCACCTTTTGACAGGATGTAATATTCCCTGGCAGATGAAAATTCCCAGTCCACAAATCTATTGGCCAAATTCCGTTCAACAGGATTTTTGTGAATGTAATCGAATACGACATTGCCATAATCACCCTCAAAAAATCGCTTATCATAAACTGTAACAAAACCAGTACCCTCCTATATAAAAGCCGCGAGGATTGGAAACGTGACATTTTTTTACCTGAAAAATTTAAACCATGGACTTAAAAATGGTCCATGGTTTAAATTTAATTAAGCTTTTTCCGCATTTCTATGACCAAAATAAGCCCCTGTGCCTATGACAAAAATTACCGCAAGTGTGTAATAAACAAAGGTCGGGATCGGTACGGGATCACCTGTTGCGTAGGAATGTAATCCCGAAAGATAATAATTCACCCCAAAATAAGTCATAACCACGGAACCATAGGCAACCACAGAAGCCAGGTTAAAAGCATACCGGCCACGATAACCGGGAATGAGACGCATATGCAACACAAAAGCATAAATAAGGATAGTCACCAGCGCCCAGGTCTCCTTGGCATCCCAGCCCCAATAGCGTCCCCAGGATTCATTGGCCCAAACTCCGCCGAGGAATGTTCCAATACTCAACATGAAAACCCCTATGGTAATCGTCATTTCATTGATATAGGTAAGTTCCTTCAGCGTTCGCTTTAAGTTGCTGTTGTCCCCCTTATAGTTTAAGATCATAATGATGAGATTCAGTAAACCCATCAGAGCCCCCAGGGCTAAAAAGCCATAGCTGGCTACGATCATGGAAACGTGAATACTCAACCAATAAGATTTTAATACAGGCACCAGCGGCGTCAATTCAGGATCCATCATTTGCAACCCGGCAACCATTAAAACCATGGAAGCCAATATCGCTGTTGCTGCCAAAGTAAGCGGGGATCGCTTCATAAAAATAACCCCCGCCAGCATGCTCGCCCACGCAATGTAAACCAACGATTCATAAGCATTACTCCATGGTGCGTGACCAGAAATATACCATCGAATCAACAGCCCCGCCGTATGCGCCAGAAAAGCAAGCAAAATGACCGCGAAACCTGCCCTAATCGGCATTTTCATATTCCATGAAGCATTGAACAACCGGAGCAGCAAAAATATCAATAGGAAGAATCCTGCGAACAAGTAAATCTTCATCAGCCGACTGAAAACATCCGTCTTATTGTAGAGGACCTCGTATCTAATCTTCCTATCTGAAGGCGCCAGATGTTTTCCGAATTTATGCTGATAAAGCACCAGCAAATGGGTAAACCCATTGGCTTCCTGCCAATTACCTGTTCTTACGGCATCCCTTACAAAACCGACATAGGCAGTATAGAATTTTTGGGTAAAAACATTGTTGGGCACCTCCGGTGGAGATTGTGAAATATCAATCGGAGAGTCCCAGTGCGTATCCGTGGTATCTTCCCTGGGGAAGATTTTAAACAAAGCCGAGCTGAATACATAGTTGCAAACATTGAGCCGTTCATCCACTTTGATCAATTCTTTTTCATAGGTGCCCCGGTCGACGGGTTTTAGTTGATTGGCGCGCTCCAGCTCTGCCGAAAGCAGGTAACGCCCTTCCTTATCAAAAAATTCAACGAATGAAGCGAGCTTTCCATCGTTCCCGATAAGCGCTCCTATTTTAGGGTGCGTCAGTTTAATTAAAGGAACATCCTGCCATACATCAGGAAAAACGGCCATACTCAGCAATACCTGCATAGAATTCTGACCATAAAGACTCTGTTTACGGGATATCTTACGCACCACCTCACTGGCTACGGTATGCAACGGTTTGATGCGGCCTTTAAAATCCTGCACCAAAATCCGGCTCATAGTATCTGCATGGGCCTTATCAATAACAGGGATGCTATCGACAGGGAATGTTGTTTTTGCGGACATTACTGCCGGCATCGTCCCCAACATAAAAACCAAACCCGCTATCATCGCTGTTTTGCCCGACAACCCTTCCACCTTCCTCACCAGGGAAACAAAGCGGCTGTTTTTGGAAAACAAGGTCAAAATCATGCCCAAAGCCAGCAAAAAATATCCGAGATAAGAAACCATGGTGCCCCAATAATCGTGATTTACTGAAAGCAGCGTTCCTTTTTCATCAGGATCATAAGAGGATTGGAAAAATCGAAATCCCCGGTAATTGAGAACATTGTTCATAAAAATACGATAGGGTTTATTCACCCCTTTAGCCGCATCCAGCAAAGTGACCTCGCTGGCATAAGAGGACGGACTATTGGAGCCCGGATAGCGCTCCAGTTGAAAGTCGTTCAATTTCAATGAAAAAGGAAGATCAATATACTTCGAACCATAAGCCACAAAAACCCGCTGGCCGCACAGGTCAAATTCCTGAGGACTGCCTTCTACCCCTTTGGCCCCAAAAACGACCACTTCTTTTGTTTCTCCTTTACAGTCTAATTTCAGCCTTAGCGCATCTTGTTGTCCGGTCGTTACTTTTAGAGAAGACGAAACAAGCTTCAGACTGGCTTTGGGATTGAAACTTTTCATGACGAGATTGATCCCCAAAAAAGTGTACAGGGTTCTCACGTTAAAAGGGTGAAAAACATCCGCTTCAAGCGTATCCTTGGCCATGTTTGACATTTGCATGGAATTCACCGCCTCATCCGTCCTGAAAAACAGGGAATCGTTTTCATATTTAAATTGAATGACGTTGGCTTCTTCCAGAGAATCAAAAGCCAGGAAATACGTTCCCATCAGTCGGGTTTCACCCTCTTTAAGGAAAATGTCCCGGCGCTGACCGTCTCCTGCAGAAACGACCAGTTCCATGATCAACCCGCCTTCAGGATCCTCCTGCAACTCCTCTACCGCATTGGGAATAAATTCAGCCAATTGAATATTGATGTCGGCCTGAGGGGTCCTGTATGTTTTGGCAAAATTATTTTTACCCCAGCTGCCGAAAAGCACCTTATTCTCAAACAATAGCCCCTGGCTGCCATCAAAGACACTGGTCTGCAACCAGGCATCGTTGGTCAATATCCGGTTGGAGGCACTCCCCTCCCGTATGTTCATCACCCCTTCATACCCTGTGTAGCGGGTAATAAGCGCCCCAAAAAAAATGATAAGTATTGAAATATGAAAAAGAAAAACAGACCATTTTTCTTTTCGGAACAACCGGTATTTGAAGATATTGACGACCAGCGCAATGGAAAAAAGGAGCAATAATACCTCAAACCACTTCGCCGAATACACCAGCTTTTGAGCAGTATCCGTTCCATAGTCATTTTCAATAAAAGTGGCGACCCCAATCGCTATGGCAAAAGTGAGGATATATAACCCGGCAAAACCGGTAGAGAAAAGCCTGTCAAAAATTTTTTTCATCGGAATAATGTTAAGACTTTTGTTCAATTTTTTCCAACTAAAATACCCATTGTCTAAAAAAACAGGAAGTCTTTTAACCTGTTTATCAGGACATCCCAGGGGGGCAAAAAGCCCTGTTAAATTTGAAACAACAAATTTAGATTATTTCTAAACAACGGAAGAGAAAACAAGACTGATTCTATTTGGGAACCATTATTTTATACACTTTTCCGGACGGATTACTGAGGGATGAAGACCTCAGCCATGGGTTATAAATCTTAAGTACCCGGTAAGTCGTACCGTGTTCCACAGCAAAATCACCGAGATTCTCAACGGACTGGTCCACTTCAATGACCTTGTAGCGATCAAGCGGCTGGTAATAATCCTCCTTCTCAAGGTAATAACCAAAATCCATGGGATTCTCGATCAGCTCTTTAATGGCAATAAGCCGAAACAAATAACGCGAAGTTTCTTCATTGAGATTCAGATCGAAATAAGTTTTCGCCCGTTGAACATCGATCTCCTTGGCCAGGCGGGTTTCTCCAAAATTATACGCCGCAGCAGCCATCGTCCAGCTGCCGAATCGTTTTTTCAGGTCTTTGATCAACGCACAGGCCGCTCGGGTGGATTTTTCCACATGATACCGCTCATCCACGTCCTTACTGATCTCCATATTATAATGTTCCGCATTGCCCTGCATAAACTGCCACATACCACAGGCTCCTGCCGGGGACTTCACATTTCTAAGGTTACTTTCGGCAACGGCTATATATTTAAAATCATCCGGCACCCCTTCTTCTTTCAATATCTTCTCAAAAAGCGGAAAGAACCTCGTGGAAGCCTTGATATTTAGTATCGTATTGGAATGCCAATAGGTATTCACCAGCAACTCTCGTTCCAATCGCTCATAAACATCAAAATTATTCATTGGAAAGCCTTCCCCCGCAAAGGAATACTCCTTTTTTAATTTTAAATTCTCCACCACCTGGGGAGTCCCCTGGCCAGCCCCTTTTTCTCCTGAAAAAGTCTTGTAGGCCCTACCCTCTTTTGACGAATTGTTGGAATAGGAAACAAAAATGGCAAAAGTCAGAAAACTTGCCGCAATGATGGTGAATATCTGGATTGATTTTTTCATGCCTGGTTGATTGATGCTCGTTAATGGTTAACTGCGGGGTGCCTGGTACTTGTAATACTTGGGCTTAAAAATGGATAAGCGTTAGGTTATCCTTTATTTTCAGGGGCCATCACTGCGTTTCACTGGTGAGCAGGCTATCCGCTTTGCTCCTATCCTTTGTCCTGACTCGTCCCTCGCCGCCGTACGCTATACGCTCCCGCCTGCTTACTTTTTCTTAAAAACAGGCACCGTCGAACAGGCTTCCCCAAACATAATGCTCTTGGCATAAGGCCTCAGTTTACGGGTGATATCCAGGTAAGCGGAAGCCGGAACAGGTTTTGCGCCGCAACCTTTAATGATGACCCGTTCGTCCAGGTATTTTTCTCCGTCAAATGACTCCAGCGCCTTATTCATAGCAAACTTAAAGTATTCATTGGGACTGCCCTGGTAAATATCCGCTGCATAAGGAGAAAGATAGGATCCCACAAGCATATAAGCCCACAGGGGAATGATCGCATCCGAGGAACAATTGATCAACACCACCTTGCCTTCATATTGCGTCCAGTCGTGTTCATTAAGGGCCTCCCGAAAGTCCTTTTCCTTAAGCATCAACTCCATATAGAGATAATCTTTCAAATCGAAATTGACAATCTCCTCTTTAGGAAAATAATCCTCAAGATTTAAAGTGACCAGACCACTTTGAGCAACTCTGTTTACTAAAGGCTTATCCATTTTTATTTTCTTAAGTATTTATATTTTCACCCTAACCTCCTGAATACTTTTTTGAAAAAAAATAGTATTCAGGAGGCTGGGTATCGAAATATCATAAAATTGTAACATCATACCATCGAACCATCACAGCATCATAATATCGTAGCATCACAACATCGTAGCATCACAGCATCGTAGCATCATAACATCAATCCTCAAAATCTTCGGCTCTTTCGGCTCTCTCGATGGCTTCCACTTCCTCAATGCTGATTTCGGAAATCTCCTCTTCAATCGGCGCCATTTCTCCTATTTGATTACCCGGATCTTTAAAATCTTTGGGCTTGGGCAGGTCGTCGATGTTTTTCAGGCCGAAATAATCCATGAACTTCTGACTCGTCCCATAAAGCAACGGCCGGCCCGGCCCTTCACTTCTCCCTACAATGGAAACAAGTTCTTTCTCTAAAAGTTTTTGAACGGAATAATCACAGCTCACCCCGCGGATACGCTCCAGATCACCTTTGCTAACCGGCTGTTTGTAGGCAATGATAGCAAGGGTTTCCAAAGCTGCACCAGACAGGCGACGTCGCATGGTCTGCTGCAAATACACCCCAACCGTTTGATGGAAACTTCCTTTAGTAAGAAACTGGTAGCCGCCAGCGATTTCCACGACTTCGATGGCGAACTCATCCTGCGCATACCGCTGCTGCAATTTTTCGATAGCCCCTTCGATTTCTTCATTGGGAAACTTCAGTCCAAATGCCTCCGTCAGGCAATTACTTATCTCTTCAAAACTGATAGGCGTATCCGCCGTAAAAATGAGACTCTCTATATGTTGTACCAGATATTCCATAGTGCAAAAGTAAAACTTAATTGATAAAATAACGCAAAGATTAATGTTTTGACCTGTACAAAAATATAAACCATTTAGGGTAAATGATAATTGAGGTGTATTTAATATACAAGCTTAAAATTGCTGTGTATCTTTAAAATAGTAAGTAAGTACGGCCAAAAAATAAACAAGTAATACTTCTACATTGGTTATTGGATATTCGATACCTTGCCTGCTGTCGCAGTAAGGCAGGTTCTGCGGTTCTGAAAGCAATGTGACAGAACCTCAGAATACTAAATATCGAACACAAGTTTTAAATCAAAAACAATACAATCTATTATGCAGAGATATATTTTCCCATTGCTGATAATAATTTCCCTAGTCTCCGACAACCTTTCCGGGCAATCACCCATTGTCAATACCCAATACGGTCCTGTGGCCGGAAGTATGAATGAAACCGTCTTTGAATTTTTAGGCATTCCATTTGCCTCCCCTCCTGTCGGGGAACTTCGCTGGCATCCTCCTGTTCCGCCTGCATCGTGGAGTGAAGTCCTGCCTGCCCAGGATTACGGCCCCAAGTGCCCACAGAAAAATTTCACCCAGGGAGATACCACTTCTGTCATTGAAGGCAATGAAGATTGCCTGTATCTGAATATCTGGACCCCTGATACCGTTGCCGCAAACCTGCCGGTAATGGTATTTATCCATGGAGGAGGAAACCAGCAGGGATCGGCTTCTGATTTCACCCTGGGGACTGAAATCTACAACGGAAGGAATCTCAGTCAACGAGGCAACGTCGTTGTGGTCACCATCCAATACCGATTGGGGCCACTGGGCTTTTTGGTTCACCCGGGCCTTGAGGCAGAAAGCCCTCAAAACACCTCGGGCAATTATGCTGTCATGGATCAACTACTTGCGCTGGAATGGGTGCAAAACAATATCTCCCAATTTGGCGGAGACGCCTCAAAAGTCATGATTTTCGGGGAAAGCGCCGGGGGCGTCAATGTAGGAAACCTGATGACGACCACTTTTGCAGCAGGATTATTCAGCCGGGCTTGCATCCAGAGTGCCGCCCCAACACTACAGGAATACGAAATGGCAAAAACGAATGGAATGGACTTTGCCGACAGCTTTATCAATACCGGAACCGCTGCGGAAAAAGTAGCCTATCTCCGATCCCTCGATCCGGAAATACTCATCGCCAACCTGGAAAGTCCGGTGAGTGGCGGGGTAGTCCAATCCAAATGGAAGCCTGTTTTAGACCATTATATTTTCACGGATACACCCATAAATATTTTTCAATCGGGCAACTTCAATAAAGTACCGCTCATCATCGGCTCCAACGCAGACGAGATGAGTTTGTCGGCTCCGCTGACCGTCTTTCCTTTTACTGTGGATATCCTGATCAACTTATACATTCCCCTGGAATTGCGCCCGTTGGCCCATGAATTATATCCCAGCGGCACCACCAATGCCGAAGCCAGGAACGCTTATGTTCAACTTTTGACGGATGGTCAATTTACGGTGAATGCAAGGAGGACGGCCCGTTGTGTCAGCCAAAACCAGGAAGCCCCCGTTTTTCGTTATTTTTTCACCCATACCCATGCCGGTTTTCTTGGAGATTTTGGCGCCTATCACGGCATTGATCTTTTTTATGGGTTTAACAATTGGGAGAACTCTTCCCTCGCTATTGGCCCCTTTTATACGGCTCAGGATGACAGTGTGCAAAATAACATGCTCAAATATTGGGTGAATTTTGCCGCTACAGGCAATCCCAATGGCAACAATCTCGTCGAATGGCCTGCCTATCAGTCCGATGCAGACTGCTACCTCAATATCAAAGCCACCCCCGATGGCAGCCAGTGTGGGTTAAGAACTGAAAAATCCGATTTCTGGGATGCTGTGATCGGGTTCCAAGGCTGTACCACTTCAGTCGCGTCCAATGATATTTCAGAAGTATTTCAAAACTGGACTGTTTTTCCCAATCCGACAAATGGTCTAATAGTAATTTCAACGGATCAACTATCGTCTTCTTTTGAAGTTTGTATCTTTGATGCAACAGGCAGATTGCTGATCACCAAAAAGAATGAAACTGAATTTGACCTCAGCCCGTTTCCGGGAGGCCTTTATTATATCACCATCAACAACAACGAAAAGCTGGTCACCCAAAAACTGATAAAATGGTAAACTTGTCTTTTGAAAATTTTAATCGTATACTTTTGGTTCATGAATAAAAAAATATTTATCCAATGAAAAATATTTTTACAGCAACATTTTTCTTCTTGTTCTTCACCACGGCTTCCCTGGTGGCCCAGAATGCTTATGGAACACTTTACCATCCTGAAGCTGACGCAGAGGCAGATATTACAAGATTGCTGGATCAGGCTCGTGAAGAAGGAAAACACCTGCTCATTCAGGTGGGCGGCAACTGGTGTGTCTGGTGTTATAGATTTGAGGACTTTATCAATGGTGATGAGGGACTTAAAGACCTGAGGTCAAAAAATTATATTACCTATCATCTCAATTACAGCCAGGAACAAAAAAATGAAGCTTTATTAGCCCAATACCGCCACCCGGAGCGTTTCGGCTTTCCGGTGTTGTTGGTTCTCGATGCCCGGGGCAACCTGCTGCACACCCAGGATACAGGGCTGCTAGAAGATGGAGAAAAGAGTTATAACCTCCGAAATGTGACCACTTTTTTCAAAGCCTGGTCCCCGGAGGCTTTGGATCCGGCCACTTATGAAAAGTGATGGCAAGAAGAGAGATGACATCTTCGCCCTTGAGCCTGTTAAAAAAGCAAAAGGGGTGGTCTCCACGATGCAATAATACAAAACATGAGTCATCTTACCTTAGGGGCAGGAAATTAAATTTGGTAAATTTGAAATGAAAAAATAAGGAAGCGGCATAAGACTATAATGAGTCATTTGTCATTAAGACAGTTCGGGATAGCCAGTCCCGCTTCCTTTTCTCTGTTTCACCTCGGACAGTTTGTTAGGCAAAAAGCCTGAGTAAGATAGATGAGGCATAACAGAAGTTATTTTATCAACACAAATTTACCGATTTAGTATGAAACAATCTGATCGTTTTGTAGGAATTGACATATCAAAAGATAGTTTTGATGTCTGCGTTTTATCACAAGGGGCTCTATTAGAAGAAAGCCGTTTTAATAATGATGCTCAAGGTTGGCAAAAGTTTGCTAAAAACCTTAGTGATCAGGACTTATGCATAATAGAAGCAACGGGATCTTATCATGTAGGGTTGGCATTATATTTAGTTGAGCATGATAAACGTGTTAGTGTAGTCAACCCTTTGCGTGTAAAGTATTTTTCTCGATTGAATCTCAAGAGGGCAAAAACAGATAGGGTAGATGCTTATGTTATTGCCCAGTATGGCCAAGTATTTAAGCCTGAAAGTTGGACAGCTCCACCGACACATTTAAGACAACTTCAACAGTTAATGACAGTTTCTGCACAATTAACAAAACAAAAGACGGCATTAATCAATCAACAAAAAAACTTTGAACTTGTACCAGACCCCAGTAAAGAAGCCCTTGAAATAATAAAGTGCCAAATAGTAAAATTAGAGAAACATTTACAAGAAATACAATGCCTTATCAATAATAGCATTAAAGAACATTACAAAGAATTAGAGGCTTCTTTACGATCAATTCCCGGTTTAGGTCCCAAAACGGTAGCCACCTTAATCCTAATAACTGGAGGCTTTACCAAGTTTGGATCATATAAAGCTTTGATAGCCTATGTGGGGTTAGCTCCTCGGACATACGAGTCAGGAGTAAGTGTTAAGGGAGCTTCACACATCTGCAAGTTAGGGTCATCCTATCTTCGAAAGTTACTTTATGAATGTGCTTTAAGTGCCAAAAGGTTTAACCCTGTATGTAAGGAACTATTTGAAAGACTCTATATTGCAAAGAAAAAACCATTTAAAGTAGCCATGATTGCGGTGGCCAATAAGTTGCTGAAAATCGCTTTCACTATAGCTATAACTGGACAAAAATTTGATCCGGAATACAGACTAAAACATTATTTTGCCAAATAAAATTTTCTGATTTTCCGAAAAAAATTTGGAGATGAACACAGTTCATCCCGAATTTTCAAAAACTGTCTGAAATAGAATTTTTTTGATTATTTGAAGTATTTTTTAAATGTAAAATGTAAAACAAGGAATTTAAAATGTAAAAGTGAGTGGGCAAAAGGTTTGGGTTATGGAAAAAAGTCATTTTTTGTCGCAAAACACCTAACACACGACCCAAACACTTCTAAATTTTGCGGTTACTTGTTTTAAATTTTGCGGTTTATTTCTTTTGTAAAAGAAAAATCCCGAATTTCATCTGATTAGATGAAATTCGGGATGAACTCATGTTAAATATGCTGTATTATAATTTCAAATAGAAATTTCCAAATTAATCCAAACGAACAAAACGCTTATTCAAGGTTGAATTATTATTGGTCAGTTTCAGGTTGTAAATACCCGTTGGAAGATCCCCGATATTAAATTGTAATTCGAGATCAGTCACTTTCTGGACTTGCTCTGTCCTGACCAGCTTGCCCTGTTCGTTGTAAAACTCAATGGTAACGGCATCCCCTTCCCAAAGGCTGGGCAGCTTTACGTTGAGTTCTTTTACTACGGGATTGGGGAAAACGCTGGCTTGGGGAGCCTCCTGGCAATTTACATTGACAGAAATCACATTAGAATACTGTGACTTTCCATCAAAATCAACCTGTTTCAAACGGTAATAAACGACTCCGTCAGGGAAGTCCATAGTCAATTCATCTTGGGCATTGTAACGGATTTCGGTATTTGATGTTCCCGCTCCCTCAACTTCAGCAATAGCAACAAAATCCTGCTTGGATTCGAATTTTCGTTCGAGGATGAATTTTTGGTTGTTCGTTTCCGAGGCGGTTGCCCAATTGATGTCCACTACTTCACAATTTTTCAATTCACTTTTAAATGAAGTCAATTGAATGGGTAATGTTACGTCAACCCCTGAAGAAGATTCTGTATTATCGTCATTGGAGTCATTTTGAAAAGCCTGTAAACAAGAAAAAGCATCAATATTCATATCCAATGGACTCGTAAGGAAAATATTTGCGCTTGTTGAAACGACGGCGCAACTATTATTTGTAAATCCATGGACTTGAACAACCACTGTTTCTGATTGCCCAAAAGAAACATTTGCATTTGAATAACCGGTTAAGGTTTTATTTCCTGCATCGTAAGACCAGTTAAATAAGCTCGGAGTGATTACATCACTTATATCCGTTACGCCGTATTCCCCTGAAGCCGGGAATGAAATTTTCACCCCCCAGCTTCCTGCAGGAGCTGTACAACTAAAAGTGGGACAATCCATTCCCCAGGTTAAAGATAAGGTTATGGCACCTCCTTCATTCACACAAGCATTGGAAAAAGACATACCACTTGTGTATGGGTTGCTGTCATCAGATAAACATTGGCCTGAAACGCTTCCTGTAAACAATGTCAACAGCAATGTAGAAATAAAAAATAGTCTCATCTTATTAAATTTTATTGAGAGATGGTTCAAAAGGAACCATCTCTCCTTGATGTTTTTAATTAATTACAAAAGTTGTCCGGGTAGTATTATTGTTTGGGTTCACATCCCCGGCGGTACCTGTTGCCAGGATACCTTTTGTATTACTTGTGGAGTTTGGAACACCAATCGCCGTAAAGTTAATACCAATCAAGCTAAAGCTACCCGGGTTAATAACGACCCCTGGTTTAGACTCTAAAAGGAATCCAATAGGAAGAGCGGTAATGTTCCAATCACTATTATTTACGGAAATTCCCCCGAAAACGTTTGCCATAGTGGCCATTGGATCCAGGACACTGGTCATTACACTTGAACTCGGCAAAGTAATCAGGAACGAAATTGGCTGTGTGGTTGCATTAGCTCCGATGTTTTGAACAAGGAAAACCCCGTCTCTGGATTGACCATTTGTGAAAGTTGTTCCATCAATACTAAATACTGTGGTCAACTCTGTAGCTACACAAATTTGAATTTCTAATGTCACCACCTCTGAATAAATAGTCCCACATTGATCTAACGTAGCTGCTAACCTCAGTTCAACCGTATTTCCAGGAACCGGCCAGAAAGAGGCAGCATTGGTCAGGAACAAGGTTGTTCCATTATACCCGGCAACACTGGCAGGCACATTCACGTAAGAAGCACCATTAAAATACTGCCATTGGTAAGTAACGGCACCTGCACCTCCATTAAAGGCTATTGCAGTGAAACTAGCCAGGGAAGTCGTGTTACAGATAATCAAATCAGCAGGTTGCACATCCCAGTCGAGAGGTCCGTTAACATTGAGCGTGAAGGTCTGCGAAGTTTGTTCACAATCTCTATCGACAATCGTTACCCGGCAATACATCGTTCCCGTAGGAATATTCGGAGCACCACCACCGAGGGTCAGCTCTGTATAAGTATCAAAACCACTCTCAATATAAGAGGTAAATCCGATACTGTTAAAATCATCCAGCCAATCGACACCATTGAAACTGTATTGCCAATCATGGGTACCCAAAACAGTTGGAGACGTATTCACTCTGAATGTTGCGGTTCCGCCGGAACATATGGTTCTCTCTCTGCTTACTGGTACATAAGAAGTAATGTTTACTCCAGGACCGATAGCAATCACCATCATATCAGCAACGGCTCCACACTCTGTACCCGGATCATTGGTCGTCAACGTCAAGGTTACTGTTTGATTACTCCGGTCGTTAGGTCCGGGATAATACCTGGCATTCAGCAGGTTGGCAAAATCGAAAGTTCCATCACCACTGGTGGTCCAGGTGCTCGTAGTTGCAGCACCGCCGATAGTACCAGCTAATTGAATGTATCCTGTAGGAAGAGGCACTTCAAACATATCCACCAAATCTGTTTTACAAACTACCTGATCCTCCCCGGCATCTACTGTAGCTGCAGGATCGATAAACAAGGTCATATTGTCAGAAACAGCAGGACACTCATCTCCCTGAGGCTCATTAGTAGTTACTGTAAGTACTACAGAACCATTGGAAATATCTGTTGGCCCCGGAGTATAAATCGCCAGAATTTCAGCAGGATCATCAAAACTACCGTCACCGGCAGTCGTCCAGGTTACAGAAGAAGCAGCACCGCCGTAGAAGGCTGAAGCCATCAACGCAATATCTCCTTCACAAATAAACTGGTCAACACCCGCATAAACATTGGCGGCAGATTCTACACTAAATTCGAATGAATCAGAGAATACCGTGGTACAACCAGCAAGGGTTACCCGCAATCTGAGATAAACCGTATTCCCCACTGTCGGATAAGCTGCAGAAGCAGCCGTCAGCATCAATGTGGTGCTGGTCACTCCTGTTGCACCTACTGCAGGAACACTTACGAATGGTCCCATCGCAGAAGTATTACTGTATTGCCACTGGTAATCCAGTGTTCCGTTTCCGCTGGCGCCTACTGTTGCCATAAAGGTCTGAGTAGTAACAGATTCACAAACGATCAAATCGGCAGGCATTGTTATGGTTCCAATATCTCCATTCACCTGTAAGTTAAACGCATCGGAAGTAGTCTGACACTCTCCATTGGTCAGTATAACTCTAAAGTCGTAATCGTGAACAGCAGTAGTCACCGCATTAAGGTTGAGTTGAGTCGCATTATTTCCACCAGGAGTCGGGAACGTTACATCGAAACTGGCTACACCAGAAAGTGGTGTAGTAGCATCATTGACATCAATCCATCCGCTACCGGCATTGTATTGCCACTGGACCAGGGTAGTCGGCGTCAAGCCATGCTCGACTCTGAAATCAGTATCATCACCGTTACAGACCGTTCTTGTGCCGGCAGTAGTAGTTCCCGGATTGTAAGACAAAGTACCGAAGTTCGCATTAAAATACACAAACATGGTATCTTTTACTATAGGACAAACCGAATGTGGATCGCTGGTAAGAATCAATCTCCTGGATCCGGAACTCACATGACTGTTGGTCGGTGTATAAATAGTTACGACATCCCCGGGATTCAGCAAACCGTTACCCGGCGCCCACAATCCTCCTGTAACAGCTCCTGTGACAGAACCATTCAAAAGAATAGGATCAAGCTGGGTACCATCAATACAAACATTGATATCCTGTCCGGCATCTACCTGAATAGCAGGGTAAATGGTCAGTTCCATCATATCCGTTGCAGCAGGACAAATATTCAGCACAGGATCATTGGTCGTGAAGGTCAACGTTACCACGTGGCCCATAGGACCGGCAGCTTGAGCCATTCCCAGATCGTTGGCACCCGGAGTATAGGTAGCTCCGGTAAAGCTTGCATTATCAAAAGTACCATCACCGCTGGTGGTCCACATACCGCTGGTAGCGCTACCGGACAACACTGCCCCTAAAGTATAGGTACTTCCTTCACAGATTTCATCATCCGATCCGGCATCTACACCGGCAGGTACATCAGCGTTGACAGAAAATTCTACAACATCTGTTGTAACAGCACTGCAACTGTTGAGGGAAACCCTCATTCTAAAGTATATATTATTGCCTAAGGTAGGCCAGAACGAAGACGTGTTGTATAAAGTCAATGTTCCGGTAGCAATACCTTCTGTTTGTCCCATAACTTCAGTGAGTGGTAACCACCCTGAAATGCCATCCGGGCTGTACTGCCATAAGAAACTCATGACTCCTTCTCCGTCATTCATGGCATCTGCCATAAACTGAACAGATTCAGTGCTTCCGCAAATATCCAGGATATCTACCGGCTGTTGAGTAATGGATATCGCACCGTTTACCGTTAAGATAAAGGCATCTGAATTAATTGGTGCACAATTGCCTTCAGTAAATACGGCACGATACAACAGTCCGTTCATAGCATTGGTCACTGAAGGAATATCCAGCCTGGTTTCGCCAGGGGTCATATTATCCACACTGTAATCAGGTCCTACAGCCGGCAACCAGTCGATGCCATTTGAGGAATATTCCCATGCCGGAGTTTGAGTTCCCGGAGCACTGGCATAATTTACCTGGAAAAATTCAGCATCCCCTACACATTCTGTTCTGGCTAAAGAAACAGGCTCGTAAGAAGTAAGGACGAGTTGGTCTATGGTCACCGCGATAGTGTCCATTACTGCAGGACAAGCCCCACCAGGGTTGTTTGTCGTTAATTTCAACAATACAACTGATCCGTATTCGTCAGGATGTGGTGTATAAGTAGCATCTGCTGCGAATAAATTAGCTCCGGAGATTACCCCAGGGGTTAACATATTTGGAATTCTTGTCCAGGTACCCGTTGTAGCACTGCCACCAATCGAACCATTCAACATCACATCTTCGCCAGAGCAGACAGTAATATCAGGTCCTGCATCAACTGTTGGTCCAGGATTTACGTATAATGCAAACATGACCTGTTCTCCGGTACATGCTCCATTATCAAGCGTTACCCTGACAAGATAGTTGTTGTACGTCAAAGGAACATCGGCAAGCGAAAGTCTGGTCGCAAAATTAGCAGCAGCCGGAGAGGATACTGTTCCTATTCCTCCATTTGCAATATCTGCATCCAGCCAGTTTGCGCCAGAATCTGTTGAGTATTCCCAAAGCACATCTGCTTCAGCAGGCATCGCTGTCGTTCCATCAAAACTGGTATAATCCACACTGAAGAAGGTATTTTGTCCTTCACAAACGTTTCTCACGAATGTTGCGGGAGTAGACGCATCAACAGACAATTGATCAATAAATATGGTGACAGGAACAGCCACAAAAGGACATTCTCCTGCACCGGCAGCAGGTGTTGCATTTAAATTTAAAACAGCCTTGCCCGCCGTTATTTGTGCAGCGGTAGGCGTATATACAGCATCCAATGTTAAATTATCCGGACTGAAATTGCCCGCAGGTCCTCCGCCCCATTTTCCTGTGGTTCTGCCTCCGGAAATCATACCATCCAGGGCTATCACATCACCGGAACAAATTGGATCGTAAGTACCTGGATCAATGGTCACTTCTTCGTTTACGGAAAGGGTGAACACAGGGCCTTCAATGCTACAAGCTCCAGAGGTAATAATCGCCTTAAAAGGCATTCCGTTTAACTCAAAAGGAGCAGAGTTGATATCAAGTCTGGTTTGGGTTCCAGTGGTAGTAATTGTTTGATCAATAGCCGTTGGTACACCATCCACTAAAAACATTGCCGTAGTAACATTTTCAAAACCAGCCCCTAAATCAACCTGCCATTCAACTACTGCAGGGTTAGGATCCGGATTTGATACATAATTCACTCTAAAGAAAGTACTTCCGGAAGATTCACAAAATGCAGCCGGAGCCAATGGTGAATTCCCTCCGAGCGAGAGATCATCTATCGTTATTGAAACATTATCACTCGTTGCAATACATCCGGCAGCCAATGCAGCAGCGGAAGGAGCGTCACTTGTAAGCGTAAATACAATGGTTGATCCATATTCACCCATTAGAGGTGTATAGGTTGAATTTAGGTCCGTATTATTAGAATATCCTCCTGGATCATCTGAACCTCCTGACCATGTTCCTGTAGTAACGGTACCTGATATAGTTCCATTCAACTGGATTGTAGGTAAAGCGTCAGAACACAAAGATTGATCTTCACCAGCATCAACTTTCGTCTCAGCGTAAATAGTCAAAAAGGTTGAATCCACTGCCGAAGGACAAACATTTGCCACCGGATCATTTGTGGTAAATACCAATTTAACCATATGTCCCATAGCTCCTGCTAATGCTGCTGCTTCAATATCACCGGGGCCTGGGGTGTACATGGCCGTCAAAACATCATCCGGGTCAGAGAAGGTGCCGTCTCCCATTGTTGACCAGGTTCCACTTGTTGCTGGTGCAGTTAATGTTACCAAGCCTGATAAATCGGCCACCCCATTGGAGCAAATATCCCCCGGAGTTCCAAGTGAAACCATTGGAGCCGGATCACCACTCACACTAAACTCAACCCAATCAGAATAGGTATAAGTCGGTAAACATGGATCAAGGCGAACCCCTAACTTATAATAATAGGAACTCCCCCCGGCAGTTGGAAAAACTCCACCGGTATTAAACACAGTCAATACATTGGTATCGGCTCCATCATAATTTACGTTACTTGTTGGAATTACTGTTCCGCTGGTCGCCACCGTAGGAGGTGTTATACCTGTGTATCTTCGCCATTGATATTGCAAAGTACCGGAACCAGGGTTTTCAACGGTAGCTCCAAACATAACCGATTCACTAGACTGACACTCGTTCAGCACATCCACTGGCTGAGCAGTAATCGTAATTGGGCCATTCACCTGTAAGGTAAATATTTCTGACTTCACCGGTGCACAAGCCCCCTCAGAGAATACCGCGCGGAACATATACCCGTCCATATCACTGGATACCAGTGGGATATTTAACTGGGTTTTACTGTTAGAAGGATAAGTTGCAGGAAGATCGATAACATCGAAATCAGGCGAAGTAGCATTCTGCCAGATCATCCCCCCATCTATAGAATACTCCCAGGTAGGTGTTTGTACCCCTGGTCGGGTCTTATATCTTACTTCATAGAGATGATTAACATCTCCATCACAAGTTATTGTAGTTACTGGTGCTGCAGGAATGGTACTTGTAATAATCAACTCATCTATGGTTACTGCAATCGTTTCCGATACCGCAGGACAAGCCCCTCCAGGATTGTCTGTCGTCAAAGTAAACATAACAGCTGTACCAAAATCACCGCTAACCGGTGTATAAGTGGCATCTGCATTGAATAAATTCACCCCACTTAAAACACCACCACCAGTATGTGTCCAGGTTCCTGTAGTCGCAGTGCCGCCGACACTTCCGTTGAGCACAATAGTTTCTCCGGCACAGATACTAAAATCATTCCCGGCATCCACCGTTGGGCCCGGATTGACCTGCAATGAAAACATGGAAATTACCTTATCACATTCTCCAAAGCTTACCTTTAATCTGAATAAGTAATCATCATAACTAAGCGGTACCGCTGTGAGTGTCAATCGGCTTGAATTTGTCGCCATTCCGGTTAACGCAGGAGAGGTTATTGTTCCCAAACCACTCGCGTTGGACCAGGTAGCCCCTCCATTGGAGGAATACTGCCAGGTTTCGACTGGTCCTACAGCCATTAAAGGAGATACCGCTTTGTACTGAACCGTAAAAGAAGTATTGGTTCCTTCACAAATATCTCTGATCAAAGAGGCTGGTGTCTCACTATCGACAGTAACAGCATCAATGGAAACATCCATCATGTCAACACCAGGTCCGCAAGGTCCGGCTGGATTATTAGTGGTCAAAGTCAAAGTAACCACCGTGCCGTAATCACTTGCATTGGGAATATAGGTAGCATTCAGGGTACTTGAATTTGGCACAAATGTACCTGAACCAGAAGTACTCCAGGTTGCTGAGATAGCCACGCCTCCAATACTTCCACTGAGGGGTACATTTTCCCCTCCGCAAATAAACTGATCCGCTCCGGCATTTGCCGTTGCCGACTCATTGACCTGGATGGTAAATGGATCACTTGTCACCGTACAGGTTCCTGAAGTTAATACAGCCCTGTAACTAAATCCGTCGACACCTAAAGGTACGTTGGTAAGATTGAGTTGTGTGTTTCCTCCTGGTGTGCTTAAGGAATACAAGGCATTAGGGAAAGTGATATCCGTAAAACCGGCTCCTCCATCCACTTGCCAGACCACTGTGGCTGGATTGACCGGAGCGCTGGTATAATTTACTCTAAAAGTTGTGTTGCTACCCGAACAAACAATTTGTGTCTGTGAAACTGGTGCATAAGACGATATCTCCAATTTATCGATGGTCAAATTAACCATGTCGGTTGCAAATGCACAAGTGGTAAACACCGGTGGTGTGGCACTGGTAAGGGTCAGGGTTACGGTAGTTCCATAAGCTGATACAGCAGGAACATAAATAGCATTAAGCGTATTGGCGTTAGGCAAAAATGTTCCCATTGCCCCACCATCATTCCAGGTGCCTGTAGTTACGGTTCCTGAAACGGAACCGGCAAGCTGGAACTCTGGAGTATCTGCTGCACAGGCAGCCTGGTCCATCCCTGCATCTACAACAGTCGCTGGATGAATCGTGATCACAATATCATCAGAAGTAGCCTCACAAACACCAACCGGATCGTTGGTAGTTATGGTTAAGGTTACTGATCCTGCTGCAATATCATTAGGACCCGGGGTATAAGTAGGCTTTAAAATGTTCGGATCATTAAAAAATCCATCTCCGCCATTATTATCCCATGAAGCTGTTGAAATACCTGGTCCGCTTATAGCGGCTGATCCCAGGAAGTAGTTGTCGCCTTCACAAATATTTGCATCAGGACCGGCATTCGCCACCGCCGGCAAATCCATGCTTACGGTAAAAGTGGCCGGGTTTGAAAATATATTAGGACAACCACCAGTACTTATTCTTACCCTCAGATCCACACTGGATCCCGGGTTGGGCCAAACAGGAAAATCACTACTGGTTGGATTGAGAATATCTGTATTGTATCCGGCAACGGTATTGGGGACGTTGATCCAGCCACCGCCGGTATTGTATTGCCAGAGGTAACCGATGGTTCCGGATTCCGCAGTTGCAACTACAGAAAAGGTCGTATCCGGCGTACTCGCACAAAGGTTTGTTACATTTTGTGGATGCATAGTAATGGACACAGGTCCATTGACCGCAAGGTCAAAAACATCCGAAGTTTTGGTACAGGTACCGGCAATAATGGTGACTCTGAACAGCGCACCATCCAGCGTGTTGGATACATTGTCAAGGTCAAGCCTAGCCTGACCTAATGTATTATTTACAATCACTGTGGCACCACTCAGGAGAGCCGCTATCGGAGTCCAGGGACTTCCATTCAGGGAGTATTCCCAGTTTACCAAAGAGACTGGCACAGAATTCGAATAATCAACCCTGAAATCGGTGTCCTCTCCATCACAAATGGTCCTGGTTCCCGCAGCAGAGGCATTACCAGGGGTATAATTATCAAGCGAAAGTGTATTGATGGTCACGGCAATCTGATCCATACCGGCACTACACGTTCCATTAGCGTTAGTGGTGACCGTAAGGTTGAACGGACCTGCATTCGGCGGATCAAAAATCGTACTGAGTGCATTAGGGTCCAAAATTCCGCCGCCGCCGCCAGTCCATGTAACGGCATAAACCGCATTATTTACTGTGGCATTCAAATTGAGAATCCCGTCCTCGCAAATGGTGGCGGATACAGGTCCGGCATCCACAGTAGGTTTTTTATCAATTTGAAGGGTAGCAGGATTCGTGTACTGAACAGCGCAGGTAGCGATTCTAACCCGGCACCTGATTTGGACACTTGATCCGGCAGCGGGCCAAAAACTTGCCGCATTGGTCAATTGCAAGGTGGTGGTATTCCATCCCACCACGGTATTAGGTATGAAGTTCCAGGTTGAATTACCAAAATATTGCCAACGATACTCTACGGATCCTCCCTGAGCCCCAGGATCTATGGCCTGGGCTTCAAAAATTTGACTGAGCGTAGTTTCGCAAATGGTAGCTGAAGCCGGGTGCTGAGTAATACTCACCGGTCCGTTCAAATCAAGAAGGAAGGCATCGGAAGTCTGCACGCAACTGCCTGAAAATACAACCCTAAACAGGTAGTTGTCCATCATAGCGGTGGTAGCTGACAAATTCAATCTTGTAGATGCTTCCGCAAAGTCATTATTGATGGTATGGGCAATCGGGCTTGAGCTGACTGCCTGCCATGTGCCCCCTGCATTGGATGAATACTGCCATGTAATGGTAGGATTCGTCATTTGTGGGGTAAAATTGACTTTCAGGTAAGTAAACTCGCCAACGCAGTCAGTTTTCACCTTTGATACTGGATCATAAGCAGTGATACATTGCGCCGAAGCGAATTGGCTCCCCATAAGCATCACAAAAAACAGCAGTAAAGCCGGCCATTTTTGGGTGACCTTTTGGGTCAGTGTGTTTCCGGAGTTCCTGAGTAACTGCCGACCGGTAGAACTGTTCTCCCGGGTAGAATGTTGATTTTCCCCGCTTGAAGGTATAGGGAAATCTGAAGTAGAAGTGTAGTACAGCATATTTAAAAGGTTTTTAGAATTCATGGACAATGAACGGAGAAGCATAATTTTTCAAGTGTATTAGTCTATTGACTGTTCTTTCTCAAGTATGAAAAAAGTTGGTATAGTGCTTTTTTGCTTCGTAATTCAAAGTTCTGGTCTGCAAAAACCATCGATGGGTCAGGAATGACCGGAAGATGATTATTTTTTTAGAAAAACTCTTTTGTCCATAATGGTTTATTAAAATATGTTCTGGTTAATTTTTGATCGTTTTAACTTGTTCGTCTCCCTGGCTTTTTGTCTGAAAAACCATTGGTAAAATAATTTTGACCGAGGTTTTTCTTTTGGGTGAATTTGATCTTTAAAATATAGGTTTTATCGGTGAATTTTTCTAAAAAATAATACTGTTTAAAAATTAAGGATACTACTTTCGGGTATAAAAATAATGGCCTGCCTGATGAACAGTAATTATCTTTTGCCTTAAGGTAAGTGTTGAAAATGAAATTGAAAGGAAGTGGGCCAATAATAAATGGCATAAAGATTTGACCATCTTTACACCAAGCGATAGTGACAATTGCTTTTCAGTGTATTGCATTTTTAAATTGGGGATAAGGGATTAACTTTCTAAATCGGTTTTTACAGTTTTTACTGCAAGTAACAAAAGTATAAAAAAAAAACATGCAGCGCACTCTTTTGGGGTACATTTTATGGTTTTTAATCAAATAAATTATTTTTCACGACCTCAGGAATATCCATTTCCCCCTCCCACAGTCAGTTTAATGTTATTCATAAAAATGGATGCCTGCCAGCTGAAGGCTAATTCAATAATTTCCAGGAAAACCCAAAACGCAGAAAAGGTTTGGCATTAGGCTGGTAGGCCGTGACGTAATAAAGTTGCTTATAGGAAAGCATGGTGGAAAAATTCTCGAACTTCATGAAGCCCCGGAATTTAGTGATTTTGATGGAGAGCCAGACATCAACATTTGGAAAAAAGTCAATTTGCTGGCGGTCTTCCAGCTGGAATCTGCCCGTAGCCGGATTGTAGTAATACCCATAAAAGGTATCGTTGTACCTGAGATCGAGCCCTATTCTGATGTCCAGCTTTTTCTTGAACCAGGAGCCGTCATAAAAAAGACTATGCTTGCCATAAATACGCGGCAAACGGATGAAAGGTTCAGAAGCTGACTGGAAAGCTACTGTATTGTTCAGGTGAAACGCTCCTAATTTGAGGTCCCGTGCCAGGATAAGTTGCGTGATGCTGATGGGAAGCCCCGTCTGTCTTGGTATGGCCAGGGTATCAAAATAAATATAATTATTGATCAGGTGATAGGCTCCGGTAGCTTTGATCTTTAAAATTGGAATGAGATAATTGGCTTCAAAGTTAGTCTCCAGGGTTCGCTTGAAGTCGTTCTCCCAAACCTGTTTTTGAGTGAGATAAAACCGGTATTGCATCAAGTCAGGCCGGTAGAGTTGGTTGGTCGCTGATACACTGAGCTCTCCTGCTTTTCCCAGGTCGAAAAAAAGCGCTCCATTGAGCCGGTAATCCCCGGCATTATTGCCCAACCCCAAATGAGCATAGGTATTCAGCCAAAGTCCTTCCCCGGGTTGAAAGTGAAGTTTCCCGTGAAGCAAAAGATCATTGACTATCGTATCGGGTGCCCCTTCCTGTTGGATTTTGTGCCAGGTATGCGTTACGCCTGCTTCAAAGAAGTCCTTGTTACGGGTTGTTTTCCCTTTGTTAACTTGCCCGGCTTTTTTATAAGTCATCAACCGGAAACTGTTGCTCAAATATTGATGTTCCAGAAAAAAACGCATCCCCCTCTCATCGGTTTGCAATTCAGGAAACCATTTGTAAAAATACTCCGTATCACCGGAATCGAATGCGTCTGAATATTTATAATAGGAATTATTATAAACAGCCTCATGGGCCAGTGCAAAAGCCCTTTTATTGGTGGCAGTACTGTCGCTTTTGCCCGCCAGCTGGTAATAATGGGTATAACTCCATTCCCTGTGGGCGTGACGTGTTTTGCCATCGGCGAGGATCACCTGCGCAGAAGACGGTGTGGTCGTGTATAAAAATCCAAAAACAGTATCCCGATCCGATTCAATGGCAATTCCCCCGTTGTCTTTTTGCTCAATGGTATTGGCGGCATAACTTAAAAAGGCATTGTATTTTTCGTTTTTGGTCTTGTACCACATCCCCACAGCAATGGCGGTATTCCGGTTGTTCTGGTTTAGGTACTGGGCTCTATCGCCCAGTTGACTAAGGCGTTTGTAATCCAGAGTAAAACTAAAGCCTTTAGCAAAGTTACGGCCGAATTGGGCCGTAAAATAGCTATCTGCCTGCTCGGCCCCTCTTGTATAATTGACGATAGTAAAAGGCTTCTCGATCAGGTAGTAGGGCAAGGTTGCCCCGGTGGTGTGGTACAGATCGTATTGGTGCAGCCCAACATCAAAGCCCTTCCGGAAAGTAGGTTTATAAATGAGGAAATTAGTGGCCGACCCCAGGTTTCCCAGATGGGCCAGTTCCAGATCCCTTTGTCGAACCGGATCGTATTGCTGGAAATTATCGAGCAAAGTATCTCCGAGAAAAGTAACATCCCACGGGCTATGGGCAAAGAAATAATAGATTCCAAAAGTATCGATATCTGTTGCCTCCTGCCTGCCTGAAAACAAGGTCGAATCAGGAGTAGCAAGGGAACCTTCCTGCTGTCCGGTTATAGGTATATCAGTACGCTGGGCGGATAAAATGGCCGGAAAAAAGAAAAGAATACTTAGGAAAATACCTCCAAAGCCAAGCCATTTGGCCTTGAAATACCGGGTCCGAAAGGAAAACCTAAGTGCTTCGAATAATTTCATACTCCAATAAACGAAGGGAGTTCGGGAAATAAGTAATCCGGTTCGCTTTTAATATTTAATTAACAATGAAAACGCTTGAGACGGCTTCACAAGTAAAATCTTCCCTGAATCAACAGTATTTAATTTTATTACAAGCTGACTTTCGCTGAATAATAAACCATTTATATGATAAAATACTGCGCTTTTCTGCGATAAATCTACTGATGAAACGGTCTTTAACGGTCCCGTAGATTTTGATTAGCCTTCCAAAACTGCCGGATTCATCCCCATATTTGAAAATCCTCCATCATGGAAGAGATTTTGCATGGTCACCATTTTGGTGTAATCGGAAAAGAGGGTCAGGCAATAAGCGGCGCAGGCATCGGCAGAAGCATTTCCCAGGGGAGACATCTTATCTGCATAATCGAAAAAGTCGCCAAAACCTTTTACCCCCGATCCTGCAGTGGTAACGGTAGGTGATTGAGAAATGGTATTCACGCGTACTTTGTTTCTCGTACCAAAATGGTATCCGAAACTCCGGGCAAAAGACTCCAGCAGCGCTTTAGCTTCCGCCATTTCACTATAATCAGGGAAGGTGCGTTGTGCCGCCATATAGGTCAGGGCCAGGATAGACCCCCAATCGTTCATGGCATCAAGGTGCCAGAGGGATTGCATCATTTTGTGAAAGGAGACCGCTGAAACGTCGAAAGACTTCAGCATCCATTCATGGTTCAGATCGGTATAATCACGGCCTTTACGAACGTTGATGGACATTCCAATGGAGTGCAATACAAAGTCGAGTTTCCCGCCCAAAACTTCCATAGATTTTTCGAAAAGATTATTGAGATCGTCCATACTTGTGGCATCGGCAGGAATAATCACTGCATCCAATTTTTCAGCCAGCTTGTTGATCTCTCCGAAACGCATGGCTACGGGTGCATTGGTGAGCGTGATTTTCGCCCCTTCCGCCACGCAGGCTTCAGCTACTTTCCATGCAATCGACCTTTCGTCGAGGGCACCAAAAATGACGCCGCGTTTTCCATTTAAAATTCCCATAAAAAAGATTTTATTATCAATGCTTCCCTTTATTCCAAGCTAAGAAAACACTGATGAGTATCAAATTAGGTTGCAAACATAATCAACACAACCGAGACTATAAAAACTATTTTCTCCCGGTTTGTTTCCATTTTGCCCTTAGCTGATGTTATTTTTGGTTTAACCCAAGCAATTCCCTGGCATTTTGCATGGCAGCTTCCCCGGGGGGATTCTGACTCAGCATTACGGCAATGGCCCTGACCTTTTCTTCTTCGTCCAGCAAACGGACGCGCGCGATGGTTCGTTCTTCCGTATCCTTTTTGTACACAAAATAATGGGCATCCGCTTTTGAGGCGATCTGAGGCGAATGGGTAATGGAAACCACCTGGTGTTCATTCGATAATTGTCGCAAAATTTCGCCCATTTTCAAGGCTACGTCGCCGGAAATCCCTGTTTCTATTTCATCAAAGATCAGCGTAGGTAAGGGTATCGCACTCGCCACGAGAGATTTGGTCACCAGGGAAAGACGGGCGAGTTCACCTCCCGAGGCCACCTCCCTGATTTTCTGCAAGGTTCCTCCTTTATTGGCCGAAAACAGAAAATTGGCTTCATCCAGTCCGGCAGCACCGAGCTGACCGGTATCCGATAAATTAATATGGAACTGAGCCTGTGGCATCGCCAGTTGGGCCAATAATTTGAGTACCTTTTGTTCAAAAGGTTCGATAATGGCCAGTCTTTTTTGCTGTATTTCACGGGCTTTTACCATGAGGCTTTTTTCATACCCGGCAATTTGTCGTTCGAGCTTTTCCTCTTCCTGGCTCTGATTGGCAAAGGAATCTGATTTTTCTTCCAACTCTTTTTGGATCAAAAGTAATGCATCAAGATCCTTCACACTGTGTTTTTGCTGGAGGCGGTAAATGATGTCGAGTCTTTGCTGACTTTCCGTGATGCGCTCTTCATCATATTCCGTATTATCAGCCACTTTTTCGATCTGTCGGCCAATGTCATTCAACTCCTCCGTCACGGCCAGGAAACGGTCGGCGATGGCCTCCACCTTTGTATTCATGCGTCCTGAGGCGGACAACAAATTACTGATCTCAGTGAGCTGACTACTGATAGACTGCTCATCCTCAAACAGTTGTTGCATACTGGACAATAAATTTTTCTTTACTTCTTCAGCATGGGTCAGTTGGGATAACTCTTCTTCGAGTTTGTCCTGTTCTCCTTCAACCAGTTCTGCTTCGTGGAGTTCGTTGAGCTGAAAATTGACAAATTCGAGCTCACGGGAAGATTGAGCCGATGAAGTTCTCAGGGCTTCCAGCTGTTTTTTGGCCTGCTGGAAAGCGCGGTATTCAGAACGGTAATCTTCCAGTAAGGTCTTGTTTTCTGCAAGGGCATCCAGCATTTTCATCTGGAAATCCTGGCGATGAATATCGAGGGTATCGAATTGGTGGTGCAGGTCTATGAGGGCAGCACTCAGGCTTTTCAGGATATTGAGATTGACAGGAGTGTCATTGACAAATGCCCTTGATTTACCGCTGGGGCTGATCTCTCTGCGCAAGATCAATTCGTCATCGTAATCCACCTCATTGGATTCAAAAAAAGACCTAAGGCCATAATCACGCACATCAAAAACGCCTTCCACCACGCACTTTTTATCTTCCTCATATAAAACCTTGCTATCAGCACGCTGGCCAAGGATCAGACCTAAAGCCCCCAACAGGATGGATTTTCCTGCTCCCGTTTCACCGGTGATAATAGTCAATCCATCCGGAAAATCTATTTCCAGCGATTCAATGATCGCGTAATTTTTTATCAATAGGTTTTTAATCATGGATTATTTACAATTAATTCGCAAATTTAATTCTTTTGGACAATAAACTGCTATTTTTGCTCATTCGAGAAACTTATGAAGCGGACCAAATCAAGTAAACGTAAATTTGAGCTTCTTCTTAGGAAATTCAAAAACAAATTAATATAAAATACTGAAATGAAAAAAGCATTTTTCCTGACCATCACAATATTGACCATTTGGGCCTGTCAGAATGATCCCACCAAATTATGGAAAGCCATGGACTTGCTCCCCTATGGTATTCCAATCACCATCCTGGCTCCGGACAGTGCGGATGTAAACATGAGTAAATTAGGGGTCATCAAAGATATCACCATTAAAAAAGGTGATGATTATAACATTCAGATTTTTGCTTCCCCGGTCACTACAGGGAGCATTGAAGAGTTGAAAGCCAACCAAATGGACGAAGTGAAATCCAATCGCTTTTTCTCCAAAATTATCACTGAAGAACCCAATGGTTTTATCTATGAGACGGTGATTGATTCCGCTAATATTAATTACGGTTTCCGCCAGGTACATTACCAGGCCGACCTGGAATACGTTTTTCAGCAAAGTCTCATGGGATCTTTTACCCAGGAGCAAATCGAAAGAATGTATGAAGCTGTAAAACAAAAAGAACAGTAGAAAAAAGAACCGAAAGCGATCACAAAAAAAGGCTCTTGCATGAAGCAGAGCCTTTTTTTGTTTGCAGAAACTTCCTTTAGGAAGCCTCGTTAATGATCTCAAAATTAAATAATAAGAGAATCATTAACAGAATACCTAGAATGATCATGGAATTGGAATTTGGTTTAAAAAAGGTGTCTGATTTTCTCTAATCGCCTGTTCGTAAATATGTCGCTATCATGGTAATTGTATATGCAAATTACGGAAAATGATCCATTGTGTCAATGGGGAAGGTAATTTTTACAATGTCCAGTCCGAAAAAAAGAGGTCACAGGCCTACGTACCCAAAACGATCCATAACCTTAAAGAGAAGGATAAGTTGTTGATTATAAACAAAAAAGGGGCAGGGGAAATATTTCCCCGCCCCTTTTTTGTTTACTAAATATTTTTTTGATTAAAAATCTGAAGCCCCCTCGTTGGCGTCATTATAACGCTTGGTTACGGCATTCCAGTCAATTACATTGAAGAAAGCTTCGATGTAATCAGGTCTTCTGTTTTGATAATTGAGGTAGTAAGCGTGCTCCCAAACATCGAGTCCGAGAATTGGGGTACCCTTTTCCTCCACTACATCCATCAGTGGATTATCCTGATTGGCCGTAGAACAGATAAACAGTTTATCCTTATTATCCACACACAACCAGGCCCATCCGGATCCGAAGCGAGTAGCGGCAGCGGCGGCGAATTTAGATTTGAATTCCGCAAATGAGCCAAAATCACGGTTGATGGCTTTGTGGATATTCATACGCTCAGAAGGCTCTCCTCCCCCATTGGGAGACATCACCTTCCAAAACAGGTCGTGATTGTAAAACCCACCACCGTTATTTCTGACGGCCCCGGAATATTTGGAAATATTAGCCAGAATATCCTCGATAGACATATTCTCAAGTTCCGTTCCGGCAATGGCATTATTTAGGTTGTTAGTGTACCCTGCATGGTGCTTGGTATGATGAATCTCCATGGTACGTGCGTCGATATTTGGCTCAAGCGCATCGTAAGCGTAAGGTAAATCAGGTAATTGAAAAGCCATAAATATATTTTTTAGTTTGTTATAGAATGGTTTGTTTCGACAAAGATAAAAATTATGCTTTAAAACCTCTATCTTACTAAAACAACATCCTATTATCGGTTTTGTTTGTTCTAAATAAACTATTTTTGCCCCGAACCGGCCATTGACACACAACCATGAGAATTCTTAATATTGTCAGATTAAAGATAAAAGGGCAAAGAGTGGCCTGGATCACCATCGGCTGGACCATGGCAGCATTGCTCGACAATATAAATACCCGAACCATTGGAGCCTCCCGGTATATTGAGGTGTTGCCGGATTACGAATTCAACTTTGTTTTCAACATTAATATTTTCAGTGCCTTTTTAGCGGGTATTATTTCCGGAAGCCTGCTGATCTTCTACCTTCGGGAAAGATTCAGAAAAGCATCCTTCGGCTATGCAATTTTGATCAACGCGCTGATCATTTCAGCCCTCAATGTGGCCATCAGCGCTCTTTCCTATACTTTGTTCATTGCCTTCAAACTCGGGCTCGGCCTTTTTCACCCGGAAGTTCTGGAACTTAGCTCAAGACTGATCCAGGACACGATGTTTTACAAAAAACTGCTGTTTTGGTTTTTCCTGGTCATGCTGACCATAATAGGGCTGCACGTCAACGAAAAGTACGGCCAGGGCATTCTAGGAAAGCTCATCATGGGGAAATACCTGCGCCCCAGGGAGGAAGAACGCATTTTTATGTTTGTCGACATTCGTTCCTCCACTACTATTGCCGAACAGCTGGGACACCTTCGCTTTTTTGAATTGCTCAATGATTTTTACCGCGACCTGACCAATCCCATCATTTATAAATCAGGAGAAATTTACCAGTACGTCGGAGACGAAATCGTCGTATCCTGGCCTATGAAGGAGGGACTGCATAATGCCAGTTGCCTTCGTTGTTTTTATGACATCAAGGCCACACTGGAAACCTTATCCGGCGAATACAAAAAAAAGTATGGCCTCGTTCCTGTCGTAAAAGCCGGCCTGCACTGCGGCCTTGTAACCACCGGAGAGATCGGTGTGATCAAAAAAGATATCGTTTTTTCGGGAGATGTCATGAATACCACTTCCCGCATCCAGGCGCAATGCAACCGCTTCGGGGTGGATATCCTGCTTTCCAAAACCCTGCTCGACAAACTCAAACTTCCCCCGGATGAGTTTCCCCGGAAAAGAGTCGGTATGATCGAGTTGCGCGGCAGACGCCAAAAAGTGGAACTCTATTCCTTTGGCGACGAGGAAGCTGAGGTGGAAATGGAAAAAAGAATGACGCGAAGACGGAGGTAGAACAATAGCTATTGCCCATTGTCGCATTTTTGTCAGGATCAGGATTTTGAGGATTGCAGGATTAACAGAATTGGCTATTGTTAGTATTCATAATCCTTTTTTCCAGCAACGAGTAACGAGCAACGAGCAACAAGTAACGAGCAACCAACAACCCCTCCCGAAAAAAATCCAATCTCATATCTTTTCGTTTTTCGGAAATGAGCATTTCTTTTTCGTATCTTACGTCTCCAAAAACAAATCTATGATTATGCGTATTTACACAACAATCCTCCTTGCGCTAATTTCTTTTTCCCTTAATGCGCAAACCACCTTTTCTGACCAGACCGCCAATCTTTTTTATCCATTCGTCCACAGCGGAGCCCCAATGGGAGTGGCTGACATGAACGGAGACGGCTTAGATGACATCATCCGACTCGACGGCACTTCGACTCTTCGTTTTGATTATCAACCCTCAACAGGCAATACTTTTACCGGGTTTACTTACGGCCAATTGCAGGGAACCCAATGGGGCATGTGCATTGCCGATGCCGACGAAAACGGGTTTAATGATTTTTTTACCGGTGGTGGATACAACGGACTCAAATTACTCAAAGCCGATAACAGCGGAAGTTCCTATAGTTTAAGCACCATTTCTATCCTGCCCATTTTCCTGCAAGGGGCCAATTTTGCCGACATCGACAATGACGGAGATTTGGATATTTTTGCCTGTAATGATGTGGGGCTGAGTCATGTGTACCGGAATGACGGCCCCGGATCTATGATTTACGACGAGAACCTGATCAATACGGCTTCCACGGTGCCTTCCGACAATTCGGGGAACTACGGCTCCGTCTGGACCGATTACGACAGCGATGGTGACCTGGATCTCTACATCTCCAAATGCAGGCAAGACGTTACCAATCCCAACGACGGACGCCGCCTGAACCTATTGTTTCAAAACGATGGCCAGGGCAATTTCGTCGACGTGGCGGAAGAAGCCGGCCTGCTCCCCCACGGGCAATCGTGGGCAACCGATTTTGCCGACATCGACAATGACGGCGACCTCGATTGTTTTGTGATCAACCACGATATTGATTGTAACCTGTATATCAACAACGGCCTCAATTATTTTACCGACATCATGGCTAATTCAGGCATGGCGAGTGCCCTGAGTACCGCCGGCGACGGCATACAGTGTAAGTTTGTGGATTTTGATAACGATACTTATGTCGATTTACTGTATTCCACCAACGGAACAAATCATTTACTTTTCCGCAATAACGGCAACCAGACTTTCACCCAGGTCAACAACTGGATTCCCGTCAATAACAGGATTCACAGCTTTGCCACCGGAGACCTCAATGATGACGGATTTATTGATTTCGTGGCCGGTTTCGGCAATGCCTTCAATACCCCTAACAACCAGGTTTCAGATAAATTATTCCTCAACAACGGTAACAATAACCACTACTTCAAAGTACGCCTTGACGGGGTATTTTCGAACGAAAATGGTATCGGCGCCCGCCTTGAAATTTACGGAGCCTGGGGAAAACAGATCCGGGAAATACGTTCCGGGGAAAGTTATGGCATCACGACTTCCCTGGCAGCCCATTTTGGATTGGGCACCGCTACGGCCATCGATAGCCTGATCGTCAGGTGGCCTTCTGGCTACGTCGATCAGATCAACCAACCCAATATTGACCAGACCCTTGTATTTATTGAAGCCAGCAACTGTATCGCGGTGGCTGATTTTGATGCAACGGTAACCAACAATACCGTAAACTTTACGGATCAAAGCTCCGGAGGAACGGCCACCTGGTTCTGGAATTTTGGCGACGGCACTACCGCCTCCGGGCCTAACCCTGAACATACCTATAGTAATATCGGTATTTATGAGGTGTGCCTGACCGTTACCGGCAATTGCGGCAGCGATCATTTTTGTAAGGCGGTAAATGTGAATTGCGCTCTGCCCGTTGTGGATTTTGCCACGGTGACCAATGGCCTGACGGCCAATTTCACCAGCAATATCACCGGAACGGCGAATTCCTTTGTTTGGGATTTTGGAGATGGTACCGGTCTTGCCGGAAATCCCAATGCTTCGCATACCTATGTAGCTCCCGGGCTTTATACGATCTGCTTTGAGGCGAGCAATGAATGTGGCCCCGTCCAAATTTGCCACGATATTCCTGTAGGTTGTACCCCTCCTTTTGCAGGATTCAGCGTACAGGTAAATGAACTTACGCTGACCTTTTCCGATGAATCCAGTCCTTCTGTTTATCAGTGGTTATGGGATTTCGGAGACGGAACCACTTCTTTGCAACAAAACCCGATACATACTTATGCGCAACCCGGCACCTACCTGATATGCCTGACGGTTACGTCCGATTGTGGTTCAAACCAGGTTTGTTTACAAGCCACCATCAACTGTGCCCCTCCCAGTGTAGGATTCCAGGCACAAGTCAGCCAACTGACCATAGCCTTCACCAACACTTCCGACCAGGGGGCCACGCAATGGCTTTGGAATTTTGGGGATGGTACTACCTCTACCATGGAAAACCCCATACACACCTTTCCCGGCCCCGGCACCTATACGGTTTGCCTCAGCGCTACCGATGAATGCGGAACGTCACAGGTATGTCTGCCGATAACCCTGAATTGCACCCCACCATCTCCCGGATTCCAGGCACAGGTCAGCCAGCTGACCATTGCCTTTACCGATACCTCCAGTCCTGAGGTAACCGGATGGTTGTGGGATTTCGGCGATGGTACCACCTCCACCCAAGAAAATCCTACCCATACTTTCCCGGGACCGGGCACTTACAATATATGCCAGACGGTAACTTCTCCGTGCAGTTCGTCACAGGTATGCCTGATGGTCACCTTAAATTGCGCCCCTCCGACCGCAGGATTCCAGGCGTCAATTAATCAACTGACGGTCAATTTTACAGACAATTCAAGCGCAAGCACCACCGATTGGTTATGGAACTTTGGCGACGGTACGGCCTCCCTTTCCGAAAATCCGAGCCATACATTTCCCGGGCCGGGCACCTACAATGTTTGCCTGACCTCCTCTAATGATTGTGGAAGCAATACCATATGTCTGCCCATTACCGTCAATTGCGCCCCTCCTTCGGTAGGGTTCCAGGCACAGGTTAGTGGACTCACCACCAACTTTTTTAATAATTCCAGCCCTGATGTCACCCAGTGGTTATGGGATTTTGGCGACGGAACCACCTCCACTCTGGAAGACCCTGTCCATACTTTTTCGGGCCCCGGCACCTATAATGTATGTCTGACCGGAACTTCCGTGTGCGGATCCCAACAAGTGTGCCTCCAGGTAACGGTCAACTGTGCCGCACCCTCGGCAGGATTCCAGGCCCAGGTGAATCAACTCACCGTTACCCTCACCGACACCTCGGATCCGAACGTCACCCAATGGCTTTGGAATTTTGGGGACGGAACCACTTCCACCCTGGAAAATCCCTCGCATACCTACCCAGTGCCGGGTACTTATACGATTTGCCAGACGGTAACGTCCACCTGCGGCACGAACCAGATATGTCTACCCGTAACCGTCAATTGTGCTCCACCGACTGCGGGTTTCCAGGTGCAACCCAATAATTTAACGGTTTCCCTGACGGATACCTCAAGTCCGGAAGTCATCCAATGGTTATGGGACTTCAATGATGGCACCACCTCCAACGAACAAAACCCGACCCATACTTTTGCCAATGCAGGCAGTTACCTCATTTGCCTCACGGCGACCTCCATTTGCGGATCGTCCCAGGTTTGTCTTCCGGTGACCGTCAATTGTGCGCCTCCGGCCGTAGGTTTCGATGCTCAGGTCAATCAACTGACGGTTTCACTGACCAATAGTTCAAGTCCGGATGCTGAACAGTGGGTTTGGAATTTCGGGGACGGAACCTCCTCTACTGAAGAAAACCCGACCCATACTTTCGCAGCGCCGGGTACATATAATATTTGTCTGACGGCTATTTCTTCCTGTTCTTCTAACCAGGTTTGTCTGCTCGTTACGGTAACCTGCACCTTGCCCACCGCCAGTTTTGTGGTTCAGGAAAATCAGTCCACGGTATCCTTCACCGACTTTTCGGGCCCCGGGATTACGCAATGGCTGTGGACCTTCGGGGACGGAACCTCCTCTACGGAGCAGCATCCTATCCATACCTACACAGTTTCAGGCGTTTATAATGTATGTCTTGTAGTGACCAATGATTGTGGCACGGATCAATATTGCGAAGCCGTGGCCATCGACTGTCCCGGCCCAGAGGCGGCTTTTTCGGCCCAGGCCAACCACTACACCGTCAACTTTACGGACAATTCCGTCAACAGCCCGATCGCATGGGCCTGGAACTTTGGTGACGGCACCACTTCGACCCAACAAAATCCGCTGCATATTTATTCGGAAACAGGCAATTACACCGTTTGCCTGACCGTAACCAATAGCTGCGGACAAAATACCGTTTGCCAGGACATCACCATTACCTGCCCGGCACCTCTGGCCATTTTTACCCACCAGTCTGATGGGTACACCACCATTTTCCATGATATTTCCAATAATCAACCCACCACCTGGGCCTGGAACTTTGGCGACGGCAACACTTCGACCCAACAAAACCCGACCCACACCTATGCAGTGGAAGGTTCATTCACCGTTTGCCTTACGGTGACCAATAACTGCGGTCAGAATTCCTATTGCGAAACCATCAACATTACCTGTGCCGAACCGGCCGCGGCCTTTAGCGTAAGTAATACCAATGTGACCGCCACTTTTACTGACAATACGGCGAACAATCCAACGGAATGGCAATGGAATTTTGGCGACGGCAATACTTCCAACCAGCAAAACCCTGTCCACACCTATGCTGTTCCGGGTTCTTACACCGTTTGTCTCACGGCAACCAACAATTGCGGGACCGATCAACATTGTATGCAGGTAGTCATCACTTGTGCGGTGCCCCAGGCCGGATTTATGCAACAAAGCAATGAACTGACGGCCAATTTCCTGGATTTTTCCACCAACAACCCGACCTCATGGATGTGGGAGTTTGGGGACGGAGGAACTTCTACGCTCCAGAATCCTACGCACACTTATTCCCTTCCGGGAACGTACACGGTATGCCTGACCGCTTCCAGTGTTTGTGGTAATAACCAAACTTGTAACCAGGTCATCATTACCTGCTCCCCACCACAGGCGGGCTTTGGCTTCCAGGCGAATGAGCTGGTGGTGTCCTTTACTGATAATTCGACCAACAGTCCGATTTCATGGAGCTGGAATTTTGGCGACGGCACGACCGCTACGGTGCAAAACCCGACGCATACTTATGCCTTGCCAGGCACTTATACGGTATGCCTCACCGTCTCCTCGATTTGTGGCAACACCCAAATTTGCAATGAAGTGAACACCAATTGTCCTCCGCCTGCGGTAGGATTTGAGGTACAGATCAATGAATTGAACGTAGGTTTTTCAGATACCTCCTCCGATGAAGTTTCCCAATGGTCATGGGACTTTGGGGATGGAAACTCCTCAGGGCAGCAAAATCCGACCCACGCCTATGCGGTACCGGGCACTTATGAAGTATGCCTCACCGTCACTTCAGATTGCGGCTCTTCGGAAGTTTGTTTATCAATAACTGTAAATTGTGCCCTCCCCACAGTAGGTTATTCCGCCCAGGCCAACCAACTATCCGTCAACTTTACGGACAACTCCGATGAAGCAGTGACTTCCTGGTTATGGAATTTCGGGGATGGCAATACCTCCACTGAGCAAAATCCTGCTCATACTTATGCCAGCCCGGGCACTTATAGTGTTTGTTTGACGGGAACTTCTGTTTGCGGCTCAGCCCAGGTTTGCCAAAATTTGACGGTTGACTGCAGTGCCCCCACCGCAGCCTTCAGCACCACCCAGAATCAGCTTGCCGTGAATTTCACCGACAACTCTATTGGGCAGGTGAGCAGCTGGTCGTGGGATTTTGGGGACGGCAATACATCCAATTTGGAAAATCCGGCCCATACTTATGCTTTGGCGGGCACCTATACCGTTTGTCTGACCGTGAGCAGTATCTGCGGTACGGATCAGTTTTGTCAAACAATCACCGTATCCTGCCCGGCGCCCCAGGCCGGTTTTACTTTCCAGCCGGATCAGCTGAGTGTGACTTTTACCGACAATTCCACCAACAACCCTACGCAATGGTTCTGGAATTTCGGCGATGGCAATTTCTCATCGGAGCAAAACCCTGTACATGTTTACGCGACCCCGGGATCTTATACGGCTTGTCTGACGGTAAGCGGAAATTGCGGCAGCAATCAATTCTGTCAGCAGGTGAACGTTATCTGTTCCCCGCCGCAGGCAGCTTTTGAAGTAGCAACCTATAACCTGACCGCCACCCTAACGGACAACTCCACCAACAACCCGACCCAGTGGTTATGGGATTTCGGTGACGGCATCACCTCCAATATGGTGAATCCTGTGCACGAATATGCCGTGGCGGGCACCTACAACATTTGCCTCACCGCATCCAGTGTCTGTGGCAATAACCAAACCTGTCAATCCATCACTGTGGATTGTACAGCACCTGAAGCCATTTTTGCCATCAACGGAAGTGGTCTGAGCCAGGTATTCCAGGACGTTTCAACCAACAACCCCGAATCATGGCTGTGGGATTTTGGCGACGGCTCCATTTCGGGCGAGCAAAACCCTTTCCATACCTTTGCGACAGCAGGAAGTTATACTATTTGTCTGACGGTTTCCAACGCCTGCGGCACCGATACTGACTGCCACCTCATCTTTCTGACTACCGCGACGGACAATCCGGAGTTGTTCGAAGAAATATCGCTGACTCCCAACCCGGCTTCCCATTATTTACAACTGGAGTACAAAGGAGAAACTGTCCTGAAAGCTGATATTCAGGTTTTCGACACCCATGGCAAAATGATTATGAAATTGAAAAATGAAAATATTGGCGGACCCGGTAATGGAAAAACCATAGACGTTGGGAATCTCCCGGCAGGGGTGTATATTTTACTGATCGACACAGAACAGGGACGGGTAGTGAAACGGTTTGTGAAAATGTAATGCTTGTTGCTCGTTGCTGGTTACTGGTTTCTCGTTTGTCAAGGCCTAGAATAGCTTGATCTGTTTTAGGCCTTGACAGCATGAGTTACAGGTTTGTCATGGCCGGGTAAGGTATATTCCTGTTAAGGCTTTAAGCCTCAGAATCCTGAACATGTGGCTGTTTACCTCCGGAGTTTGTAACGAGCTTTCCTTTTTTTGTCCGACTGGAAATTTCAACACCCATAGAACACCAGATCCATTGACACTTAATCATCCAAATTGGAACATGAATACTATCACAGTATCTCAGCATCAAAATATTACAGTTTCAAAAAAATACTTACCTTCGCCCTTTTAAACAACGACACAAACAAAATTTAATTTAATGAAGAAATTAATCTATTTGTTGCCTTTCCTTTTAGGGCTGGCAGCATGTGGCGGTGGTTCCGGCAATACAGAACTCACCACCCCATTGGACAGTATGTCCTATTCGCTTGGTGTCTACCTGACGGAGCAGCTCAACACACAAGGTATCGCACTTAACCCTGAAATGATCCACCAGGGATACATGGACTTCCAGGAGGAAAAAGGCATGGATAAAAAGGAATATACCAGTTTCCTTATGGAATTTTCAAAGGAAATGGGAATGAGACAAGGCGCTCCTGTTACTGCAGATGCACCTTTGTCTACTAATCTTGATACACTTTCCTATGCTATCGGAGCAGATTTCTCTGAACGCATGAAAACCAGCGGCATGGCCCTCAATACCGATGCTTTCCTCCAGGGTTGTAAAGACATGTTCGCCGAGGAAGGTCCGAAGATCGACCTGGCCGGCAGACAAGCACAAATCATGGTTTTCTCCAAGCAGATGCAAGAAAAACAAACCGCCAAAATGGAAGCTGAAGGTGGGGTTAACCTTGAAAAAGGGGAAGCTTTCCTTGCTGAAAACGCAACTAAAGAAGGCGTCATGACTACCGAAAGTGGCCTCCAGTACAAAGTAATTACCGCCGGTGCTGGTCCTTCTCCTGCCCCTACGGACATTGTAACTGTTCACTACGAAGGCCGCCTGCTTGACGGTACGGTTTTTGACAGTTCTTACGAAAGAGGCGAGCCTATTGAATTTGGGCTAAACCAGGTAATTCCGGGATGGACCGAAGGCGTTCAACTGATGAATGCAGGAGCCAAATACCAGTTGTACATTCCTTCCGGACTGGCTTACGGTAAAAGAGGTTCACCACCGAATATCGGTTCAAACGAAACTTTGATCTTTGATGTGGAACTGTTGAGCTTCAAGCCTGCTCCTCCACCTCCTCCAGCTCCAGGGCAGTAAGATTTTTGCGCGATGATTTTCATCGAAAAAAAGCCATCTCATTCGTTTGGGATGGCTTTTTTTTTAATTATGTTGCATGGCTTTAATCTTTTCGTGCAAATTTTGGTTTATTCTAAAAACATCCATTGAAATGATAGGCTCGCGATTTACAAAACATATTCCGGAACAGGATAACCGGACGCCTTTTGAAAAGCTCTTGGAGTTATTCCTGGAGCTTATGGTCTATACTTCGGGGGATATAGAGGAAGCCTTCGACTGGATGGAACAGATCGACCAGGAGCACCATATTACTACTCCCGATTACACCCTGGAGGACTTTCGAAGAGACCTCGAAAAACAATCTTTTATCCAGCCGGACGAAAAAGGAGGGCAAAAACTCAGCGGTAAAGGGGAACGGATTATCCGCCAGAGAGCGTTGGATCAGATCTTCGGGAAACTGAAACGCGACGGCGGCGGCAATCACAGCAGCCCGATCACCGGCAACGGGGATGAACAGACGGCAGGTAGAAAACCATATCAGTTCGGCGACAATCTCAGCCATATAGATTTTACGACCAGTTTACAAAATGCACAACTGCGTCACGGGCTCGATTCCTTCACCCTGAATGAAGATGACCTGGAAGTCATCGAAACCGAACACAAAAGCCAGATGGCTACGGTTTTGATGATCGATATTTCACACTCCATGATTCTCTACGGGGAAGACCGCATCACTCCCGCCAAAAAGGTGGCCATGGCCCTGGCGGAACTGATCACTACACGCTATCCAAAAGACACCCTGGATGTAGTAGTCTTTGGCAACGATGCCTGGCAGGTGCAGATCAAAGACCTCCCCTATTTGCAGGTGGGGCCTTTCCATACCAATACCGTTGCCGGGCTGGAATTGGCTATGGACATCCTCCGGAAACGCAAAATGCGCAACAAACAGATCTTTATGATCACAGATGGCAAGCCCACCTGTCTGAAAGAAAAAGACGGGAGCTACTACCAAAACAGTATGGGCCGCGATCCGCGAATTATCAATAAAACCATTAACCTTGCCATCCAGTGCAGGAAATTACGGATTCCGATCACGACTTTCATGATTGCCCAGGATCCGTACCTGCAAAGGTTTGTGGAGGACTTCACGGAAGCCAACAAAGGCAAGGCATTCTTTTCAGGACTTCAAGGACTGGGTCAGTTCATTTTTGCTGACTATGAAAAAAATAAAAGACGAAGAAAATGAGTCAAATCGAACAAATCAAAACACTAGGCGATTTAAAAGCCTCAGGTTATCAATCCAAATCCGTCAAAGATGAAATGCGGGATAACCTGATCAAAAAACTACGCTCCGGCGAACCTGTTTTTACGGGAATTCTCGGTTATGAACACAGCGTTATTCCCCAACTCGAAAGAGCCATTTTATCGGGTCATAATATCAATTTCCTGGGATTACGCGGCCAGGCAAAGACCAAAATGGCCCGCAAGATGATCGAACTGCTGGACGAATACATTCCCATCGTTTCAGGGTCGGAGATCAATGACGACCCCCTGCACCCGCTTTCGCTGAAATCGAGGAAACTCATCGAAGAGATGGGCGATAAAACTCCGGTCGAATGGGTCCACCGCTCAACACGTTATACCGAAAAGCTGGCGACTCCCGATGTGAATGTAGCCGACCTTATCGGAGATATTGATCCCATCAAAGCCGCGAATATGCGACTGAGTTATGCCGATGAGGAAGTGATCCACTTCGGGCTCATTCCACGTTCCAACCGCGGGATTTTCGTCATCAATGAGCTACCGGACCTCCAGGCGCGCATACAGGTGGCGCTTTTTAATATTTTACAGGAAAGCGATATCCAGATTCGTGGATTCAAATTGCGTTTCCCGCTGGATGTGCATTTCGTATTCACCGCCAACCCCGAAGATTATACCAACCGTGGTTCTATCATCACGCCGTTGAAGGATCGTATCCAGAGCCAGATTTTCACCCATTACCCGGGCAGTATTGAGATCGGTCGCCAGATTACCAAACAGGAAATCCGCCTGGCACCACCACAACAAAAGATCATCGTTCCCGAACTGATCGAAAAGCTCATCGAACAGATAGCCGTTGAAGCCCGACAAAGTGAATATGTAGATGAAAAAAGCGGGGTTTCTGCACGATTGGCGATCTCTGCCTATGAAAGTGTGGTGAGTTCCGTAGAACGCCGGATGATCCTCAATGATGAAAAAACAGGGATGGCCCGCATCAGCGACCTGAATGCCACCATTCCAGCCATCGTCGGAAAAATAGAAATGGTGTATGAAGGAGAGCAGGAAGGTTCCGTCAATGTGGCGTTAAAGCTCATTTCTGAAGCCATCAAAGCCCTGGCACCCGATTATTTTAAAGGCATCGAACGACTAAAAACAAGTACCGGGACCAACCCGGCTTCACGCTACAATGAAATCACCACCTGGTTTGAAGAAGGAGGCGAAATCGACCTCCTGAATGACGGACCTGTCAAAGTTTATGAAAAGGAACTGAACAAGGTGACAGGCCTTCGCAAAGTAGTGGAATTATTAACTGAAGCCAAAGGCGCGGAAGCACTGCTGATGATGGAATACCTGCTACACGTATTGGCAGAACATTCCCTGCTCGACAAACGAATGCTTCAGGTCAGCTACCGGTTCCAGGATTATTTCAATTCAGTCATTAAGGGGCTGGGGAATGATAATTAAATAAAAAACGCGTTTCAGCTCATTCCCAAGATCATTCGATCAACTGGGAATGAGCCAAAACGCGGAACATAACATCATTGAGTGCGCGGATAATTTTCGTTTTGTACTCCCTGGAATTTTTATTCCTTTACCATTTTCCCGGTACCTATCAAAATGCCATCTGCATACAACTTATAAAAATACATGCCAGGATGGATAGTCTTGTTTTTCAATTGAAATTGACTCCCTTCAAAATCCTTTTTTAATACCAGTTGCCCTTGAAGATTGTAAAGACTGAATGCGCCTTCTTTCATTTTATAATCATAAATCGAAATAGTGGATTGATCGTTGAAAGGATTTGGAAACACACTTATCCGGGCATCAGGAACAAAATATTCTTCATTATTTACCGTAATAAAATGGTCTCCAATCGTGTGTATTACCTCATTGGTCATTACAACCGGATTGGTATCAAAATAAATACCCGCATCATTTAAAATCACCGTTCCGTTGGGGTTGCCGGGAATTTGATTGATTTTAAATTTCACAAAGCCATGGGATGCTGCTTCGTTACTGGTACTATCGGGCAGGTTAATGTCATCAAAAGTAAATTTCAACACATTTCCACCTAACAGTTCTGCTCTGTATGGATGGCTGGAAGCCCCGGTTTGGAGGGTGGCTGGATCGAGGTATTGACTCAGGGTATCCAATAAAACTACCTTAAAGGCAGGGGCTGTACCTGTATTTTGGAACCGTACCTGGTATTCGATCTCCGTATTGGCTTCAATGAAATGAGCGTCTCCATAACCTGTCGGAAAGGCCTGTTTGTCATTAGGGTCAAAGGAATTTACGTTTTCAAGGCAATCGACCGAAGCAAAAGAATTTTCGTCGTTAAAAGTGAAAATATTTACCAACCCCGTCATATTGATACCGCCACACCCTTCTACCGCTACTGCGTTCATGCTGTAGCCCTGGAATCCGGGTTCCTGATCTGCTTCCAACCTCCAGGTTGCGCCATTGGCCGGAAAATCAATTAACATATCCATTCCTGCATCCAACTGAAAAACATCAGTGCTATACATGACTACGTCCTCCACAACGATATAATTCCTTGGAACAGGCATATCTACTGCCCCAACATTTTCAATCCTCAAATGCACCCCTTGTTCATCGCAAGACCCACTGACTTCAATAATGGCTCCCGACCAGGCATCGTCCGGTTCATCGCAAGGGCTATCAGGAAAGATATGTGCCTCGGAACAATGTGTTTGTCCAAAATTCGCTTCGCAACTAACAAAAACCTCCAGGTTGAAACTACCACAATCCAATGGATCGAGTGTTCCCAGGTCAAACCGATAAACATTATCGCCAAGGTTTGAAAAGGGAATCGAACTGCCGGTCAAATTTAAGAAAGGATCCAGTGCAATTTCAACATAAACATCTTCTATTACAGCCAGACTGTTATTACAATAAAAAACAGTGTAATCATTTTCCAAACAATGTCTCAGGGAGGATGCCCCCATATCTACGGAGAGCACCGGGCAGTTGGGATCTTCCTGCTCAAACTGAAAAGCAAAATTCTTATCGTAAGAAGATTCACTTCCAATGGGCTGATCGAAAGTTACCGTCATATCGCACCCTATATTGATATTGGGTGTGTTGAGTACGCCCAATTCAAACAAACTTTGGCTTGGGTTGACAGACGTATCAGCAATTTCGTAGTAACCATTTTCATCCGTTACGACCATTTTCACTGTTCCACTTCCCTGGTTTCTAAGGTAAACAGTGCGCTGTCCAATGCCCTCTTCCAATGGATCCATGGTACAATCCACCAAAGTATCTGAAAAAACATATCCCGATACATGGAGGATCGTGGGGGATGTACTGTAATAAAAAATGCTGTTACAATAATTCCAGTTACCGGATTCGTCTCCAACCCAGGTTACTACGGTATAAACACCGGAAGGCAATTCATTGAGTGACAAATATTCTGCAGCAGGAGGCTCATTTTCATTAAAATCTGAGATAAATTCAATGCGGAAGATGAGATTATCCGTCAAGGTGCAATTGTCCACAGCGTTTTGTGCCAAATCCTCCGCCCAGAGTTTTTGATTGGGGAGATTTTCTCCATTGTAATAGTGGATGCTTCCCGGACAGCCCAGTTCCGGAGCTATATTATCTTCCGTACAATTCCAATCCAGGTTGACTGTGGTAATACAAAAATTCTGGTTGCCGGCCATATCTTCCACAACAAGCACCAGCTGATACTGTGCGAAATCATTGGTCAATAACACCTCTTCGTTTGTCAGCGGAACACCCGAATCAAAATCCTCTATTGTACCTATGGTCAAAAACACCTCGCTGCAATCATCAAAACTGCCTTGATCGATGTCAATAGCTGAAACCAGAAACTCATCACCATCGTTAATCGTCCAGGTGATTTGATCTTCACAAATAGCCACAGGGGGAATCATGTCATTGGCGCAACCGGCATTCAGGTTAAAATAGGTGTTGCAATAATCCCAATTCCCGTTTTCATCTCCCACCCACATGGCGACGCTTATGAATCCTGCATCTGCTTCGGTAAAGATCAGGCTTTCTGTTTCGGGAGGTGTCCCTGTGGAATTTTCCGCCAGCTCCAGGCGAAACTGAAGGTTTTCATGAGTTGTACAATTATCAAAAGATGCCGCATCAAAATCGGTGGCCCAAATTTCAACTTCTGTTAGTGGAGCCTGAAGGCTGAATTCCAACCCGACGAGACAATAAGGTGTTGGCGCTATTTCATCTCCCTCACAGTCGTTCCAGTTGATTTGGACGGTTGTAAAACAAGCTTTCTCATTTCCATGAGCATCTTTTACGGAAAGGGCTACCGCGTATTCACTGGCATCGTTACTCAGTGTTAAACTTTGACTTGTTGGAGGGTTTTCCGGATCATAATCTTCTAAACGAGCTAAACCGAGCGTGATGTCGCCACAATTATCATAGCTGCCTTCGTTGATATCGTCAACAGTCACTTCAGTTGTTGAGCCTGTAGCATTTATTACAGGGGCGCCATCACAAACAGCTACCGGTGCAACTTGTTCAGCATCACAAACGACGTTTAATGTAGTGGAGCAATTTGACCAATTACCACTTTCGTCACCAACCCAGATCACTACCGTAATAATATCAGGGCCGGAAAAAGCGGTAATGGATTGGGAGGCTGGAACGGAGCCATCAAATTCAGATGCCTTTTGTATGCGGAAGTCCAGATTTCCGAATTCGGTACAATTGTCGGTTGTCCCCCCATCGAAATCGAGTCCCCATACTATCTGTATGGGATTGCCATCCTGGAAATCTACGGTCAGTCCAGCTATACATACTATTTCCGGAGCCTCGACATCCGGATCACACTGCTGGGCGTGGACGAATACTGCAAAACAAGAAAGCAGCAAAATAAGGGTCGTTTGACTAATCAACTTTATTAATGTGTTCACGATTTCACTTTTTTGGTGTAAAGTTTTTTCCATTGGAATGGATTTTCTGTTCTTAAAATAGGATTATGATCATCATCATGATACAAATATGAACACAAGTGAGTCTTTTTACAAAAACAGTTTGATTAAATTGTAGAGGTCTTTTTAAACAAAAATGGTTTTATTGTCTTTTTTTATTGACTAATTGAACATTTTTGTAGAAATAATATTGACAAAATAATGAAAAAACAAAGTGAAAAAACAGAAAAAATTATTTCACAGTTTAATAAACAGGAAATTTTCCGGATCAAAAAATTTTTAAACTCTCCTTATTTTAATCAAAGGGAAGACGTCAAAGCGCTATTTGAAATAATCGTTTCCGAACCCGAAATAACTCAAATGGAGACTTTTGCCAGGCTTTTCCCCGGAGATTCATACGATAATCAAAAACTAAGGCTTGTTCGAAGTTATCTTTTTCGATTGATAGAAAAGTATTTATTGATAAGGGAATTTTCAGAAGATGAACTTGCAGCCTCGTATTACCTGACGAAGGCTTATCGCAAAAGAGGATTAACGGATGCTTTTAAAAAATCTTACGAAAAGGCCTTACATAACCTCGATAATCAACCTGATCGAAATGCACGTTATTATGAATATGCCTATCACCTTCAATGGGAGCGACACCTGTTGGCCTCCGCTGATTCACCGAGTGAGGCCAATAATCTTCTGGAGATGTCGGATACGATAGACCTTTCCTATCTATCCCTGAAATTGAGGAATATTTGCTTGCTGGCAGCTCACCAAAGTGTTTACAATGCTACATTGCAACCCCAGCTGGCAGATGAGGTGTTGCAGCATGTTCAAAAGAGCGACCTATTGAATATACCGGCGGTTAGCATTTATTATTATGGGTATCGAATGTTTGAAAAGAAAACGGCTGAAGACTACTTCAAAAAATTCAAATTGCTGGTCCTTCAAAATGGAGCACTGTTTCCCCGGGATGAGATTAGAGACCTTTATTTGATGGCCATCAATTACTGTGTCCGGCAATTAAACGACGGGGATGAGTTCTATTTTCGTGAAGCATTCGAATTGTATAAGGAAGGACTTGAAAACGAATACCTTTTGGAAAATGGGGTACTTTCACGATTTGCTTACCACAATGTCGTTGCCATTGGATTGAAGATCGGTGAATTCAACTGGGTAGCGTTTTTTATACAGCGTTATAAAAATGCTTTGGAAAGAAAATACAGAGATAGCTCTTTCAGCTTCAATACGGCAAGGCTTGAATTAAGTCGTAAAAACTATGGTGCGGTGTTGGAATTATTACAAAAAGCAAATTACAGGGATCTCTTGCTCAATCTCACGGCGAAGACACTTTTGCTGAAGACTTATTATGAATTAGGCGAAACCAATTTATTATACGCCCATTTGGATGCAATGAATAATTATATCAGACGAAAAGGGATCATTGGATATCATAAAACCAACTTTCAGAATATCGTTCGTTACACCCGAAAATTAGCCAATACAAACCCGTATGACAAAGTCGAAAAATCATCTTTAGCCAAAATGATCGAAAAGGAAGAGGTTTTGACGGAAAAGAAGTGGTTATTAAGTATGATTGAAATGGGATAATTTTGTAACAATCAGCATATCCAGGGAAATCCTGTGTGACTTTTTGCTAAAAAGACATCTTTTCTAAAAAAACACAATGGAAAAGATTCTCACAGCCGCTCCCGGCGCACCAGGTATTTCTCCCCGCTGGACACCCAGCTCCAAAGACGGAGTAGGCACCGCCATCAATCTGGCCAGTGCCGTAAGTTTTACACTCAGCCACGGCATCCTAAACGAGATTTATTATCCACGTAACGACAAGGCTGCCATACGGGATATGGAATTAATCATTACCAACGGAAAAGATTTTTTTTCTGAAGAAAAAAGGCATACCGTTAGCTCAACACAACAGATCGCTCCCGGAGTTCCGGCCTTTCTCATTACTAATGTCTGTAAGGAAGGACGTTATTCCATCACCAAACAAGTGATCACAGATCCGACACGAGATACCGTTATACAGCATATTGAGTTTAAAGCCATCAAAAAAGACAATTATCACCTTTACGGACTGTTAGCGCCACACCTCAATAATCAGGGTATGGGGAATACTGCCTGGGTTGCCGACTACAAGGGTCACCCCGTGCTCTTTGCACAAAACGATGATGTGGCACTTGCCTTCGTTTGTTCAATTCCCTGGAAAAAACGGTCTGCAGGTTTTGTTGGTTTTTCAGATGGCTGGCAGGATTTGAAGCAACATTTCCAGATGAACTGGGAATATCAGCGTGCGGAAAACGGGAACGTTGCCCTATGGGGTGAGATTGATTGGAAAAGCTCCAGGAAGCATAACTTCGATCTGGCCATTGGTTTCGGTCTGACCCCGGAAGAGGCTGCCCACCATGCCCTGTCGAGTATTCTGGAAGGTTTTGACGCCCTGAAGCAAAGTTACATCGAAGAATGGATAAACTGGCAACGAGGCATTCCTGGTGCTAACGGGTCTGATGAGCTTTTCAGGGTAAGTGCATCAGTTTTAAAGACCCATCAATCCAAAAGCTTCCCCGGGGCAATGTTGGCAAGTTTATCTATCCCCTGGGGTAATCAAATGGGAGACGATGATGAAAGCGGTTATCACCTGGTGTGGCCACGCGATATGGTTGAATGTGCCGGGGGACTGCTGGCGATGAAGAAAAATACCGATGCCATAAAAGTTTTGAATTTTCTGATGGTGACACAGGAATCAGACGGCCATTGGTCACAAAACCTGTGGCTGGACGGCCGGCCGTGCAGGTATGGCATCCAACTCGATGAAACAGCCCTGCCTGTACTTTTAGTGGACCTGTGCATAAAACAGGGAGCCATTCACAAAAAGCATTTGCCTAAATACTGGCCTACCATCCGAAAAGCTGTTGCCTTCCTGCTGAGACGTGGGCTCATCACTGAGCAGGATCGCTGGGAAGAACAATCCGGTATTTCCGCATTTACCGCTTCCGTAATTATAACAGCACTTTTAATCGCAGCTGATTTAGCGGAGGAAATGGGAGAAAAAAATATCGCCGATTATTGCCGTCAAAATGCAGATGCCTGGAATGACAGTATTGATACCTGGCTTTATGCCAAAAATACACACCTATCCCGTGAACTGGATCTGGAAGGCTACTATCTGAGAATAAACCCGACCACCACTCCTGCAGCCCAACTGAATGAGACGCTGATGCAGGTGAAAAACAAACCAATAGAACTGAGCTCCATCCCGATTACTGAAATGGTCAGTACCGACCCACTGGCCCTGGTACGTTTCGGCCTTCGCGATGCCCGGGATCCCCGGATATTAAACACTGTTAAAGTAATTGACAGATTGTTGAAAAAAGAAACGCTCAAGGGAGATTGCTGGTATCGGTATACCCTTGACGGTTATGGAGAACATACCGATGGCAGTGCCTATGACGGAACGGGAAGCGGCCGTCCATGGCCCCTGCTCACTGCCGAGCGGGCACACTATGAAATTGCTGCCGGAAATTTAAAACGCGCCAGACAACTACTTCATGCCACTGAAAATTTCTCCAATAACGGATTGCTGCCGGAACAGATATGGGACAGGGAAGACATCCCCGCCAAAGGTCTTTTTAACGGTCAGCATAGTGGTTCGGCCATGCCACTCGTCTGGGCACATGCAGAATACATTAAACTGGTTAAATCACTCGAACTAAAAGCCATTTTCGATATGCCGCGCCCTACCGAAAAACGCTACCTGAAGGAAAAAAAGACCTCTAACATGGTCATATGGCGACCGGATCTGCCTGTGAATGAAATACCTGCTGGTAAATTCCTGCGTATTGAAACGATCCAGCCGGCTACTATCCGGTGGACTATGGATGAATGGAAAAACATTAAGGAAGAAGATACCATTGATATGGGTTTAGACATTCATTATCTCGACTTAATACCTAAATCAATAAAAAAAGGAATAATCCGCTTCACCCTCCATTTGAAAAATGGTAACCATGAAACTGAAAAGGATTATATGATTACCATGCTTCCAAACGATAAGTCGTGAAACAGGATTTTTTGTTCTCCGATGTGACTTCAATAAAAAACTCATTCTTTTCAAAAAATTATTTTAGATATGAAAACTTATTTATTGCTCCCGATTTTGCTGGTTCTCCTTTTTGCGTCATGCAGTAGAACAGCAAACAATAACGAAACAGACAACTCATTATCCGTCAATAAGGCCAGTGATGAACAAAGTACCACCAGCGAGGAAGAATATAAACTGGTGCCTGCTCCTGTTTCAACGAAATACGACGATGCAAAACTTGAGAGCATGACGTATAAAAACGGCAGATTTGTTTTTAAATATAGCGGCACTGATTTCAAACTGGGGGAACAAACACCGGATGCAAGTCAGATGATGTGTGCCAATTCAGCCCAAGGGCAACATATTCACCTCATCATTGATGATCAGCCTTATACAGCCCATTATACGCCAGAATTTGATTATACAATCCCGGATGGCGACCACATCATTCTGGCTTTCCTGAGTCGTTCCTACCATGAAAGCATTAAAAATGGCAAGGCCTATATCGCTCAGAGGGTCACGGTAAAGAACGGTAGTTTTGTGAAAGCAGAAGACATAAAAGAACCGATGTTATTCTACAGCAGACCCAAGGGCAATTATGTCGGAGAACAGGAAACCAATAAAGTATTACTGGATTTTTTCGTCATCAATGCAGAGCTGGGGGATGGCAAATACTCTGTGGCAGTGGATGTAAACCACCAGTTGACCAATTACCTAAAAGAGTGGCGCCCCTACTACATCGAAAATCTGCCCATGGGCAAAAACATCATCAAACTGATTTTCATGGACGCCAGGGATGAGCCTGTCAATTCACCTTACAACCCTATCATAAGGTCTTTTAACCTAAGCAAAGACCCTACGGAAGGTAAATAATCTATCATTTGCAGCATTCCGGGTCCTTACAACTTACTGAAAACGGTTTCAATTTGATTCTGTGTCATTAAGATGGGAAGTCTGCCGATGAATAACCGGTTTGCCTTCATCCGGGGAGAATTATAAAAGCCGGGGGTCGAATCAATGCCTCCGGCTTCTTCAAAAAACTCATGCCTTGAAAACCACCACCACATATTCCTGATGGCCATATTCCTCATCCAAAGTATGCTGGCAATAGTGCACATTTTCTTCATTTACGCGGTAATGCTTCTCATAAGTGCTTTAGCCTGCCTGATGCCGCAGGAAGGTGAGTCATCCCGAATTTTCAAAAACTGTTAGAAATAGAAATTTTTTGATTATTTGAAGTATTTTTTAAATGTAAAATGTAAAACAAGGAATTTAAAATGTAAAAGTGTTGATTTTCAGTGATTTACATGATTAAAATTGTCAATTTATTTTTAAACTGTTCCTTAAAGCCCTAAGGAGTTTTGTTTTTTGCTATACAAAAGAAAAAATTTCAAAAAAAAAGGGACCCTGTAAGATTTTGTTTTTCGCTGAAACGAACATAAAAATCGGTGAATCAGAATCCTGAAACGTTGAACAATTTCACCTTAAAAAATTGTTTTTTCCCCGTTGTGACTTTTACCCTAAACATCATCTTTTCAATGATTCTAAAAACGCCACTTGACGTAAAACAGAACAGAATTTATTAACACAAAAAATTATTATCATGAAAAAGTTAATTTTCTCTATTGCACTTGCCGCATTTGTGGTCAGTTTAAGCAATGCACAGGATGAAATCTTTTTTGCAAAACTAAAAGAAGAACAAGTGCCGGCAGAAGAAGTAACCGCCATTACTCAAAATCTTGAAGATGGCTTAACTGTAACCGATTATTATGCTATTCCGGCTAAGATTCTGGATAAGGAATGGGTCGTTACCTTCAATCCCGAGCATAAAAACCTGACTGACAAGAAGTACACCAACTACGATGTAAATTTCTCCGGCAGGAACATCTCTGGAGAAGGTGTTTACGATGCCGATGGAAATTTGATATCATTCACTGAAACGATGAAAGATACCGCCCTCCCTCATACCATTCAAAAAAACATCTACAAGGAGTTCCCGGGTTGGGTAACTGCATCTGACCATGAAACGGTTCACATCAATAGAAATGATCAGGAAACAATTCACTACAAAGTAGCCTTGACCAAAGGGAATGAAAAAAAATACACCATTTACGATGGCAACGGGGATCTGGTAAAAATTGGACGAAAACACAAAATGTTATTTAACCGGTCTTCCTGTGAATGTAATATGGACAGTTAGAAAAACTCTTTTTCGGCAATTGGATATGAGTCACCTCCGAGGAGAAGTGGCTCATATCTTTTGTTGTGAACCAACGGAATTAACTAACACCATTTCTATTCCACTAAATGGCATAAATGCATTGTATTCTATTGATAATCAAGGAAGGAAGATCGAAGACCGAAGCAGGGGAAACATATTTTCTGATTCCTGTCCTTTGTCTCCTGTCCAAATTTAACATGGTAGCCACGAATTTGTGTTGCAGTAAAATGATATTTACCCTGTTGCTTCTGTTCAATTTTTATTAATTTTGGCTAAAACAGCAACCTATGACCTGCCTCATCATTGATGACAATCCAATGGCCCGCCTTGCCCTCCGTAAAATGGTAGATGATATTGAATTTCTGGATTCTGTAGAAGAATGTAAAAGCGCCATGGAGGCTTTTAATTTTTTGCAAAAAACACCTGCCGATCTGTTACTTCTCGATGTGGAAATGCCCGGCATGAGCGGTTTGGAGTTATTGCAAAGCCTGGAAATAAAACCTCTGGTTATCCTGATCACTTCCAAGACAGAATATGCTGTTGAGGGGTTTGAACTGGAAGTGGTTGACTATATTGTTAAACCCGTTTCCATACCACGCCTTCTAAAGGCCGTCCAACGGGCCGCTGACCGCATGACCTCCCAATCTTATGCTGACCTCCATAATCTGGGCACTGACCACCTTTTCGTCAGGGTGGATAATCAGCTAGTTCGCATTGGTTTCGAAGATATTCTTTTCCTGCAGGCCCTGGGAGATTATGTCGTTTTTCAAACTGATGAAAAGAAATTCATGGTTCACCTTACCTTAAAAGCCCTCGAAGAAAAACTACCGGAGGAACGGTTTCTCCGGGTCCACCGAAGTTATATAATTGCCGTCGGCAAAATCGAAAATCTCGAACAAAACTCTCTGAAAATCGGCAAGCACCTCATTCCCGTCAGTGAAAGCAACAAAAAGAACCTTATGGACAGACTGAACGTGCTTTAAAAGCATTATTGAAAAACGTTATGCCCAAATAATGGAAAAAAAGAGCGACAAGTTATTCAAACTGGGAAGACAGGACTGGCAACTGGCCCTCGTACTGGTGGCCATCCTGCTCATGGCTCTCTTTGCCCATCTGACGAACCTCAAAACATTACGTGAGTTCGATGAGACCAACAGTGAGGTAATGGGCGTATATGACGGCACAGGACACCTGCAAAACCTCGACCGACACCTTATCGAGCTTATCCACACGCAGGAAAATTTCATTAAAACAAGCGATGAGATATTCGCGATCCAGGCAGAGGAGTCCATCACTAGCATTGAAAAAGAAATGATCGGTGTTAGACGCTTTTTTCAAAATGATCGAACAAACAGCCATCTGGAAAAACTGGAAGATCTCGTCAATAGAAAAATTACTTTCAACCGGCAGATCATCAGCGCTTATCGCAATGGAGGAGATGGTGCTCTGGATCAGTTTCCAAATTTTGTTGAAGGTACTGAGCTGAGGGACAGCATCCTCTCCCTGACTGACGCGCTGAGACACTTCCATCGTCAGTATTTGATGGAATCCGTAGATAAAAAAAGCAGTATGGCCACTAAACTGAGGTGGGTCAGTTTTGCCGGTGTTGCCTTTGTATTGCTGATCGCTGCTTTTTCTCTCTACTACCTTTTCCGGACGGCCAAACGTCGACAGGAACTGGTCAACAACCTCATTGAAGCCAAGGAAAAGGCAGAACAGGCGGCTTTTTTAAAAGAGCAGTTCATCGCCAATATGAGCCATGAGATACGTACCCCGCTCAATGCAATTATAGGGTTTTCGAACCTGTTGCAACGTACGGAACTTCAACCTAAACAATCAGAATTTGTCCATAGTATCAGTACCAGCAGCGAAAACCTTTTGTCCATTATCAATGATGTCCTCGATTTTTCTAAAATCGAAGCAGGAGCCCTGCGCCTGGAAAAAATACCTTTCGACCTCCACAGCCTTATACACTCCATAAAAAATATGTTCCAGTACCGGGCAAACGAAAAAAATCTCGGGTTTACAACTGAAATAAAAGCAGACGTACCCGGTAACCTGATCGGCGACCCCACAAGGCTCACCCAGATCCTGGTTAATTTACTGGGCAATGCCTTCAAGTTTACCCAGCAGGGAGAAGTAATACTGAAGATCAGCTGCAAGGAAAAAAAATCTGAAAACGTAGATATTATTTTAACCCTTGAAGATACCGGTATCGGTATTGCCAAGGAGAAACTGGCGGGCATTTTTGAACGGTTCCAGCAAGCCTCGTCAGATACAACACGCAAATTCGGAGGAGCAGGACTCGGCCTGACCATCACCCAGCAACTGGTGGAAGCCCAGCATGGTTCCATCAACGTAGAAAGTGAACCAGACAAAGGAACGACCTTCACGGTAATCTTACCTTTTGATATTAATCCGGAGATCCGGAAAAACACCCTGGAAACCAATCCAAAAACGAAAATTCAGGATAAGCATATAAGTATCCTCCTGGTAGAGGACAACCCCATGAACAAAAGGGTTGCAGAACTCCTCCTCGATGAATGGGACTATGAGCATGACCATGCTGCAAACGGTAAAATAGCTCTTGAGATGCTTCGTGAAAAAAAATATGACCTGATCCTGATGGATATTCAAATGCCTGAAATGGACGGTTATACCGCCTCCACGGCTATCCGCCAGGAGTTGGGTCTTGAGGTGCCCATCATTGCCACTACAGCTCATGCATTTGCAGGAGAACGCGAAAAATGTATACGTTATGGAATGACAGATTATATTTCCAAACCACTCCGGGAAGTAGAACTGCTGGAACTGATCAATCGCTATGTCCGGCCCGCTACAGGGAACGACCAATCACCTGCCTCTCCTGTTAAGTTTAGCGAGTCAAAAGGGTTCGATCATCAATATCTCCTCGATATATCAAAAGGTAAACCCGAAGTGCTCCGGGAAATGATCGCTCTGTTCAAAAGCCAATCAAACAAAGAGCTTATACATTTATCGGATGCCCTCCAGGCCAGTAATTTCAGTGAAGTGGCAGCCATCGCACATAGTATGAAAAGTACCGTAGGTTATATGGGGTTCGGTGAAATGTTTGGCGACCTTTTGAACAACATGGAAACAGAAGCCAAAAGAGAGGTCCCCAATGAGAAAAATTTGTATGCCATGCTGGATGACATCAGGAAGTCTCACACCGAAGCCGAAAATTTTCTACAACAAATAAAAATGGATTGATCTTTTCAACATTCACCTGGAAACATATATGAGCTTCCCCCCGAAATTGCCCATAGCCAATATGGCTCATTCTGCCTCACCCCCCCCAACTCCCCTGACCACTCCATTCAACGACACTTTTTCCCGTTTCACCGAACAATCCCAACTGGTCTGTTGGATGATGCTATTTTTGAGGTATCAAATTTATTTAATCGTCACTAAAAAAACAGAGCCATGCAAACATTTGAAAACACCTTCGCACAAAGTCCCGACCTCGATTTGGTAAACGCATTTCAATGCAAAAAAGACTCCCAGGCATTTACTACCCTATATAACCGATATTACCCAAAAGTGGAGCAATACTGCCTGAAGTCCTTAAACGATATGCAAGCGGCACAGGATGCCACTCAGGAGGTTTTTATCAAAGTATTTGAAAGACTTTCAACGCTTAAAAATCCTGAACTTTGGGTTGCCTGGCTATTCAGTGTTACCAGAAATGTAGTGCTGAATATCCATAAAAAAAATGACCGCCTCCGGATGGAAAACGTGGATGAATTCAACTTGCCAGCTGAAGATAATTCAGGAATCGAAGCACTGCAAGAGAAAGAACACAAACTTGCTGTATTGCCCAAACTCCTGAACACACCGGATGGTCGTATTCTCAAAATGAAATACGTCAATGGCCTGTCTATCGAACAAATGAGTAACGATATGCACCTGAAAGAAAGCGCAGTAAAAATGCGTTTATTACGTGCACGTCATCACATCATCAATATGTATGAAAATGATTATCCCAACCGCGCCTGATCGAAATTTTAATTTTCCCGGTGACTTTGACCAAAGCCGTTTTCTTTTAAGAGATACCGGAATCAAAACCTTGAAATGATGAGAATTTCAAAAGCTACATGGATTATTGCTTTGGCCACTGGTGTTCTGATCTTACTCACAGCCTGGGCAACGATGTTAACGGAGAAACGGGAGGAAAGATCAGTTCATTTTGACACCGGGATAATTTCAGCTATACAATCAGGAGATGCGGAGCAACTCAGTAAGTATTTCACCGATGGCATTAATTTTTATTGCCCTGAAACCGGGAAATCCAACAATAAGGCAGAAGCCAGGGAGGCCCTCATTACTTTTTTTACCCAACACAAGATTAGGAGTTTTACCCGAAAAAGGATTATCCCCGGGAGGATGCAAGGATCTTCGTATATCAAAGGTACTCTGGTAACCACGGGAAAAAACTATGGATTTTACGGTACCATTTTTAATAACAAGATCGAACAACTAGACATTACTGTCATGACTGACTGACCCTAATGCTCTGGGGCAGGTACAATTTATATAAACGGTTCAATTTCAAACACTCACGCAAACAAATTGATTCACACACACAAATCAACGATGAAAAATTTAATAATAACCACCCTCCTCACCCTTTTCGGTTATGTATCCTTATGGTCACAATCCGATTACATGACCAGCTATGACGTGGTAGAGTCCCCGGAAAGCATGGGAGCAGCACCCCACAATGCTTACCTTTTGAATATTGATGCAGACCAGAAACTGACCCTGGATTCCTGGGCCAGTCAAATGGACAACAAAGGATTTAAAACGTATATTGTCAACACCAGTCAGCCTGTGTTACTTACTGAAGATGCATTACTCCCGAAGATCTGTCCAGAAAAACTGGATATCTATATCCAGTCCCAATACAACGGACAGAATGACGGCACGAACCTAACCTTCTGGTTTGTGCTGCCTAATGGAGAATTCCTTTCTTCACAAAACCACCCGGAAAGTTTTGATGCGGTTTCCAGGTTTCTCTTTGACTTTTGTCTGCAGGCTAAAAAAAACCTAAAGACATCCATACATTATGAAAACCTTCAAATCGTCAAAAACCGTTATCCTGCCACCTCGCCACCTAAAAATAAGAAGGGCGATTTGTGATTGATTTCTGATAAAAGACAACATCAAAAAACCAGGGAACAGTTCAAAAATAAATTGACAATTTTAATCATGTAAATCACTGAAAATCAACACTTTTACATTTTTAATTTATCATTCTAAATTTTACATTTCCCCAGGATATTTCCCTGGGTTTAACCGGGCACCATTAATTTTTTATGTATTTACATTAAACATCGTGGTCTAACTCAACCCCGAAATTACGCCATTATCATCGATAGACATCCCTTCCGAAGCAGGCCTGGCCGGCAAGCCTGGCATACGCATCATCTTTCCAAGTATGGGAATGACAAATCCTGCGCCGGCGGCAAACTCGAATTCGCGAACCGTCACACGAAACCCTGTTGGGCGGCCGAGTAACTTTTCATTATCCGAAAATGATTTCTGTGTTTTGGCCATACATACGGGAAGGTTTTCCATGCCCAGTCGCTTGATCCTGTTGAGGCCAACCTGGGCTTCCTTGGAGAGATCCACCCCGTCGGCACCATAAATTTCCCTGGCAATGATATCCATTTTTTCTTCGATGGAAAGGTTCCAGTCGTACAGGGCCCTGAATTCATTTTTTCCTGATTCAACCTCTTCCACCAATGCCCTGGCCAAATCAGTGGTTCCTGCCCCTCCTTTGGCCCATCCTTCACTTAGAACAGCTTTGACTCCAAGGGTGGCGCATTTTTCTTTAACAAAATTGATCTCTGCCTCACTGTCGCTGGCAAAGGCATTGATGGCGACCAATGGGTTGATGCCGAACTTTTTGATGTTCTCGATGTGTTTTTCCAGGTTTTCAAAACCTTTTTGTACCCTTTCCAGGCTTGGGGTATTGTATTCCTCCTTAGGAGAACCTCCATGATGGCGCAGAGCGCGTATGGTAGCAACGAGTACCACTGCTTTGGGTTTCAGTCCGCCGTAAACGCATTTGATGTCGAGGAACTTTTCAGCGCCCAGGTCAGCGCCAAATCCGGCTTCCGTCACTACGTATTCGGACAACGACATGCCTGTTTTAGTAGCGATAATGGTATTTGTACCCTGAGCAATATTTGCAAAAGGCCCGCCGTGGATAATGGCAGGATTGCCCTCCAGGGTTTGCACCAGATTGGGTTTGACCGCATCTTTCAACAAAATAGCCATAGCATTTTCCGCCTTGAGATCCCGGGCATAAACGGGTTTTTTATCAAAAGTAAACCCGACAAAAATGTTGCCCAGTTTTTCTTTGAGGTCCGGAAAATTCCTGGCCATACAAAGGATTGCCATAACCTCCGAAGCAGGGGTAATGTTGAAGCCGTCCTGGCGAGGGATACCATTTCCTGTCCCTCCGAGACCAATGACGATATCTCTCAGGGAGCGGTCATTCATGTCCATCACTCTTTTCCAGGCAATGGTCCTTGGATCGATGCCCAGGTTATTGGTAGTTCCTTGAATATTATTGTCAATTAAGGCAGCAAGCAGGTTATTGGCCTTTTCTACGGCCGAAAAATCACCGGTAAAATGGAGGTTGATATCTTCCATGGGCACAACCTGTGAATAGCCGCCTCCTGCAGCTCCTCCCTTAATGCCAAAAACAGGCCCCAGGGAAGGTTCTCTCAATACTACCGTAGTTTGTTTTCCGATTTTGTTCATCCCTTCGGAAAGCCCGATGGAAACAGTAGTTTTTCCTTCCCCGGCGGGGGTAGGTGTAATGGCAGTAACGAGGACGAGATTACTCTTGGCAATTTTTGCCTCATCGATCAGCGAGAGGGGAAGTTTTGCCTTATATTTTCCGTAAAGTTCAAGATCGTCTTCATCAATATTCAGTTTTGAGGCAACGTCTCTGATGTGTTGCATTTTGGCCTGTTGTGCGATATCGATATCGCTGGGCACAATGTTTTTTCCCATGATTTTATTTAATTTATTTGGCTAGAAAACGGTAGAAAAAGATTAAGCAAATTGCAGTATGGCTCAGTTCAATGAATTCAAACCATTACTTAAGATGCCTCATTTTCGACCGGCCTGCAATATATGGTTTCCTTAAGAAATGATGAAACTTTGGGTAGTGAAATGTATCCTGGTTTCCTGATTTGAAAATGAATTCGCTACCGTACACTTTTTGGGAAAGTCCCGAAAATTCATGATTGGTTCACCCAGATGGAACAAAAAAATGTACGGTAACGAAAAATGAAAGGAAAGCGTAAGTCTGTCTTTGACTGCTCAAAATAATCGTTCTAATGGGTAAACAAATCCTCCCAGGATTCTTTATTTTCTGTTTTATAATTGCGTTGGTTGGTCATGTCATAAAGCAGGTCACCATTCCGGTTGATTTTCACTTTAATCATCTTACCATTCCTTAGCAAAATTGCGCCATACCGGGGAATGTTCCACATCAGGGGTTCATTGGAACGAAGGTGATACCCTTCAAAATGCACCTTCACTGCGGGCCCGACCAGAACAGTTTTTTCCATTTGATGTAATTCCTCCAGGCTTGCTTCAAGGAGCTTATCCTCCTCCACACTGCCTTCGAAGAGCCATAAGGCTTCGAAATCATTTGTTTGAGCGGTCTGGTTTACAACATTCCAGGAAAGTGCTTTCCAGCGATAAAAAGGAATAGATTCACTCAGGTAAATTTCCTCGAGTGCTGTCGTTGAATTTTGCAGGAATTTTTCAAAGTCGGCACTTTTTCGGAACCGGTTCTCCAGGGTATCTGTAATGTAACGGGCGCTAACACTATCCGGAGATGTTCTGTCCAGAACCCAAAAACTGTATTTTTTATCCAGTTGATCGTCTTCGATATTCTGAACATTCAAAAAACGATAATCCCCGACATTTGAATGGTGGACTTTGTAAACCATTACATCCCTGATGTCGCTCCCTCCGTTCTCCATATACTTTACAACGGCCAGATATTCGCTTTCTGTAAATTCAATCAATTTTATCACGATGTCGGGATCGAGCAACGAATCGGAATATTCAGGAATGACCCACTCCCCCAGTAGATTCCGGTCTATTTTCGCATTGGTACTGTCCGTAATGGGAACATCGGAATAGTAATAATCACAACTGCAGAAGGTGGCTAGTACCAGGAAAGCCATTAAAAAAAATAAATGTCTCATGATAGGTTTTCCTTAAAGTTACAAAAGGATCCGATCATTTCAAAATATGATTTCTCTAATGTTCTGCGGGTGAATAACCGGTCAAAATATCCCAAATTTTAATCCCTATCATTTACCAGGCCAGCTTTCCATAAAAACATGAGTTCATCCCGAATTTTCAAAAACTGTCTGAAAAAGATTTTTTTGATTATTTGAAGTATTTTTTAAATGTAAAATGTAAAACAAGGAATTTAAAACCTGCCTGCTCACGCAGGAAGGCAGGTGTAAAAGTGAGTGGGCAAAAGGTTTGGGTTTTGGAAAAAAGTCATTTTTTGTCGCAAAACACCTAACCCACGACCCAAACACTTCTAAATTTTGCGGTTACTTGTTTTAAACCTTGCCTGCTGCCGCGACGGAAGGCAGGTTTTGCGGTTTATTTCTTTTGTAAAAGAAAAATCCCGAATTTAATCTGATTAGATGAAATTCGGGATGACTCATGTTTATGTTTCAGGAATCTAATCCTAAACAATATTTTCGGATTGAATCCTAGTTTGCTACGGTTTCAATGACTTCTCCTTCTTTATCCAACATGATAGGATCGCCGAAGCCCACGTCTTTCATCCCAGATGCCTGAGTTTTTGCATCTCCAATCACCATATAAATAAGGTTTTTGGAAACGAGGTGTTTGTCAATGAGTTCTTTTGCTTTTTCAAGCGTCATATCCATTACGACCTTTTGTTCCTTAGCCGGGTAGTCTTTTGACAATCCATAGGTGGAAATATTTTCCAGGATTCCCATTTTATCGTTTAAAGTCTCATAACTGAGCGCGCTGCCTTTGATCAGCATACTTTTTGTTTTTTCGAGATCTTCTTCCGAAAAGCCTTCCTTATAATTCTGAAGAATATCTTTGAAAAGGATAGCTGATTCCTTGGTTACGTTGGAACGAACGCTGGCATAGGCAACAAATGCTCCATTATTAATTCTTCGTGTAATGGCGGAGTAAGCACCATAAGTATATCCTTTTTCCTCACGCAACTGCTGAAACAGTCGGCCGGAAGTACCTCCGCCCAAACGTTGGTTCACCACGGTGGCTGCATAATAATCATCATCGCCTCCTTTCATGGCAAGTCCTCCCACCCTGATGACGGATTGCTTGGAGTCCGGAATATCCACGAAATAAACGGCAGATTTTTCCAATACCTTAGGCTCAGGAAGTTCAGGGAATTTCACCTCTTTTGATGGCCATTTTTCCTCCAGAGACTTCAGTGCTTTGAGGGTTCTGTCCTTAGATACAGCGCCCACAAGGTGGAAGCTGGATACGGAAGGAGAGTAATTCGCGGCATAGAAGTTTTTAAGATCATCCAGGGTAATGGATTCAACTGATTCTATGGTTCCGCTTGTTGAATTGGATAAGATATTGTCTTTTCCGTAGATCAGCTTATTAAAACAACGTGCTGCGATCTGGTCCGGTTGTCCATTACTCTGCTGAATGCGGGTGATGGTGCTTGATTTTAAGCGAGCAAATTCTGTTTCATCCCATCGTGGTTCGAGCAACATTTCTTCCATGAGTGCCAATACGGCTTCGTAATTACGACTCAGGCAGCTAGCATTGATGCTAATGTATTCAGAGGAGGTGGACATGGAAATATCGGCCCCGAGTTGTCCGATGGCATCTTCCAGTTCTTCCGGTGTTTTGTTGGCGGTACCTTCCTGCATGATATCTGTCATAAGGTTGGCCACCCCTATTTTATTCGGGTCATCCAAAAGCATTCCGCCTTTCAATCTGAGGCTGAATTCTACAAGAGGCAATTCATTATTTTGAATACCATACACCTCCAATCCATTGGAAAGTTTAGTGTTCCAGATAGAAGGTGTTTTCACCACAGGAGTTTCTCCCAATGGCGGCATTATACTACGATCAAAGGTTGATGGAGTCTTTTCAAAAGCTTCATTGTCTTCCGGTAGTGGCAATGGTTCTGCCCCGGCAACGATAGGTTCTTCGACCACCTGAGCCAGCTCAGACCCTTCAAGTGCCAGTTCAGGCATACCTCTGGGAACAAAACTCGTTGCGAGGTAATTTTTGTCTTTTATATATTTTTGATAAACACGCATGACATCCTCCTTGGTTACGGCGAGGATATTTTTGATTTCTTTGGAAAGTCCTCCCGGATCACCATGAAATTCATTGTATTGTACCAACTGGAATGATTTGCCCAACAAGCTGGAAATGCCGTTATAAAAATCGGTTTCCTGGGTGTTCTTAATGCGCTCCATATCCCTGTCATCGATGCCATTGGTCTCAAAATCACCAAAAGCCTTGAAGATTGCAGCCTGAACGGCATCGAGGTCGACGCCTGAATTAGCCCGCACCCGAATAGTGAATTCTCCGGAAATCTCCCGATCGCCGTTATAAGCGCCAACGGAAGGAGCCAATTTTTGATTTTCCACGATTTCCTTATACAAAGGAGCACGTTTTCCCTGGGAAAGCAATTCGCCAAGATAATTGAGTGCAAATTTATCAGGATTTCCCTCTTCAACTGAAGGCCATACCATACGCAGTTCAGGAAGCTGGGCAAAGTTATCTTCATGCATCAATTTGATGGTGTTGGCCAGGGTCACGGGTTGAGGTTCAGGGTGCTGCACTTCTTCTTTCGCCGGAATTTCGCCAAAATACTTTGCGACAAGTTTTTTAGCCCCCTCAAAATCAATATCTCCTGCTACGACCATAGTTGCGTTATTCGGGCCGTACCATTTTTGGTAAAATTCTTTCACATCCTCAAGGGTTGCTGCATCAAGATCTTCGAGACTTCCTATTACCTGCCAGTTGTATGGATGGCCTTCAGGATAAAGGGCTTTACCGATCACATAACCGGTATGGCCATAAGGCTGGTTATCCACCCGCTGACGTTTCTCATTTTTTACAATTTGTTTTTCATTCTGGAAAACGGCATCCGTAACGGTATTGATCATGAATCCCATACGGTCACTTTCCATCCAGAGAATCTGCTCCAGTGCATCTTTGGGTACCACTTCATAATAAACGGTGCCATCATTCCAGGTTCCTCCGTTAAAGTCGCCTCCCATTTCCTCGATGATTTTGAAAAAGTTTCCTTTCCCCACATTTTCAGAATTCTGGAACAACATATGTTCAAAGAAGTGAGCGAACCCCGTCCGTCCGGGTTTTTCACGGTTAGATCCGACATGGAACATAATTGCCACCGAAACGATAGGGTCAGAATCATCTTTATGCAAGATAACATCCAGGCCATTGTCCAGCGTATACTTTTCATAATCGATCTTCAACTCATCCGGGTTGGCGGAAGAAGTATTACCTCCTCCGTCTTTATTACAGGAAGACCACCCCATCACGAAGATTGCGGCCATCGACAAAAGCAATAATTTTGATAATTTCATATCAGGTGAATTTTTAGTTTTAAAAAGTCGAAAAAATTTAATGATGAGATTTCAGCCAAAAGGTGTAATGTTCCGTTGGGACTTCCGGTAAAGCCAAGGCTATTAACAGGTTATAACTTGGGAACTTGAAGATAGTGAAAGTTTTAAAAGTATTATATCGTTTTGGCTAAACTTTCATGAATAGCCGTCTAATGCACAGGATTTATCGACAAGGGAAAGTAAGTAATCCAGGACATAACGAAAAAAGGCAGCTCCAAACGGAACTGCCTTTTTTAAGACCTGAATTACTTATATTTGTAATTATTCTTTCTCTTCTGTTTCTTCTTCAGTGGCTTCAGCTTCATCAGTGGTTTCTTCCACCACGTCATCCACTTCCACTACTGCGTCTTCCACTACTTCTTCGGCTTCTTCTACAACTTCCTCTACCGCTGTTTCAACGGCAGCCGGTGCTGCAGCTTCAGTTGCTTTTTTCTTGCTTCCACCACGACGACGACGTTTAGAAGTACCGCCCGCTTTTGAATCCTGATTTGCTGAGTAAACATCGTTGAAATCCACCAATTCGATCATGGCCATTTCAGCACCGTCACTTCTACGGAAACCAGTACGCAAAACACGAACATATCCTCCCGGACGGTCAGCAATTTTTTCTGCGATCACATCGAACAATTCTTTGATTGCCTCTTTGTTCTGCAGATTGCTAAAAACCACTCTTCGTGAATGTGTGGTATTGCTTTTAGATTTGGTCAGCAAAGGCTCGATGAATTGTCTCAGCGCTTTTGCTTTTGCCAAAGTAGTGTTGATGCGTTTGTGCGTAATCAAAGCAATGGAAAGGTTACGCAACAAAGCTCTTCTATGGCCGACTTTACGACCAAGGTGGTTGAACTTCTTACCGTGTCTCATTTTTTACGGTTTATCTTTGCAACACTTCCGTTTGTTAATTGAAATGGCAGGCACATTTCTGATAAAAAATTATCAAACAAAGGAGGTCAATGCAAAATTTTATAAAAATCAGCCCCTGCATCCAGGAACTGCCTACATTACAATCTTGTTATTCTTCGTCCAATTTATATTTTGACAAATCCATTCCGAAGGTAAGGCCTTTATCCTGGAGTAATTCTTCAATTTCCACCAAAGATTTCTTACCGAAATTTCTGAATTTGAGCAACTCATGAGTATCGTACTTAACCAACTCTGCCAAAGTATTGATCTTGGCAGCTTTCAGGCAGTTATAAGCCCGAACGGAAAGGTCGAGATCTTCCAAAGAAGTTTTGAGCAGCTTGCGCATGTGCAGGATATGCTCATCCACAATATCAGCTTCTCTTGTTGAGCCATCATCGAAAGTAATATTCTCATCCGTGATCAACATAAGATGTTGAATCAGGATGCGGGAAGCTTCTTTGATGGCATCTTCAGGATGAATCGTTCCATCCGTTTTGATCTCAAAGATAAGCTGCTCGTAATCCGTACGCTGGCCTACACGAGTGTTTTCAATTCTGTAGGAAACGTTTTTAATCGGGGTGTAGATGGCATCCACAGGAATAACACCAATGGGAGCATCTTTAGCAAGGCTTTCACTTGCCGGAACGTATCCTCTGCCTTTGGTAATGGTCAATTCCATTTCGAGATTCACAAATGGTTCCATGGTACAGATCAGAAGATCCGGGTTCATGACTTTGAACACATTGGTGAATTCTTCCAGGTCTCCGGCTTTAAAAGCCTCTTTACCTGTGATCGTGAGGTAAATTTTCTCCGCGGAAACATTTTCATCAACGATGAGTTGTTTCAACCGGATCTGCTTTAGGTTCAGGATGATCTCGACAACATCTTCAACTACTCCGCGTATGGTGGCGAATTCATGGTCAACACCCGCGATACGAATAGCAGAGATCGCAAAACCATCTAATGAAGAAAGCAAAACTCTCCTCAAAGAGTTACCAATGGTTTGGCCAAAGCCTGGTTCCAAAGGTTTAAATTCAAAAAGCCCCTCAAAATCATCAGATTTCTGTAAAACAATCTTGTCAGGCTTCTGGAAATTTAAAATACTCATATGAAATATTTTATTTGGGTCAAGGAACAGCAAAAATGGAGGTTAAACGATTGCCATTCCAATAGACTATTTAAACGTCAAATAGCTTTTCCTAAATTTGGAAAAGCTTTTTATTTAAAGTTGAGTCAACTTTAAATAGAAATTTTGACAGCCGGAATAATCCGGCCGTCAAAATTTTTTTATTTAGAATATAATTCAACGATCAGCTGTTCGTTGATTTTTTCTGGTATTTGTTCTCTTTCAGGAAATTCAAGGAAGATACCCTGCATTTTATCTGAGTTGAATTCCAGCCAAGGGAAGTTACGTACTTCTTTTTTGGCTCCTACTGCATCCCTGATCACCTCAAGGCCCTGTGATTTTCCACGGATAGAAACGACATCACCAGGTTTCAGTAAAGAAGAAGGAATATTGGTCACAATACCATTGACGGTAACGTGTTTGTGTGTCACCAATTGTCTTGCTGCTCTACGAGTAGATGCCATACCCAGACGGAAAACGGTATTATCAAGGCGAGATTCAAGTAATTGCAGCAGCACAGTACCTGTTACCCCACTTTTACGGCTTGCTTTTTCAAACAAATTTCTAAACTGACGCTCCAACAAACCATAAGCATACTTCGCTTTTTGTTTCTCGAGTAACTGGAGGCCATAGTCAGACTTCTGCTTTCTTCTTTTCCTTCCGTTACCGTGTTGTCCCGGAGGATATTTTTTCTTTTCAAATGCTCTGTCGAAGCCAAATATTGCTTCTCCAAGTGCTCTTGCTTTTTTTGCCTTCGGCCCTGTATATCTTGCCATTTTTAAGAATTACTTTTTCTAATTTAAGTACAGAGTGTAAAATGATAAAATTATACCCTTCTGCGTTTCGGAGGACGACAACCATTATGAGGAACCGGTGTTACGTCAAGGATCTTAGAAACCTTAATACCGGCCACATCGATCGCACGGATCGCTGCTTCACGACCGGAACCTGGTCCTTTTACATAAACCTGGACCATACGCAATCCGGCATCATGAGCCGTTGTTGCTGCATCCGCTGCAGCCACTTGAGCTGCATAAGGTGTATTTTTCTTTGACCCACGGAATCCCGCTTTCCCGGCAGAAGCCCAGGATATTACCTGACCTTTTTTATTGGTCAATGTAACAATAATGTTGTTGAAACTTGCTTTGATATAAGCAAAACCTTCCGGTTCAACCTTTACATTTCTCTTTTTAGCCTTTTTTACTCTTCCCTTTGCCATTATAGATTCAGGATTTTTTAAAAATGAAGCCGATTATTACGGCGATCATGTTTTTATGATGAATTCCTGTTTTAAATCTATCAACCAAAACAGGTCTCCTAAGAGGTATTATTTAGTTACCTTCTTTTTGTTTGCAACAGTCTTTTTCCGTCCTTTACGTGTACGAGCGTTGGTTTTGGTACGCTGACCACGTAAAGGTAATCCTTTACGGTGACGCACACCTCTGTAACATCCAATGTCCATCAATCGTTTGATATTCATTTGGACTTCTGAACGCAACTCCCCTTCCACTTTATACTCATTGGTAATCAAACGAGTAATTTCGCGAACACTTTCGTCATCCCAGTCCTGGACTTTGATGTTAGGATCAACCCCAGCTCTCTCAAGAATTTGGACTGAGAGGGATCTTCCTATACCAAAGATGTAAGTCAGACCTATTACACCACGTTTATTTCTTGGTAAATCAACACCTGCTATACGAGCCATCTGTTAAAAGATATTTAAATTCTAATTAATAAAAACATACTGCCACGGGGAAATTTTATCCCTGACGTTGTTTAAATTTCGGATTCTTCTTATTAATTACGTACAATTTGCCTTTTCTCCTCACAATCTTGCAATCTACTGAACGCTTTTTAATAGATGTTTTAACTTTCATTTCCTAAAGTTTTTTATGCACAAAAAAATATTGCCAAATATATATTCGCTTCTTATTTTTAAAAATAAAGCCAACGATTTGACAATTTAAAATGAGCTTATTTGTATCTATATACTATTCTTCCTCTGGACAGATCATAAGGTGACATTTCCACTGCTACTTTATCTCCCGGTAAAATACGAATGTAGTGCATCCTCATTTTTCCGGAGATCGTTGCGACAATTTTATGATCGTTTTCTAACCTTACCCGAAACATTGCATTAGACAATGCTTCTTCAATAATACCATCCTGTTTAATCAGGTTCTTTTTTGCCATATTTTGAATTTCGGAGTGCAAAGGTAATAAATAATAATTAGATTCTACCTAATCATCGAAAAAAAAATCACCCTTATCCTACCCCTCATTATTTTTCAGACTTTAAACAAATTCAAAGTCAATCTTTACTTCTTTTACATTGTCATTTTTGCGAATAGCTTGCTCCACAATCGAATGGTCTGACAAAATATCTGCCTTATCTTTACGAATGGCAATCGTATGTTCAAAATGCGCCGAAGGTTTTTTGTCCCTGGCATAAACCGTCCATCCGTCTTTTGAAGTGGCAACTCTTTTGTCACCCAGGTTCACCATGGGTTCGATGGCAATCACTAATCCTTCCTGCAACTTGACCCCTCTTCCTCTCCTGCCATAATTCGGCACTTCAGGAGCTTCGTGTAAATTTCTTCCTACTCCATGCCCTACGAGCTCACGCACGATTCCATAACCATGCTCTTTTTCAGCATAATACTGAACGGCGAAACTTACATCTCCGAGCCTGTTGCCAACAACGGCCTGTTCAATGCCTTTATAAAGTGAAGTGTTCGTTACTTCCAACAATTTCATCACCTCCTCGGAAACATCCCCTAAAGCAAAGGTATAGGCAGCATCTCCATAAAAACCATTCATGATTACTCCGCAATCAACGGACACAATGTCCCCGTCTTTAAAAACCTGATCTTTACCAGGAATTCCATGAACAACCTGTTCATTTGGAGAAACACATAAGGTAGCCGGAAAACCTCCGTATCCTTTAAAACCTGGTACTGCACCGTGATCAAGGATTAATTCTTCAGCTGCTTTATCAATTTGGGCCCCACTCATACCCGGTTTGATCATACTCCCCACAAGAGCCAGTGTTTTACTTACCAGTAAACAACTCTCTCTTATCAACTCAATCTCATCGTCCGTTTTATATATGATCATCTTTTTGTCTGCCATGAGGGTGGTGATTACATACCGGCTCCAATACCCTGAAGGCGGCTACTACGGCCCTGGAGTTTTCCTGATTTTACCAATCCGTCATAACGACGCATCAACAAATGACTTTCTATTTGCTGTAAAGTATCTAATACCACCCCAACGAGGATAAGAATAGAAGTACCACCGAAGAAAGCTGCAAATCCTGCATTGATTCCAAAAGCACGAGCAAAAGCAGGCATAATGGCGATAAGTGCAAGAAAAATAGAACCAGGTAAGGTTATTCTACTGGTAACAGAGTCAATAAAGTCTGCAGTAGATTTTCCAGGTTTTACCCCGGGAATAAAAGCATTTTGACGTTTCAGGTAATCCGCATATTGAGTAGGGTTCACCATCAAAGCTGTATATACGTAAGTGAAAATTACCACCAGGAAAAAATAGATAAAATTATAAGGTCCTGAGGTAAAATCATTAAGTGAACGCACCCAATAACTAGAAGCCAATGTGCTATCTGCTCCGGACAATGCCTTGATAATTGTTCCGGGCAGGAACATCAATGCCTGAGCAAAGATAATAGGCATAACACCGGCCGCATTGACTTTCAAGGGAATATAATCCCTGGCTCCTGCTACCGGCATGGCATTAGCACCACGGCCCACCATTCGTTTAGCAAACTGGATAGGAATTTTACGCACCCCGGTAACGATAAGAACCGTTGCCATAACGGCCAGCAACAAGGCTGCGATCTCAAAAACGAAGATCAACAAACTGCCCTGGTCGGTTCTCAGGAGGAATTCAGCAGCCATCATTTTAGGAAGTCTGGCTATGATTCCAACGGTGATCAATAAAGAAACCCCGTTTCCAATACCTCTGTCTGTAATACGTTCTCCAAGCCACATCGCAAAGATAACTCCTGTAGCAAGAATAATAATATTAGAAGCCCAGAAGATGAAATCCGGAATAGATGGATCAACAGCTCCCATGGATTTGACATAAGCAAGATATCCTCCGCCTTGAAGCAGAGTAATGACAACAGTTAAAAGTCGGGTAATCTGTGTCAATTTTTTACGACCGGATTCTCCTTCTTTTTGCTGTAATTTTTGGAAATAAGGTACAGCAAATCCCATCAACTGAATAATGATAGAAGCTGTAATATAAGGCATGATACCTAACGCAAAAATGGCAGCCTGATTAAAAGCGCCACCGGTAAAAAGGTTGATCAACCCCAATAAATCGTTTGGACCCGAAGAACTTTTTAAGGCTTTCTCCAAAATTTGAGGATCCACCCCGGGCAAAACAACATAGGCCCCGAACCGATAAACCAAAAGCATTCCCAATGTAAAGAGAATGCGGTTTCTCAATTCTTTAATCTTCCAAATATTTTTAAGCGTCTCGATTAGCTTTTTCATCTATTTACAATTTTGTTGCCCGGAGGTAACACATGAAACCACCAATACAAAAGCTCAAAAAGGCTTTTCTATTAGTGGCGGTCACATTTTATTATTAAACGAGATTTACACTTCCACCTGCTGTTTCAACAGCCTGCTTTGCACTGGCAGAACAAGCATGAACAGAAACATTGATCCTTGATTTCAGTTCTCCGTCACCCAGGATTTTGACCAGGTCATTTTTACGAATCACTCCCTGAGCGATAAGTGTATTTACATCGATGGTGTCAGTCTTCAACACATCAGCCATCTCCTGCAACCTTGCCAAACTGAATGCTACGTATTCAACCCGGTTAGGATTCTTAAAGCCACGTTTTGGCACACGCATCTGAAGCGGCATTTGTCCCCCTTCATGACCACGTTTACGGCTGTAACCTGACCTGGACTTGGCTCCTTTATGACCACGGGTAGCAGTACCACCATGTCCTGATCCTTGTCCTCTGGCTATTCTTTTGCCTTTTTTTACCGAACCCTCAGCAGGTTTTAAATTATGCAGTTCCATTATATGAATAGAATTTAAATCTTTAAAAAATCACCCTTACGGGTTAATTATTTTACCTCCTCAACTTTCACAAGGTGGTTTACTTTATCGATCATTCCTTTGATCTGAGGCGTAACTTCATGAACAGCACTTCCACTAATCTTTTTGATACCCAGAGCAATCAAAGTTGCCTTTTGGCGCTTAGACCGATCAATGGTGCTTTTCACCTGTGTTATTTTAACCTTACTCATATCCGTTTAAAATTTTAGCTGCAAGAGCTGATTAACCGTTGAATAATTTCTCCATGGAGATATTACGTTGTTTCGCCACCGTCTGCGGGCTTCTCAATTTTGACAAAGCATCGATAGTTGCTTTAACCACGTTGTGTGGATTTGAAGAACCCTGTGATTTTGCCAAAACGTTGTGAACTCCTGCAGTTTCCAATACAGCACGCATCGCACCACCGGCAATTACTCCGGTACCACTGGAAGCTGGCTTGATCAACACTTTTCCAGCACCATATTTTCCTTTTTGTTCGTGAGGAATGGTTCCGTTGAAAAGAGGCACTTTGATCAGGTTCTTTTTTGCATCATCTACCGCCTTTGCAATAGATTCAGACACATCACGGGCCTTGCCCAGTCCATGTCCTACCGTTCCGTTACCATCACCCACCACAACAATTGCAGCAAAGCTAAAAGTACGTCCCCCTTTGGTTACTTTGGCTACCCTGTTGAGGTTAACCAATTTTTCCTTGAGTTCTGTTTCAGCCGGTTTAACTCTGTCTCTATCTCTGTTTGAGTCTTTCTTTGCCATTATAATGGAAATTATTTAATTTTTATAATTTTAATCCGGCTTCACGAGCAGCATCAGCAAGTGCTTTTACTCTTCCGTGGTAGAGGTAACCCCCTCTGTCAAAAACAGCCGAATCGATATTTATTGCCAGGGCACGTTCGCCGATAAGTTTACCGACTTTAGCTGCCTGTTGTGTTTTTGTTCCTTCACTTTCCACCCCTTTATCACGGGAAGAAGCAGCGGCCAAAGTATTGCCTTTGACATCATCAATAAGCTGGCAGTAAATCTCATTATTGCTTCTGAAGACATTCAAACGAGGGCGCTGTGCCGTACCTTTGACTTTCTTACGGATTCTGTATTGAATCTTGCGTCTTCTATTTTCTTTTGAAAATTGCATTTGCTTTAAAATTTCAGCTTTAGTGTAGGAGAATTTTCAAACCCAAAGCTCCTTATGTTTATAAATGTTAATCTTTAAAGTTGCCCCTATAAAAAAAGCAGGCTTCAAGAGATACGGATATAAAAATATTGCTTTAATATTATTTACCGGCCGTTTTACCTTGCTTACGTCTGAGGTCTTCGCCGACAAACTTAATACCCTTTCCTTTGTAAGGCTCAGGTTTACGGAACGCCCGGATCTTGGCGGCAATCTGACCCAACAGTTGTTTATCAGAACTTTCCAGCTTAATGATCGGGTTCTTACCTTTTTCCATTACGGCTTCCACATTAACTTCATCTGGAATCACGAAATAAATAGGGTGAGAATATCCTACTGACAATTCGAGCATCTGGCCCATATTGCTGGCACGGTAACCGACGCCCACCACTTCGAGTTGTTTAACAAACCCATTAGACACCCCTTCTACCATGTTGTACAACAAAGAGCGATACAACCCGTGAACGGAACGATGGCGCTTGGAATCTGTCGGACGTACAACAGTCACTTCTCCGTCTTCAATATTTATCGTCAGATCAGGATCTACTTGCTGTGTCAATTCCCCTTTGGGTCCTTTTACAGTAACTAAATTTCCTTTGCTGACGTTTATTTCAACACCGCTCGTAAGCGTAATTGGTGATTTTCCTATCCTTGACATCTTATCTCAGATTTTGACCTATTAGTAAATATAACAAAGCACTTCGCCTCCAACATTCTCTTTCTTGGCCTGTTTGTCAGTCACCAAACCATGAGAACTGGAAATTATTGCAATTCCAAGGCCATTGATAACCCTTGGTAAATTATCAACGCCTACATATTGGCGTAATCCCGGCTTACTCACACGAATCATTTTTTTGATTGCAGGTGCTTTGGTGACAGGATCGTATTTAATGGCGATTTTGATGACGCCTTGCTTTCCTTTTCCTACTCCGTCTTCGAACTTGTACTTGAGGATATATCCCTGATCATAAAGGATTTCCGTCATATGTTTCTTAACATTGGAAGAAGGAATTTCCACAATTTTGTGACCTGCCATTTGTGCATTACGAATGCGGGTCAAATAATCTGCTATCGGATCTGTTGCAGCCATTTTTTTTTAATTTCGCCGACCGGTTTTCCTGTTGCGGAACCTGGTCAACTATTATAATAAATATTTTTTACCAACTAGCTTTTGTCACACCAGGAAGTTTTCCTTCCAGGGCCATTTGACGGAACTTAACACGGCACAGCCCAAAATCACGCATGTACCCTTTAGGACGACCGGTCAATTGGCAACGGTTGTGCAAACGAATAGGAGCGGAATTACGGGGTAATTTATCCAGTTCGTCCCAACGTCCTTCTTCTTTTAACTGTTTGCGCAGGTCGGCATATTTAGCAACCATACGCTGTCTTTTATTTTCTCTAGCAATAAGTGACTTTCTGGCCATTATATAAAAGTTGTTTCCTTTAAAAAAGGATTAAAAATTAATTTCTTTGATTTTTGAAAGGCAATCCTAAAGCTTTCAACAGTGCCAAAGCTTCAGCATCTGTTTTTGCCGTAGTAACAAAAGTAATGTCCATACCGGTGATACGGTTTACTTTATCAATGTCAATCTCAGGAAAAACGATTTGTTCCTTGATTCCCATTGAATAGTTCCCCCTACCGTCAAAACTCTTATCGTTGATTCCGCGAAAGTCACGAACACGAGGAAGCGAAACGGTAACCAGTCTGTCTAAAAACTCATACATGCGGTTGTGACGCAGTGTTACACGCGCACCGATAGTCATGCCATCTCTGAGTTTAAAGTTAGAAATCGACTTTTTAGCTTTTGTTGGTACTGCCTTCTGTCCGGCGATGATGCTCATTTCTGCTAAGGCATTGTCCACAAGTTTTTTGTCTTGTGTAGCTTCACCGACTCCCTGGTTAAGGCTTATCTTGACCAGTCTGGGCACTTCCATAATAGACTTATACTGAAATTGCTCCATGAGAACAGGGACAATTTCTTTGCTATATTTTTCTCTTAATCTTGGTATATAACTCATTACTTAATGATTTCCCCGGATTTTTTCGAATAACGTACAATTTTACCACTTTCTTCTCTTTTTCTTCCAACACGTGTGGGGTCACCCGATTTGGGATCAACCACCATGAGGTTAGAAAGATGAATAGGAGCGGGTATTTTTTCAATACCGCCCGGACTATCTTGTGATGGTTTACGGTGTTTGGTCATAATATTGACCCCATCTACGATAGCCTTATTTTCAGAAGGAAAAACCTCCAATACCTCTCTGGGGGTACTTTTGTCTTTATAAGCGCCTGCAATAACGACAACTTTGTCTCCTCGTTTGATCTTCAACTTTGGCGCAAAACGATTTTTGTTAGCTACTTTTGCCATTTTAGTATCTTACATTAGCCACATTTCTGAGCAATTGCAGAAACGCGTGGTCATTAATAAATTACAATACTTCAGGAGCCAAAGAAACGATTCTCATGTAATCTTTCTCTCTGAGCTCTCTTGCAACAGGCCCAAAAATACGGGTACCTCTTGGTTCTTCAGCGGCGTTAAGGATTACCACTGCGTTGTCATCAAATCGGATATAAGATCCATCTTTGCGACGAATTTCTTTTTTAGTGCGTACCACAACAGCTTTGGTAACAGTTCCTTTTTTGATACCTCCTCCCGGAGAAGCTGATTTTACACTAACGACAATTTTGTCGCCAACAGAGGCATAACGACGTTTAGAGCCTCCCAAAACACGGATACAAAGAACTTCTTTTGCACCACTATTATCTGCTACCTTGAGCCTGCTTTCTTGCTGTATCATGACCTTTTATTTTTCGAATCCTGGATTCAATTACGCCTAAACAAGGCTTTATTTAGCTCTTTCAATTATTTCGACCAACCTCCAACGTTTGAATTTACTAAGAGGACGTGTTTCCATTATGCGTACAGTATCCCCTTCATTACACTCGTTATTCTCGTCGTGAGCGATGAATTTTTTGGTCTTCTTTACAAATTTGCCATAAATAGGGTGTTGCAGACGACGCTCAACAGTAACAGCAATCGTTTTGTCCATTTTTGAACTGGAAACTACCCCGACTCTTTGCTTTCTAAGATTTCTTTCAGACATTTCTATTAAATTAAACTGATGGAACAACCACCAAATTATATTTTACGCCTTCTGGCTATTATTTTAGACCGTTTTGCCAATTCTGCTTCGGTTGCATTTGCAAGTTCTCTTCTGCGAATTTCAGTTTGCAAACGAGCTATATCTCTACGTACTTCACGCAAATTAAGTGGATTTTCCAAACCAGTCAGTGCATGGTCAAATTTCATCTTTTGGTATTGAGCACGGGTTGAATCGAGCTCGCTTGCCAAATCACTGTCTGAAAAATCCTTAAGTTCTAAAAATTTCTTTGTTGCCATCGCAAATATTATTTTTAAAAGGAAAATTTATCCTTCGAAATCAGGTCTTACAACTGTTTTGGTAAGCACTGGTAATTTTTGGGCTGCCAGACGCAAAGCTTCATAAGCTACGTCACGAGGTACCCCGTCAATTTCAAACATTATTTTCCCGGGTTTGATAGGGGCGATATAATGATCCAGGGCTCCTTTACCCTTACCCATACGTACCTCGAGAGGTTTGGAAGTAACTGGCTTGTCCGGAAAAACTCTGATCCAAACCTTACCTTCCCTTTTCATATGACGCGTCATAGCAATACGAGCAGCCTCAATTTGTCTGCTGGTCAGATGTCCTCTGGTCAGGGACTTAAGACCATAAGTTCCAAAGTCAACGGTACTTCCACGTTGTGCCAGGCCCTTATTTCTCCCTTTCTGCTGTTTGCGATATTTCGTTCTTTTTGGCTGTAACATTATCCAAAAAATTTTATCAATTTTTTCAAAAAATCACCCTAAAACCCGGGCATTTCTACCAAATTCAAGGCAGGTTTGAAAAAAGCTTGGCAAAGATAAGCCTTTTTCTTTAATATTTATTAATTCCTCCTTTGATTTCTTCCACCACCACCACCGGCACCGGATCCACCTCGTCTGCGACCGCCTCCGGAACCTTCTCTTCTACCAGTACCTGGTCCACGTTTTCCGCCTGCATCGCTACCTCCTGCATCTTTAGCTGAAAGTCCTGCATTAGGAGACAAGTCACGCTTTCCGAATACTTCTCCTTTGCATATCCAAACCTTGATCCCTAATTTTCCATAGATGGTCTGAGCTTCCTGGAGCGCGTAGTCAATATCCGCTCTGAAAGTATGCAAAGGCGTTCTTCCGTCTTTGAATTCTTCGGAACGAGCCATCTCTGCTCCATTCAATCTACCTGAGATACGCACTTTTATGCCTTCTGCTCCGGCACGCATGGTTGATTGAATAGCCATTTTGATAGCACGACGATAGTTGATACGACCTTCCAGCTGTTTAGCAATAGACTCGCCAACAATATTGGCATCAAGTTCAGGCTTACGGATCTCAATGATGTTGATCTGAATGTCATGTCCGGTCAATTTCTTAAGCTCTTCACGGATACGATCCACCTCAGAACCTCCTTTACCGATGATAATACCGGGGCGAGAAGTGTGAACGGTTACTGTAATACGTTTGAGCGTACGTTCGATAACAATACGGGCGATACCGCCTTTTTGTACACGAGCTTTAAGGTAATTGCGGATTTTTTCATCCTGCACAACTTTTTCAGCATAGTCTTTGTCAGCAAACCAGTTGGAATCCCAACCTCTGATGATACCAAGACGGTTACCTATTGGATTTGTCTTTTGTCCCATAATTATGGCAAAATTTTTAGCTTCTTAGTTATTCAACTTCCTCTACTGTAACGGCATCTTCGATTTCAGATAATGTTTTCACATCATCCGCCAGTGGAATTCTGTTTTCCACTACGATGGTTACATGACAGGAATGTTTACGAATGCGGTGTGCTCTACCGTGTGGAGCAGGACGAAAACGTTTTAACATCGCTCCCTGGTCGGCACTAATGCTTGTGATCACGAGATCATAATCATCAGCACTTTCAGCACCACCTAATTTATGCTCCCAATTTGAAATAGCAGATACGAGAAGTTTTTCCAACCATACTGCTGCTTCTTTCTTTGTAAAGCGCAAAATGTCAAGAGCGTCATAAGCTTTTTTACCCCTGATCAAATCAACGACCAAGCGCATTTTGCGCGCTGACATTTGTACACCTTTTAATTTAGCTACTGCTTCCATTTTACAAATATTGTGGTGGTTCAATCCTCTGAAACGCTGACGTTTCATCAATTGACCTTTAACAGTTTTTATAAATTTCTTTACTTACGATTTCCTGAGTGTCCTCTAAAGTTACGCGTAGGAGAAAACTCACCGAGTTTATGACCAACCATATTTTCTGTGACAAACACAGGGACAAAGGTTTTGCCATTATGAACAGCGATGGTTTGACCAACCATGTCAGGAACGATCATTGATGTTCTTGACCAGGTTTTGATCACCTTTTTTTTGTTGGACTCTTTTACTGCGATTACCTGATCCACTAATTTGTGGAAAACGTAAGGTCCTTTTTTAATAGATCTTGCCATAATCTGATTACATTATGTATGGTTTCAGCTAAGTTGCCGAACCCATTATTATCTTTTCTTTCTTTTAGAAATAATAAGTCTTGATGAAGCTTTTTTGGTGTTACGGGTTTTCTGACCTTTGGCCATAATTCCTGTACGTGAACGTGGGTGCCCTCCTGAAGATTTACCTTCACCACCACCCATTGGGTGATCGACAGGGTTCATTGCGACCCCTCTTACTCGAGGACGTTTACCAATCCAGCGTTTTCTACCTGCTTTTCCGAGCACTTGCAATCCGTGATCTGAGTTTGAAGTTGATCCCACTGTTGCTTTACAAGTCAACAGTATTCTGCGCACCTCACCTGAAGGCAACTTTACTACTGCGTATTTTCCTTCTTTTCCCATCATCACCCCATTGGTTCCTGCACTTCTCGCCAGAGCCGCACCTTTACCCGGATCCATTTCAATAGCGTGGATAGCAGATCCCAAAGGAATTTCACTCAAATAGAGTGCGTTTCCTACAGTTGGAACAGCTCCTTTTCCTGATAAGATCTGGTCGCCTACTTTAAGGCCTTCCGGAGCGATCATATATCTTTTCTCACCATCTGCATAATTCACCAAAGCGATAAATGCTGTACGGTTAGGATCGTATTCAATAGTTTTTACCGTACCGGGGATGCCTTCCTTATCCCTTTTGAAGTCAATGATACGATAGCGACGCTTGTGTCCACCACCAATTTGGCGCATGGTCATTTTACCGTCGTGGTTTCGTCCGCCAGATTTGGACAAAGGCGCCAGCAAACTCTTCTCCGGTTTGTCGGCAGTAATTTCTGCAAACGCATTTCCCAATCTGAAACGCGTTCCTGGAGTAATCGGACTAAATTTCTTAAGTGCCATTTTTTATTACTATTTCAAATTAGCGGGTTATTTTACAAGCTTTGCGGGGTCAAGCCCCATTACTGCTTTGGCAGCCGAACTGCCAGGTAAAGTCCCTGTAATTAAATATCTCCGAAGAAATCGATTTCTTCGCCATCAGCCAGTGTGACTATTGCCTTTTTGTATCCTGAAACTCTACCTTTCAAAACACCGGAACGAGTCATCCTGTTTTTGATCTTTGCCGGCATTACCATTGTATTTACAGCTTCAACGGTTACGCCATACATTCCTTCCACCGCATTTTTTACCTCAATTTTATTAGCATCAGAGTTAACCACGAAGCTATACTTTGTGAGGTTTTCTGAAAGCATCTCTGCTTTTTCAGTAATGATCGGTTTTACAAGAATTATCTTTGCCATTTTAAATCAATTGAATTTCCGATAATCGGAAAATTAAGCAAATGTTTCTTTTATTTTTTCAATAGCTCCTTCAGACAGTACCAGTTTCCCAGCTCTCATGATCTGGTAGGTATTCAAATCTGAGGCTCTCACCACATCTGAACCTTTAACGTTGCGGCTTGAAAGGTAAACTTCCTTTTCGTAATCAGGAGTTACCACCACAGTTTTGAGTCCATTAAGGTTAAGGTTGCCAAGGATATTTGCAAATTCCTTTGTTTTTGGTGCATCGAAAGAAAAATCTTCCAATATCACAATATCTCCAGCTCCTGCTTTGACAGAAAAGGCTGATTTCCTGGCCAGGCGTTTAACCTTTATATTGAGATCCACGAAATAGGTACGTGGTTTGGGCCCAAAAACACGACCTCCACCTCTAAATAAAGGGTTTTTTATACTCCCTGCACGAGCAGTACCAGTACCCTTTTGACGTTTGATCTTACGGGTAGAACCTTTCACCTCGCCACGTTCTTTGGACTTAGAGGTACCCTGGCGCTGGTGAGCAAGATACTGTTTAACGGAAAGATAAACAGCATGCTCGTTAGGCTCGATTCCAAAAATGTCAGAAGGCAATTCAATGCTTCTGCCGGTAGCCTGTCCTTGTGTATTTAGCACATCGAGTTTCATACCTAAATTATTTTCAGCTCGAATGATATTCTATTTGTTTTATTGTCTGTTATGACAGACCAAACAAAAAGCATTCATTTTTTTAATGCACTGATGGATTCAAGATACCAACCAATGCTATGAATATTATTTTTCAAGAATAACAAAACTTCCTTTGTGTCCAGGTACTGCACCCTTTACCAAAATGATGTTTTTGTCAGGGAAAATTCTGACCACCTCAAGGTTAGTCGTTTTGATTCGCTTGCCTCCGTCACGTCCGGCCATACGCATCCCTTTGAATACTTTGGCAGGATAAGACGCTGCACCGATAGATCCGGGAGCACGCTGGCGGTTATGCTGACCGTGAGTTGCATCATTCACCCCGCGAAATCCATGGCGTTTCACAACACCCTGAAATCCTTTCCCTTTGGAAGTACCTACAGCACTGACATAATCTCCTTCAACGAAAATTTCATCAATTTTAATAAGGTCTCCAACAGCTTTTTCCACTGCATTAAAATTGCGGAATTCTACTACTTTTTGCTTTGGAGTGGTGTTTGCCTTAGCAAAGTGTCCAAGCTCCGGTTTGGTAGTATTTTTCTCTTTTGCCTCACCGAAACCCAACTGGAGGGCAGAATAACCATCAGATTCTTCTGTCTTAACCTGCGTCACAACGCATGGGCCCATTTCAATTACGGTACATGCAATATTGCGACCAGTTCCGTCAAAGAGACTGGTCATTCCGACTTTTTTACCAATTAATCCGTTCATCAGAATATTTTTTTTAGCTCCTGTAATAGCGCCCCCATGCACAACGGCACTGAACGCATTACAGGGATGACAGAGTAGGGAATTTTGTTGAAGCATGACAACAGGCATTCAAAGAATTACCTGATTCAATCCTTAACACTACCGATTCAAAATGCCGGGTTTACTCCCCGGAAACGAACCGATTTATCCCTTTTCTTTGGCTCTTTTATGTTTTGTAAAAATTACGTCAACTTAACTTGAATGTCTACACCACTCGGCAATTCCAGTTTAGACAGTGCATCGACTGTCTTTTGAGTAGGAGTATAAATTTCAATGAGACGCTTGTGGGTGCGACGCTGGAACTGCTCACGAGATTTCTTATTGACGTGCGGAGAACGGAGCACGGTAAAGATTTTTTTCTCAGTGGGCAGCGGAATCGGACCCGTAACAACAGCACCGCTGTTGCGCACCGTTTTCACGATTTTTTCAGTAGACTTGTCTACCAGATTGTGATCGTAAGAACGAAGTTTAATCCTGATTTTCTGATTCATGCCTTAGTTAAATAAATTATCAATAATGATATATAATTCCCTCTTGCAAATATTTCACCTTTGGGAAAAGAATCGGGTAGAAGTAATACTCCAACCCGATCAATAACTTTTATACATTAACAATGCCTTTGGCTTTGTCGATTACATCTTTGGCGATACCACTTGGTGCCGCAGCATAATGTGAGAATTCCATTGTGGAGCTCGCACGTCCTGAAGTAAGGGTACGCAGAGAAGTAACATAACCGAACATTTCTGACAATGGAACATCACCTTTAATGGTGATGGCACCACCTGCACCAGATTCCTGTCCTTTGGGTAATCCACGGCGACGGTTAAGGTCACCGATCACTGTTCCTACATACTCTTCCGGGGTAACTACCTCGAGTTTCATAATAGGCTCGAGCAATTCAGGCTTACATTTAGGCGCGGCAGCTTTAAACCCTTCTTTTGCACAAAGTTCAAAAGCGATTGGTTTTGAATCCACGGCGTGCATAGACCCATCGTAAACGCGCACCTTCATGCTATCGATGTTATAACCGGCCAAAATACCGTTTGACATCATAGAGAGGAAACCATCTTTGATAGGCTTCATGTAGTTCTTATCGATGGATCCTCCGACAATACCCCAAACGAACTGGAGTTTTTCTTTGCCGTTTTTGAATTCATCAGTATCCAGGAATTCCTGATCGGCAGGGCCGAGTTCGAATTCCATATCGGCGAACAAACCAGAACCCCCTGATTGTTTTTTCAAACGTTCGCGGTGGGTAACCGTGTTGGTCAGCGATTCTTTGTAACTCACCTGAGGTTCACCCTGGTTACATTCAACCTTAAACTCACGACGGAGACGGTCAACGATAATTTCAAGGTGTAACTCTCCCATTCCGCTGATAACGGTCTGGTTGGTTTCTTCGTTATAATTAACTTTGAAAGTTGGATCTTCTTCAGCCAATTTAGCCAAAGCCATACCCAGTTTATCCAAGTCTTTTTGCGTTTTAGGCTCTATCGCAATTCCGATCACAGGCTCAGGGAAAGTCATACTTTCCAGAACAATCGGCTTATTGATATCGCAAAGCGTATCACCGGTGCGAAGGTCTTTGATCCCCACGGCGGCGGCAATATCTCCGGCTTCCACTCTGTCAATAGCATTCTGCTTATTGGAGTGCATCTGATATAAACGGGAGATACGTTCTTTTTTACCAGAACGGGAATTCAGCACATAAGAACCAGATTCCAAAGTTCCTGAATATACCCGGAAAAAGGCGAGCCGGCCCACAAACGGGTCAGTTGCAATTTTAAAAGCCAGGGCAGCAAAAGGTTCGTTAGCACTAGGTTTACGTAATTCTGCCTTTTCTGTTTCAGGGTTGATCCCTTCCACAGCATCAATATCTACCGGTGAAGGCAGGTAAGCACATACTGCATCAAGTACAGCCTGAACTCCTTTATTTTTGAAAGCGGATCCACACATCATCGGAGTGATGCTCATATCGATCACCGCAGCACGGATAGCAGCGCGGATTTCGTCAGGAGAGATGGATTCGGGATCTTCGAAGAATTTTTCCAGAAGGGTATCATCATAATCAGCAACCGCCTCCAACAATTCAGCACGCTTTTCTGCTACGAGATCGACTAAATCTTCAGGAATCGGCACCACTTCGTAAGTCATTCCCTTATCTTCTTCGTTCCAGATCATTGCCTCGTTGGTAATGAGGTCAACGACTCCAACGAAAGACTCTTCTGATCCGATTGGCACCTGCAATGCGATTGCATTGGCACCGAGTTTTTCTCTAACATCATTAACAACGTTAAAGAAGTCTGCTCCTGAACGGTCCATTTTATTAACGAATCCGATACGTGGAACTTTATATCTGTCAGCCTGTCTCCATACGGTTTCAGACTGAGGCTCTACACCTGATACGGCACAGAAAAGTGACATAACACCATCCAAAACCCGGAGGGAACGTTCTACCTCAACAGTAAAATCTACGTGCCCGGGAGTATCGATGATATTGACTGAATAGGGCTGGTCTTTCCATTTCCAGGATGTCTTGGTTGCAGCAGAAGTAATGGTAATACCTCTTTCCTGCTCCTGCTCCATCCAGTCCATGGTAGCTGCACCATCGTGTACCTCACCAATTTTATGACTCAAACCGGTGTAGAAAAGCACACGCTCAGTCGTAGTGGTTTTACCCGCATCAATGTGCGCCGCGATACCAATATTTCTTGTAAATCTAAGATCGTTTGCCATGAGAACTACTCCTAAAGGATTTTAAAATAATATTTATTAAACTCTAAAGTGCGCAAATGCACGGTTGGATTCGGCCATTTTGTGCATATCCTCTTTACGTTTCACTGCTGCACCTTCTCCTTTGCTTGCTGCCATAATTTCGGCTGCAAGTTTTTCACTTATTCCTTTTCCACTGCGTTTGCGTGAAAAACCAACCAACCATTTCATTCCAATAGAAACCCGGCGCTTGGCACGAATCTCGATAGGAATCTGAAAAGTTGCACCGCCAATTCGACGGCTTCTTACTTCAACCTGAGGCATTACATTGTTCAATGCTTTCTTCCAAACACCATGCTCATCTCCACCGGTTCTTTCCTTTACTATATCCATTGCTGCGTAAAAAGCACGAAAAGTGGTTCCCTTTTTCCCGCTAAACATCATATTGTTTACAAACTGGGTAACCATTGGATCTCCATACCTTGGATCCGGAGCAATAATTCTTTCTTTAGGTTTTCTTTTTCTCATTTTAAAACATTAGAGGTTTCTTAATTGATTGAAACATAACTTACTTAGGACTTAGGACGCTTGGTTCCGTACTTCGAGCGACTTTGTTTACGATCACCAACTCCCGCAGTATCCAATGCACCACGAACGATGGTATAACGTACCCCTGGTAAATCTTTCACACGACCCCCGCGAATCAGCACGATGGAGTGCTCCTGAAGGTTGTGGCCTTCTCCCGGAATATATGCGATCACTTCAAGACCATTTGTCAGACGTACCTTAGCTACTTTACGCAAAGCAGAGTTAGGTTTCTTCGGTGTGGTCGTGTAAACACGAGTACAAACGCCACGACGCTGAGGACAAGACTCAAGTGCACGTGATTTACTTGCTTCTACGATCTTTTTCCTCCCGTTGCGTACCAGCTGATTAATAGTAGGCATACCTGCTTAATTTTTAAATATTTTTATCGGGCATAATGAACCCTTTTTCAAAAGCGAATGCAAAGGTAGAATTTTTCTTTAGAATTACAAAAGCTATTTTATAAAAAATTGAAGATCAGTCTTTTTTTTTTGAAATGAGTTTGGAAAAGGCTACTAATCATGATGTTTTTACTTAGCATAAATTAAAATCATCAAAACAAATATCCTTTATATTGAAAATAGATGAAATTAAATTTTATTTAAAGATATTTTTTTGATCATTGAAAAAATTTAATTCAAATTTTAAAAATGAAAAAAATATTTGAACGTGATTAACCCAGGGAAGGCGTTTCTGTTTATTTTTTAAAATAAAACAAGGAAACAAGAGAACAATGAATGAGCACCTTAGTTCCTTTATCATTGTCACCTTGTTTCCTTGCAGGTCAAGATCTGGGGGATAACTATCGGCTCACGACCAATCGCTTAATAGCCGTGTGAATCCCATCGGTGATCTGTATGAAATACACCCCATCAGCCAAAATTTCCAGGGAAAGGGGGCATACGCCTTGCTTTACGGAATTTTGCATGGAATACAACAATTCCTGGCCCGTGACACTGAGTACCCTGATCTCAAGATCAACTGCTGTTCCCAGACGGTAGGCCACATTGACCTCCTTGCCAGCCGGGTTTGGGAAAAGGCTTATCCTTTGGCTGAAAGCCGGGTCATTCGTTCCCGTCATCACATCTACCGTCACTTCCACTACCACATCCTCTACGCAACCTGAAGCATCCGACACGGTTACAGTATAAGTAGCTGCAAACACCCCTTCAAGAGACGCGGTGGTAGCCCCTGTACTCCATAAATAAGTGTATTCACCGGAACCTCCAGAAACCTCCACTGAAGCCGATCCCGCGCCAGACGGCGGATTGGTATCATCTATTGAAACCGCGGTTCCTGAAAGCGGTGCTAATTCGCCCAGGAGATTGACTTCCACGGATTGACCGGTAATGAGGCAGCCATTGGTCAAATCAAGTCCGGCCAGGGTATTGTCGGTATCTACCGCCCCTCCGAAAACGATTGGGGTAAAATAGAACGTACCCACCGGAATCTGGGTGCCGTCGTTCAACAAGGCCGGAGCATAAATTTCTGATGACAGATTAAAATTGCCCAGGAAAGAAGCATCGTTAAACGGATCTGCTGATCCTGAAATATCTGCCGTCGTTACGATCCACAGGAATGCGGAGACAGGAGACAAAGGAATGACCACATCCTCGACGGAGAAGCTGGTGAGGTCGCCGAAACAGACCTCTGGCTGACCGGCAGATGCGCCCAGGGTAATGTCCGCACAAGTGACGTTGGCCAATTGGGTAAACTGGATACAAAATTCTCCGTCAGAGCCCGCAAACCCATCCACCATCATAAAATATTGCACCCCGGCGATGGTTTCAAAAATCAAACCTGCCGGATAAGGCCCTTCGGCCGGAGTTCCCTCTATGTCTTCGTTGCAGGCCACCGGGATCATATCCCCACAACCGGTACCTGCATAAATGGCGATTTGTGTATCGCCAAAATCGATATAATCACTCAATCCACCACCACAGTCGGTTGTCCTGATATCATACACTTCTCCATCCCCGGTAAAGGTATACCAAAGTGTGTTTTCAAGGCTGGGCGCTGCGCCACCGCCGTCAGGTTCACCAAAACACTCCCACCCTTCGAGGGGGTCGTTGGCATCCGTTGTGGCTCCCGTATTGTTCCAGATAGGGGATGTTTGCGGATTGTTCAACCCCTGCCCCATCAAAGCGGAAAGGTCCACGGCGTCAGAGCAGGCATCAGCCACCTCAAAAGCGGTGGTGATGATCCGAAAATGATAGTCATCCCCCGTATTCAGTGCCCAGGTGGTGCCGTTAAATACATAAGTTCTGCCCCCGGCGGCCGGTGTGGTTTGAGTTACCCACGTTTCCCCTACAGGTACTATAAACCCTACAAAAATATCACCCGTCAAACCCGACAACTGGTCCATATAAGCTGAGAGGTCCACCCGCGTCATGGGGCTGGTCACCTCAAGATTAGCTTCGGGAGTTACCATGAAAGGTGTGATAAGGTCGGCACCCGGCACCCCATTATTGTTGGCCCAGATATGAAATTCGAAATCATCATTGGGTCGGTTGGAATCCGTATAGTTGCGGATGAGAGCATAAACGACATCAGTAGTGCCTACGAGGCTGAAACGGACGGCACAACCTGTTAATAAGCTGGCAGCATCAGGACCAAAGGAATTAACGAAATCCACCTGCTCGTTATCAAAATAAATATGGTTGCCGTCGAGATAACTGAATGTTTCTGTAGTAACGTTATTGGCATTGGGCGAAGCATCAGAGGCTTCCAGATAATAATCCACCTGTACTCCGGCAGCTTGTTCGGGGATGACAAAAGCATAAGTATCCCCTGAAGTGTTTACCCCCGCCACTTCATTGAAAGCACCACCCGCAACCGAATAATACAGGTTGGCGGATGTTATGCCTGAAACATCAATAAGCTCAGCTGTTTTTGTGACATTCCCTAAATTACTCCGATAAAAAGTATTGGGGGTATGTAAAACCAATGGAGGTGAATTATCCTCATTGGAGCTGATGATCTCCACATCGTCGATATACACTCCATCCACTTCATAGCCAGTATCTGAGAAAAAGCGGAAACGTACCCGCACATCACTGCTGCCCACGAATCCTCCCAGGGAATAGCTGTATTGTGTCCACGGAGATAAATTACCCTCGCCAAGGAAAGTGGCAACGTTCACCCAGGTGGTGCCACCATTTCCGCTGGCTTCCACATACATGTAATCAAAATTTCCCCCTTCAATATCGTAAATGGCCCAAAACTGAAGCGTTGCATCAAGGGCGGTCGATAGGTCGACCCCTGTGGCCATGGTAGCCGTAGTATTAAGATTGGAGGCATAATTGCCGCCCGGGCTATCGGTGAGGGAGGTACTAGGAGAATTGGATTGGGTGGTGGTCGTTCCCCAGGTTCCGGTAAGCACCCAATTTGTGGTTCCTGATTCAAAGTCATCAGAAAATTCCACCGTTTGGGCAAAGGCATTAGAAAAAAGGAATAATATTCCCGGCATTAAAAGTAGAAGTTTTTTCATTTCCAGTCGTTTTAGATAAGTAAATAGTTTAAGGAATAATTTTATGCTTTTTGATTGATAACTAGTTAATGTAAGGTTTCAGGTTGTTTCAGGTTGTTTCAGGTTGAGCGCAGTTGAACGGAGTGAAATTCCGTGCATGTAATGCCGGGGCGAAATCCCGTACCGCAGGTCGGGTGGGTCAATTTTCTTCAATCTCCCTCAATCTCATTCAATCTCCTTCAATCTCCCTCAATCTGACACGTTCCGACTCACGATTGATGGTTTCCTCCATTTTTGACTATCGGGGTTATGAAACTGACGTTCTTTTTCAATCAAATCTATTCTACTCCCAAATCTAAAAGTAATATGTTTTCTGAAAAATTCAATCATATTGCTGAGAATTACTAAACAGGAATTCCATTTCGGAAGTACACGTTACTGGTTTAGCGGGTTAAAATACCGGTTGGTGAACTTAGGATTGAAGTTGCCCTCAATCCAGTGAGAAGTTTGTTACCTTTGCAGGAAATTTTATTCCGACATCTAAAAGTCATCCACAACACCCGGTATGCGCTTTTTTCTAACACATTCTTCACCGAAACTTCTTTCCAGGGAAACCATTGCAGCATTCGTGTTTTTTGCTTTATACTTTTTTATAGGGTGGTACATCCTTCCCGATTACGGCCTCTCCTGGGATGAATTTTTACAAAGGCGCTACGGTTTGCATTCCTATGATTTTGTAGTCAAAACGCTGGGGCTGGACTGGCCTATGTATTTCCCGCAATATCAACTGGAAACTTCCGCCGGAAGGCAATACTCCATAATATTCTCGCTCATCGCCGCAGGCTTCGAAAAACTGGCGGGCATCGATGCTGATGATTTTCATGCCCAATACCTGTTGCGGCACCGTATGTTGTTCGTACTTTTCTGGACAGCGACCATTGCTTTCTACCAATTGTTAAGGCTCCGTTTTGAAACAGCCTTACAGAAAGAGAATCCCTCGTTTCCTTTTTTTAAAAACGGGCTGCCCCTGTTGGGTACCCTGCTGTTAATTTTGACGCCGAGGATCTTTGCCCATTCCTTTTTTAATCCTAAGGACATAGTGCTGTTATCCTTTTATATCATCAGTCTTTATACTTTGGTTCGCTATTTAAAAAACCCTACCCTTTTGGCTGGATTGCTGCACGGAGTGGCCTGTGCCTTCGTGGTCAATTCGCGGATAGCCGGAATCATCGTTCCTGTTTTATCGGTGGGCTTTATCGGACTTCAGCTTTTTAAAAATGTACGTACTTCAGGAACAGTTCTTTTGAGGCAGTATGTTAAAAGTTTTCCTGTTTTCTTCATTGTTTTCATGCTGCTGGCTATTGCTTTTTTTCCCTATTTGTGGAACAGTGTCGACCAACGGGCCACAGAAGCCTTCAACTTGATGTCAAACTTCCCCAAGAGCATCCATACGCTGTTTTTCGGCCATTACGTTTCGTCCAATCCCCCACCCTTTTATTATCCTTACGCATGGATGGCCATCACCCTTCCCCTGCTCAACCTTTTCCTGCTCCTCGCAGGCATTTTTTGGTTTATCAAGACCCTGGCCTCCAACCTGATGCGGTGGAAACTATGGACAAATTTTCCGGAATTCATCGACCTCATCGCTTTTGCCTTCCTGTCGGGGCCGCTTTTTGCCGTTTGGCTGTTCCATTCCACCATATACGACGGCTGGCGACATTTTTATTTTATCTATCCCCCTGCCCTGATGCTGGGACTTGTTCCTCTGCATGGCTTATGGAGGTCAAAATTGCAATTCCTGCGCCAGTTGACTATGATGATCGTTTTGGTCTCCTGCCTATACACCGGATACAAAATGGTGAAGCTGCATCCTCATCAACAAGTCTATTTCAATGTCCTCGCGGGCGGTAATCGCATGGAACGTTTTGAAATGGACTATTGGGGCGTCGCCTACAAACAGGCTTTTGAGGAATTGGTACGAAAAGACACCACAGGAGAAATGATCCAGGTATTTTGTGCCAACCAGCCTTGCTTTGATAATTATTTTGCCTTGCCGGAAGAGATCAAGTCACACATCCGTATGCGGTACGGTATGGAAGTGGCGCAGTATTACCTGACGAATTACCGCTTTCGACCGGAGATGGAAAAGTTTTGTAAGGGGGAATTCCCTTTTGATGAAGAGTATTTTTCGATTATGGCGGATGGGGAACGGATTATTGGAGTTTATAAAGTTGAAAGGCTAAAGGTTAAAGACTAAAGGCTAAAGGCTAAAGGCTAAAGACTAAAGACTAAAGGTTAAAGGTTAAAGGTTAATGGGGTTCAAATTGTTCAAGTTGTTCAAGTTGAGCGAAGCGAAATCGTAGGTCGGGAGGGTTCAATGGGAGTGCAGCGAAATCGTACCATAGTTTAAGCTAAAAAAGCTATGGTGGACTTTAAGACTATGTGGTAATATCCCTCGCAAATTGTTTCACCCGCTGTTTGACCTCCTCGGTGACGATGTCTTCCTCTATCCAGGTGTGGACATAACCGAGGTAGTTCATGCCGAGGTATTCGGCGCTAAGTTTGAAAGGCATTTCAAAGGCGGGCACTTCCTCTTCTTCGGAGCCGCAGATGATAAGGGCCATGGATTTGCCACGGAGTTTCCTTCCAGTTGGTTTTTCAATTTTGAGACAATCGGAAAGGCGGTCGAAAAAATTTTTCATGAGGCCGCTCATGGTATACCAGTAAACGGGGGTAGCGAAAATGATCAGATCGTAATGGTCGGCGATGTCCCTGATGATGGGCAGGAAATCATCATCCTGATTGTTGAAATCATAATCAAATGGGAGGATATTCTTTTCCCCTAGATCGAGCAGGTCGGCTTCCGTTTCTTCCCGGAACAAACTGACGATCCGGTGCGTATTGCCGTCACTTCTCGAACTGCCCTGGACAATCAGTTTTTTCATTTGCTCATATCATAAAATATGCCAACGGAGTAGCTGGGTCTGGCGGCAATGATTTCTCCGCGCCAGGCTCCGGCGAAGGCGGCGGACACCCCTACCCTCTTGGTCATATAATAATTGGTTTCCAGTGAGAAACTGATGTATTCCGTATTGTTCGCAAAAATAGTAGTGCTGTTATTGCTGGCTGCTGTGGCTCCATTTTTGAAAGACTCTATGCCGCCGACACGGCCGGTGACCCATAATTTTTGGTTAAAAAAACCTGCCCCAAGTTCGACCCCGAATCTGAACTCTTCCGAATATTCTTTTGTCCGGTTGTTAAAGCCCACGTAGGCGCTGGTATATCCCGCCACCTTTTTACCGAAATTCAAACTTGTTCCGGCATCGATCTGTACCATCTGGTTGAATTCCCCGTCACCTGTCTGCAAATTTTCAAAGGTCCCGCCTCCCGTTATGCCGGTGGGTATTCCGAAAAATACGGAGGCGGCGATCAGGAATCTGGCGCCCGGTTTGGTCAAACCGTATTTCAACCCAACATCAATGTCTCCCAAACCGTTGATGGCTTCTCCCTTTACCAATACTTCCCCGGTGGTTCGGGAGATCAGGTTGTTCATATAATTCCTGCTAAAGAGGGGCGCATTTACAATACCGGTCAGCCGGTCAGTGAGGCCATATTCGGCATAAACGGCGGTATTGAATATGCCTGTAGTAAGATTGGGGTCGATCAATCCTTCGTCGGTATAATGCTGATCAAAAACGACCCACCATTCTGATAATTTAAAATATCCTTGCCCTTTTTTTTGAGGCCAGGGTCCGCCCGCCGTTAAAGTACCCAGGAAAATAAAAAGCATTATCCCGGTAGTGATCGTTTTGTTCATCTGTTTAAAAATTTATTAATTTTTTGAATGCTTAGGAACAGTTCAAAAATAAATTGACAATTTTAATCATGTAAATCACTAAAAATCAACACTTTTACATTTTTAATTTATCATTCTAAATTTTACATTTCCCTTATAATATCTCCCCATCCCCAACCTTCACATTAAAAGGCTTACAAAAATAAAGTACGTAACTGTAATCATTGATGCCAACATTGGGAATCATGTAGGAATGTGCCCCTGAAAAGACTTCCACTTTGGCAATTTCCAAGGCATTGGCCGTGGTGGTATTGTTGTTGGACAAATACACGTATAACCCGGGCAAAGCAGTTGAGGCATTATAATTATTTGCGAACTCCAAAATCAAATTATCCCCATCCGCTTTGAGGGTGAAATCACCTGTCAGGGCATAGGAGCTTGTTGAAGCGACGGTTCCGCTTTTCTCTCCCGGCTGGACAACCGTTGAACTGCCGGCCTGCACTTCTATTTCATCCCGCAGCACTTTGCTTCCATCATTGTATTCAACGGCAATTATGGACGTTCCCACCTGGAGGGCCTCACTCAAACCGGTATTCATATCGATTGAAATAATATCAGGGTGCGAACTGCTCCATACCACCGGAACCGATTCTTCTTTCCCCACATTATTCAAATACATGGCCTTAAACTGGAAAGTGTCGCCAACGGCAATAGTGTCCGCAATGGTGGTAATCCGAAGAACAGGATCCACTTCATCGTCAACATAATCATCCTTAATACAGCCGGAAAAAAGGGCGGTAAGCATAATTGAAAACAAAAGGAATTGCTTCATGGCTTTATGTTTTATAATTTTACGAGCTATTATTTATGGAAAGATAACTTATGAACCATTCCCCGGGGAAAAGGGTTTATGGAATTTCCATCAATTGTCCTTCAAGGGACAATCTCCATACCATTCCATTAACAGACCAGTATCGTTTTTAACAATCCTCCCAGGATTTTGTCATTGCTTTTGAACCTAAAAATGTTTACTTTTAGAAATATTAAAAATCATTAATCCAACCATTTATGAAATCATCAATTGGCGTTTGGATCGACAAATCACAGGCAAGAATCATTTCACCTACCGCCCTCCTAGAAACCATTTCTTCCGATATCGAAATCAGGCCCAGATATGAAGGAGAAGGAAAAGAGTACGGTCGCTTTGGCAATCAGTACATGACATTGGAAAAAACGAAACAACATCGCCTGGAACAGCAGGAGATGAATTATCTAAAAACAGTGATCAATACCATCAAGGACTCAGAAAGGATTTTGATCTTTGGCCCTGCCCAGGTAAAAAATAAGCTGGAACATCTGCTTGAAGAAGATTATGCGACCAAAGGAAAGGTTATTGACGTGGTTGCGGCCGAAAAGATGACCGACAAACAATTGGTGGCCTTCGTTCGGGAATACTACGGAGAACTGGATAAATGAACCGAATCAATTGATTCCCAGGTTATTTATTTTCCATTTTGGTGAGTATGTCATTCATCATTTCTATTTGTACTTTCTGCATTTCCATTAATTCTTGCTGTTGATGAAGAATTAAATGATCCATTTTTTCATGCAAGGTTCTGATTTCCAATTCAGATTTCAGATTTATGGTATAATCTTTTATGGCCCTATCCCTGTCTTTTCCTTCCTGTCGGTTTTGGCTCATCATGATTACCGGGGCCTGCATGGAGGCAATACACGACAAAATCAAATTTAAAAGAATAAAAGGGTAAGGGTCAAAACCTTTATTCATCAGCAAGAAAATATTCATGGCTATCCAGATAAAAATGAAAACACTAAAAGAAATAATGAACGTCCAACTGCCTCCAAAAACAGCTACCTTATCGGCAAGCCTTTGGCCGAAAGTGGCTTTTTCTGCCTGGTTTTCGCTAATATTATCAGAAAGAATAGAATTTTGGGCAATGGAATTTAACACCTGTTTTTCCAATTCAGAAAGATCCTCTTTTTGCTGAGAAACATAATTGTACACATATTTTTCTCTATAATTGTTCAGTTCCGCGATAGAAATGTAATCATCAAGCGTAAAATCAGGAAAGTCCTTTTGGATCAGGTCAAAAATGGAATGCCGGATCAATTTGGCCGAGACTTTTTTATTTGAGGGGAGTTCACTTTTTGAGATGGCGCTATAATACTTTTTCATGGAGTTCTTTTTAAAGGCTTTATTTTAGGGTCGGTTATTTCTTTTCTCGAGCCAGTTGTCTATCCGAAGCAGGAAGGCATTGACGACAATGATCAACCCGGCACTGATGAGGGATTCTCTTAGAAAACCCGCTCCGGCCAAAGAGCCCACGGCCGAACTGCACCAGATAGTGGCTGCAGTCGTCAGTCCCTGAACATCCCGGCCCTGGTGCAAAATCACCCCTGCCCCAAGGAAGCCGATTCCAACCACAACTTGTCCGATCACCCTGGTAGGATCACCGCCTTCCGAAGCCATTTGAACCGAGATCAGGACATACATAGCTGCCCCGATCGTAACCAGTGTATTGGTACGTAACCCTGCGCTTTTATGATGCCACTGCCGTTCCAGGCCGATGGCTACTCCCCCTGCCAGCGCCACCAGGAGGCGGAGTGCGAATAATTTTAATTCCATAATTTCTTATTTGTCATGATCATCAATATGCATGAGGTGTAAAAAACGATGTGCGATGGGGGCAAAAAGCACGGCTACCGTGGACAGAAAAGCCACACCGGAAAACAAGGCGTAAGTTCCTGAAAATATTTTGGCGGCATTGTCGGGCATTTCATTGGCAGGCCCCATACCCGTTAAAATCATTGAGGCATTGTAAAAGGCATCTATCCAATTCAGGTCTGCATAATACCAATATCCCACCATACCGATCCCCAAAGACATTCCTAAAATGAAAGAAGAATACAAAACATATTTAAAAACCCTTTTGTGAAACTGCTTTTTTGAAAGAAGAGGTTTTGACTTGTGTTCAAACATATGGGTTCGGTTTTTATTTTGAAAAATACGACTTAAAAAAACAAAACCAGATTTTACTTAACTTTTTTGGCCCTACTATTTTTTCTTTGTTTGAAAATCAAATTTCTCCTTTCGCCTTTTGCAACTCATATGCTGCCACCTGAAAATTATAATAAGCCCCCCAATATCCCGCTTGTGCTGCATTCATTGTTTCTTCTGCTTCTATTAAATCTTTGGCCGTGGACAGGTCGTTCTGAAAGCGAATGGTCAAGTAGTTCAGCTCTTTTTTTGCAAATTTGTAATTCCGCTGCTGTATCCTAATGTCTTCAGATGCGGATTTCAAATTAGATTGCGCCTCTACAATAGCTTCCATAAGGTCATTTTGGGTACCTTTTACCTGGAGCTTGGCCTGCTGCATTTTCAATGTCAATTGAGGCATTATTTGCCGATTGTCAAAAAACGCATTGAACTGCCAATTGAGTTTCAGTCCGACGTAACTGCTGCCATACCATCTGATTTTACTGCTATTAAACCAATTTGGTTGATCGCCTACCCCGTTGGAGCCCAGATAACCATAAAGGGAGGCGGTGGGCAGTAAAGCCTTTTGCTGTTTTTTCATTTCTGCCTCTATAGCACTTACTTGAAGGATCTGGAGTCGCAAGGCCGGTAAATTGGTTAAATTAACCGGTTGGATCGTTTCCATGGCAACAGTTGTTTCAAAATCATCAGGCACTTGCAACTCATCAAGCAGCACAACAGGCTGATCGACAGGCAACCCTAAAACCAGGTTTAATAACTGGCGACTTAAAAGGATAGCCTGTTCTGATTTTGCTATATCAGACAACGCATTCTGATAGCTGTTTTCCACCCTTTCCAATTCAATTTCATTGAGTAATTCAGCGTCCACTTTGGCTTGAGTCAGCACCAGGGTGTTTTTCAATGCAAGGGCATTATTCTTAAGCTCTTTGCTTCTGGCTTCATTGATCAACACCTGAAGGTAGCTGCGGATAGCATCGATTTTAAGGTTTTGCAAGCTCACTTCCGCCTGTACGTCATCAAGTTGACGGTTGAGCCTGAGTATTTTTAAATCTTCCAAAATGGTGGCATCAAAAACAAACTGGCTGATTTCAATCCCGGCAGTATTGTTCCAGAATTTACCAAATTGAACAGGAATATCTTCTCCCGGCCTACCCACCAGTTCTCCGGGCAAAATCGTGGTAGGTCTTTTAATATTATACCTCACATCAAAGGTTCCGGATATTTGAGGAAGCAGTTTACCAAGCGCTTCGTCCAATTGCTTGTCTGTGATCTGTCCGCTGATAAGCTGACTCTGGTAGTCAGGGTGATTTTGTTCTGCCATTTTCCATGCCTGTTCCAATGTCAAAGAAATAGTATCCAGGGATTGGCCCAAAACATTTTGGGAGGAAAGAAAAAAAATAACCAGCATAATATTTTGAACGATCAATTTCATATCCATAATTTTTAAAAACGAAATACTTCGGCGGGTTCAAATTTGGAAATTCGGCGAGAGGCGAAGGTGGCTCCTCCCAGGGCAATAAAACAAATCAGCATAAAGAAAACGATCAGGAAAGAAGGGGAAAAATGAATGAGCAACCCTTGTTTGGCAATAGCGGTTGTAAAGCCTTTAATCAACAAAAATCCGATACTAAACCCCAAAATGGCAAATATAGCGGCCTGGGTATATATCAGTCTGCGGATATAACCATTGGTTGCCCCAATAGCTTTCATGGTGCCATAATCCTTAACACGGTCTACCGCTGCGGAGAAAAGCGTCAGCCCCACAATAAAGAATCCGGCGATAAAAGCAAATACAACCATCGTACCAATGGAGGTTGCAATACTGGTATTTTTCAGGATAAACTGAATGGTTTTATTGCCAAGTTCTTTGCCTTCCCATGCTCGAACCCCATAAATATTCTTATTAATGACCCCAATCATTTGTTGGCGATCCTGGCCCGGGGATGTTTCCACTAAAAAAGCACTGGCAGTATTGTCCCCGGCGGCAGACCAAAGTCTGGCTCTTTCAATAGTGGTAAAAACCAACACTCCTCCAAATCCGCGAACCCCTTTCGTTCGTGCGGCTATATATGCTTTCCTACCATTGATTTCAAGGGTGGTCCCCAAATCTGTTTTAGGGAAAACACGGGTATCGAAAATATCTACGGCAATGGCTCCATCCGGAAGAAGATTACGGGCCTTACCTTCATAAAATTGAGCGGGGCCCCCCACAAAATCCGGACTGCTAACACCAATAAGGGTGACTGCTGTGTTATCTCCTTGCGGGAATTGAACGGTAGCCCCTCCAACGAATAAAGGATGGACATTCTTTATCCCTTTAAGGGATTTAAGTTCATATTCAATCCTGTTATCCAGCCTGCCGAGCGCATTGGCATTTTCCGTATGATTATCAACGACCCAAATATACTGGGAGTTTAACCCGACCAAAACATTCATGCTATTGGTCAAAAAACTAAAAACGCCGGTTTGCTGACCAATCAAAAAAGTAGAGATTATTACCCCAAACAATGCACCAATAGATTTGGATTTATCATAAAGAATAAACCTGAGCGCCGTTTTAAACTTAGGAGGAGTTTTAAACATTATTCTTATTTTCTAACATCAATGACACATTCAACTCTTTGTCCGTACAATAGTTTCTCCTGTCCCTTGGTCAAACGCACCTTCACTTCCCTGACCCTCCTGTCCTCCAGCTTACCCACTTCATCTGAGAACAAAGATTTTTGCCGCAAGGAGGGAGCGACCTCGACCACCCTACCTTCCGCCAAAGTATCCGATGCCCCTTGTTTTCGAATAAAAGCAAATTGGTCGAGTTTTACCTTATCTGCAAACAACTCGTCAATCTCGGTAACTGCATCCATGGGCGATTCAGCGGCAAAAGATCCGAGAGATATCCCGGGCCCTGCTTCGGCACCGAGGGCCGTATTTACTTCCAAAATAATGCCGTTGGCCGGTGCTTTGATAAAATGTTTTTCCAACGCTATTTGCGCCAGGAGCAGGTCTGTTTTTAATTCTGTCAGACTGGCCCTGGCATTTTCCACATTGGCTTCCGAAGCCGTTACGTCGGTTAACGCCACGGTCCATTCATTTTTAAGATCATCCAGATTCGCTTTTGTATCAGCCCCCTGGTCATAAACCTTTTTAACCCTGGCATAATTTTTTTCCGCATTAGCGGCATTGGCTTTCATTTTTGCCAGTGTTGCTGCTGCATTTTTTATGACGGCCTGCTGTACCTGCATCTGTGCCTGTATTTTGGAAATATTGGCCTCTTCCGTTGCATGGTCGATCACAAAAAGTACCTGGCCTTTTTGAACAATATCACTCAACTTTGTCTTAACGGCCTCAATACTTCCGCTGACTTGTGGATACAAATCAATGGTTTTTCCTTCCGGATCTATTTTTGCCAAGCCCACCACTTTATCAGGCACCGCTTCCAAAGATTTATTTTCAATGTTCTGGGCGGAGTCTGCCGTTACGCTTTTGTCCTTACCAGATCCGCCACATCCTGTAAATAAAAAACTGGATGCAGCCAATACCCCTGCCAGAGCAAGGAAAACAATTATTTTTGGATTTGGACTTTTCATTTATTTTCGAACATTTTTTGATTAGCGAATTTCAGTAACCCTTCCATTATCAACCTGTACCACACGATGGGCATACGGTTCAAGGCGGCGATCATGGGTTACAATTACAATGGCCTTCCCTTGTTCTGCGAGAGATTTCAGTTCTTCCATTACTTTTCCGACAGACGCAGCATCCAAAGCTGCTGTAGGCTCATCACACAATAGCATCATGGGGTCGGTCACCAAAGCCCTTGCAATAGCAACCCGTTGCTGCTGCCCTCCGGATAATTGTCGGGGCAGGTTTTTTCTTCGATCCAACATCCCTACTTTGTCCAAAGCGCTATGTGCTTTTTCCATAGCCTCTTTTTGTGTCATTTTTTTGGTCAAAGTTAAAGGGAAAGCCACATTGCTTTCTGCACTCAAAGGAGCGATGAGGTTGAAACTCTGAAAAACAAATCCAATATTGTTCAGGCGTAAAGCTGCGAGTTGATTATCATTTAATTGGGTTGTTTCCTGCCCGTTCACCACAACCTGGCCTGCGGTAGGGTAAATAACACACCCCAATAGGGAAAGCAAGGTTGTTTTTCCTGAACCTGAAGGGCCAATAATCATCAGAACTTCCCCGGCAAATACCTCCAAATCAGTTTTATCCAATGCGGTGATGGTAGTATCCCCTACCTTATAAATTTTATTTGCGCCCTTTACCTGGGCAATTTTATTCATTGTCATCCTTAATGGCTTGAGACCAATCAACTATTTTCTATCTTTCAAACAAAATAGACACCGGATTCGTTCAAGGTCACTTTTTATTAATTAATATAGAAATCAAAAATCGGATAATCTTTAGAGATGCTGACAATTTCAAGCACCACAAGCGATTTGTGTAAGATAAGGATATCCAAAAATGTTTTTATTGATAGCAGAGGTTTAAAAAGTCCTTCGATAACCAACTAGGGTTCAATAACCCGCTCCAGCGCATTGGGCAAATAAATCAAATCAAAAGGCGCATCATACACCAGGTACATCATTTGCCAGTTGGGTTCGAATTTATCTTTATAGGATCGCAGACTTTTGTAATGTCCAAATTGACGAATACGTTCATAGGCCAGTTTCATAACGCGCTCCTGTAAGTTTTCCGGAACGTCAATGCCCGACATGGGAACCATCCCTAAATTGCATCCTTTGAACCCCAGACTTTTCAGGTATTCAAACATATTTACAAAGAGGAAATCCATTGTTCCGTTGGGCGCATCCCCGGTTTTGCGCATGAGGTCAAAATTGGCTTCCCTTGCATTATAGTCCGGGATGAGATTAATAAAACCAATGACCTTGCCCTCTGGATTTTCAAGACTGAGGATGGTTTGTTGTTTTAATTCTTTTTCGTTAAACGCCCCCTGTGAAAAAACCATTTCTTTTCGTTCCATATCCCTCAGCCATTCATCACTCACCGCTTTTAGCTGCTGCAAAAAAGCATCTTTTTGAGGAGGTTCATTGACCTTGAAGGAATAACCCTCTTTGGTAATTTTGTTCACCGCATTTCGGATTGTTTTTTTATCCCTGCCTTCTGTGGACCAGGTTTCCAGGTTCAAAACTGCTTCTTCGCCGACGGGCAATAGTTTTTTTCCAAGTTTTTCGTATAAGTCTTTGTCGGACTCAGGGATACGGTAGTAAGCGGTGCGCAACCCGCTTTTCCGGCACTGGGCATCAAATTTTTTTATGATCCCTGCCCTGGATTCCAATCCATCACAAACGGGATTTTCCAATACAATGGCATAATTTCGGGAAGTTTTGAAAGCCAGGAATCCAGTTCCGTCTTCATTGAACCAGTATCTTTTGTCGGGATAAGTTTTGAAATAATCAAGACTGCCTTTTCCGTATCTTTCCACCAGGGTTTTTGCCTTTTCGCGATCTTCTTCTTCTGTACTGGCCGTGTGCTGAATGAGCGGACGCAAAAACAAATACGCAAAATATGCAAGCGTTAAACCTCCCAGCAAATGCATCCCCAAAAGAAACTCCTTACCAAATGGCGTAGCGGGAACCAGGTCAATGTTGATCAACAAAAAAGTGGTGGCCGCCTCTTTAAAACTTTCCCATAAATTAAAATCTACATTAAAATGGACAGGATTCAGCCAATAAAACCCAATGGTACCAAACAAAAGCACGCCCGCAACCGCCACCATTCCCGGGAAAAGGCTGCGCCGGGCTAATTTTAAGTCGGGCTTAATGAAATATTGATGCCGTTGGTAAATAAGGCTGCCGAAAGTGATGAGTGCGACCAAAGCTTCTTCCCAGTCAATTCCCTTGACCAGGTGGGCGACCAATGAAAGCCCGCTTAAAACGAGGGCACTCCCCCATGCATTGCGCAATCCTTTTAAAAGGTAAATCGAGATGGCCAGCATAATGATGCCCGAGAGGATAACCAGCCAGGTAGAGGCGTGGATCGCTTCCATGGGGATGACTTCAAGTAGCATTTCAAGTCTTCCGGGCATGGCGGGGGTAAGCCCCGAAATGATATTGACGATTCCAAGCAGGAACAACAAAAAGGCCGGAAAAACACGTACCAGCAAATTATCTCTTTGAGTAATCAGGGCTACGACGCCCATCAGCAATACACCCCAGAATTCAAAAAATCTAAATAAAAAAGCCACGGACAATGCCAATACAGTTGATAATCCAAACAAAGTAAGGGAATACGTCAATGCCGCCTCCACCGCGCCGATCCCTCTTAAAAAAGGAGAACTCATAAGCAACAGCAGAACGATGGCATATCCGATGATGGCCATTTCAAGGGTTGGGCCGCCGCCAAGCGCTTTGACAGCAATATACAGGTGAGCAATACCAATAATTTCAACGATCAATGACAATCCTACTACCTGGAGGAATTTTTGCCGGTCAAAGGATTGCTCTCTCAGGTCCTTCATGAGCTGGGCAACGACAGGAATTCTTTTCCCCAAAAAGTGCGTCCCCTCTTCACTCCGGGTGACCCGGACGACCGAAATAACCAAAGACACTATCAGAATTGTTGTAATGACAATTCCTAAAACCAATTGTTCCGACAAGCTTTGTTTCCATAACAACCATACCAGGGCTGGCAGCCCGACGATGATTCCTGTCAGAATAGAGCAAACAGAAAAGATGGTGGAGGCAAAATAAATCTGGGTTTTACTGACGCCTTCTTTTCGTTCCACCATTTCATTAAAAAAAAGCACGTTCGTCAACACCCCTGCAGGAAGAAAAACACTGATTAAATTACGCTTGAGATACAATGAAATGCCGGTTCCCAACCCAATTTTTTCATGAATCGACTCGAAACTTTTTTGGTACATCACCCCCTGAACAATCATAAAAACGATGAGCAACAACAATCCCCAAATGATCCAGACAAGATCTGCCGTAGTGAGTGCCTCTTTTACCTTTGAAAGTTCTGCCCTTTCGTGCCTGATAAAATAGATACCCAACCCTACCGACAACAACCCAAGACCTACCTGAAGAATAATTTTATATTGTTGTTTCATATCATACCATTTCTTCCGGAATTCGAGCTTTTAAATGATCAACCTCACCCCGCCCAATTCTTCTATCCGGTAGGGGAATTGATCGCTGGGGGAACCAATAAACATAAAATTGACAGGAATATTCCATTTTTGTGAAAGCTCTTTAATCAGTGCCGGTGTGAATGTGCCCTTCATCTCAATAAATTCAATCTTAATATCAGGATATTCCCGGTCAAGCACTTCCACATCGCTTATCAGTCGTTCAGGAATGCGATCGTTTTCTCCCAATACGGAAACGATTCTCAGCTTTTGGGTATGTTCATTTTTGCTGATGTAGAGCATCACCCTGTTGAGCACGGCCACATCGTCATGGTTGGTAAAGAATATAAATTCCTGGGAATTGATCTCATCGATCAGCCTCAAAATATACCTATTGGTATACTTCACGGATCGCCGAACGGGTTCAAACAAATATTTGATCAGTTCCAATATACCCCACAATAATTTGGTGCGATTGAGCATAATGGTCACCAGCAATAAGGCTGGAATGAAATATTCCAGAAAAACGCCCACGTAGTGAGGATTCATGATGGCATTACCGATGATGGCGATCACCACGGCTCCTATAGCCAAAAAGATAGCTAACGGGGAAGCATTCTCCGGGCGGGGTAGTTTGGAACGCCTCAATTTCAATAAAATATTGCCTGCGCCAAACAAAGTCATGACCAAAAGAAACGAAATGGTATAAACACCGGCCAAAGCCCCCAATTGCCCTTCTGTGATCAGCAAAATGGAAATGCACAAAAGGAAGAACATAAAGAGTATTCGATACGCACTTCCCCGGTTATTTTTTTTGAGAAAAAACTGGGGCAAAATCCGGTCGAGGGTCATCCTTTCCAATAACCCGCTTACGCCGACATAAGACGTCAGAACGGCTCCACTCAGCACCAGGGCGGCATCCACGGAAATGGCGGTAGACAGCCAATTCCCTCCTACTTTATGGCCCATGAAGGAAAGCAAGGCTTCCTGGTTAGCCGTTACATCGGGAATGGCGATAATGGCCAGGGCCAAAAAAGCCATCAGCGGATTGAATACGGTGACCACAATCCACATATTTCTCAAAGTTTTCGGAAAAACGCCCTTGGCCTGTTCTTCCACAAAATTGGCAGAACTTTCAAATCCGGAAATTCCGAGCATGGCTGCCGCAAATCCAAAAAATATAGCTTGCTTGATTCCACCATTAAGAGGCATTGCATAATTTTCCAATAAAACCCCGAATCCTGTTTTCATGATGTAAAAACCACAAAAACCAGCCAACATGGTAAGGGAAACAAGATGAGTGATGAATATGACGATCGCTACTTTGGAAGATTCCCCTATTCCGAGAATGGTGAGTCCCAGAAAAAAGGCAAGCAGTAACCCGGTGGCAAAAATGACGGGCATATTGTGCCAGATGCTGTGCACATAATGCATGGCTTCACTGGCAGAGATCACTGCCGTCGCCATGTAGGACAGCAAAGTAAGCGTTGCCGCGAGGGAGGCGGTGGATTTGCTGGTGGTATTGAGTAGTGCGTTGTAAGCGCCCCCATTGAGCGGCAACGCTCCTACCACCTCTCCATAAATTTTCCTGAATAAAAACAACACCCCCGCTACGATCAACAGGGCCAGCCAGGCATATTGACCGGCATAAATGATGGCAAGTGCCGAGACATACAGGCAGGAAGAGCTGATGTCGTTTCCACAAATGGCCGTAGCGGCCAATTCGTTCAGTTTTTTTGTGGCTTTCAATTTTGTCTGGATTTATTTTGATAACAATTTCACTTCTCCAAATAAAAAGTGACGATACTTGGTAAGACTCTTTTCATCAAACCATTTACAAAACTGAGTAAAAATACCGGAGTAATCATTATTATCCGGCGAATTTGTAATCATTTCATGGAAATATTCCCTAGCCCGACCACTTTTACAACCACCTCATATGTACCCGATTCAAGGTCTTTCAAATCGGGGTGACTGACATGAAGCGGATGCTTGGGCACTTCCTCCCTCATGATGGGCTAAGCAAGGTTGATGTCGGGACTGTACCTAACGCTCACATCGATGACCTTACAAACCCGGCTGTCGCCCAAATGCAAATTGATCAATACTTCATTTCCGATCACGGAATTCGGCACCACGACACGATTGTTTTCCATATCTCTGATGATGGTATGCCTCAAGGTAATGTCTTCCTCTATTCCAACAAAATTATCCCTGAATTTTATCCGGTCGTGACCCCTGAATGGTTTGAAAATCACCAAAAACACCCCCCGGTAATATTGTACAGGGCCTGTTGGGCCGCCAGACCGGCAATTAAAGTGATGACCCCGGCACCGGCCAGCAGGGTATGGGCGACAGTTTTCATATTGAGCAAGGTAAGTAACGCCCAGCCAATACCCACCAGGTAAATAATGCCGATAATAAAATGCCTGATAAACTGGTAATTGCTGGGATCAATACCTGCCTTATGTATATTCCTATTGACAGATCGATTGAATAAAAAATTTAAGATACCCAAAGATTTCCCTTTCAATTTTCTTACTGTTTTGTTATGATCACCTTTTTAGTGGTATTCAGGCTGTTGTTCGAGATTCTGATAAAATAAGTACCGGCATATACCGTCTGTACATCAAAATAGGCGATGGTACTGCCCTTGTTCACTTTTGTTGAATTGACCAATTTCCCGGAAATATCCAATAATTCAACAAGCAGGTCATCTTCCACCAGGTTGCTGAGCTGGATGGCAATGAGGTCTGAGGCAGGATTGGGGAAAATGGAAATGTTCATTTGCTTAAACTCATTTTCCGTAATTCCGGTAGTGCCTGAATATACTGTTGTGGCTTCATTGATCGAATTGACTTTTCTATTGGCAGCCACCCCATAAAAAGTAGGCCCCACCACATAAGGATAAGTGGAGTTCCAGTTTTCATCCACCGTGGCAAAGTAAGCATAGGTACCTTCCGGATACTCCGGCGTCACACAAAATCGCCCGTTGTGTTCGTCCAGGTAGTCTGCCTGATCGGGATGGGAGATGAATTCATAATCTTCTCTAAAATATCCCAAAAAATAGGTGCCATTGACATTCGGTCCGTCGGGCACATCCGTTCCGTCGGCGTGGTGGGTTCTGGTGGTGATGTTCCTTAATTGATACCCTGATTTAATGCGAGTAATGCCGCCGGTCCCATCTGCATTTTTATAACCATAGGCACCATAAATCGGGAAACCGTCATAGGCAAATCCTATCAAGGGGGAATGTTGGGTTTCATCAATAACGTACAAGCCTTCGGCATCATACAAATTACAAATATTGGAAACTACCTCCAGGTCCAATTTGAAAGCGGAGGGGTTTTGATGATGATGGTAATTGCCCATCGCAGGATGCCCTTTGGCACAATCGAAACCGCCTCTTTCTGCCGGAACCGCATCCCTCATCCAATTCGATCCCGCCATGGGGCCACCGGGACAAGGCGGATTGCCAGGTCCTCCGCAAAGGGCATTGGTAGCGGAATTCCACCCCACCCCGTCGCGGTAGTCAAAAAGAGCTACTCCATTGATAAAAACTCCGATATTGCCTCCATTGGTAGGTGTTGGGGTACCACTATTAGGCTGAGGGTTAAGCGGAAATTTGAAAATTGCGTTTTGATTTTCCGCAAGGGAAGGATTGCCGTCAAGAAAGGGCCCCGTCGGATAGGAGGGTATGCCATGGGTGGACACATACACATAATCCTCGGAATATTCCACCTGTTGGCAATTGGTCAAAATACCATTATCGATGGGCGTCGGGTTGCCGGACATATAATAGCTACCGGTTTGGGTAGTGTTTTGTAGCCAGGAGGTGATGGCCGGATGGTCTTGGGCGTAGCTTATCAACACATAACTTAACAAGGCAATAGAAAACAGAAATTTCTTCATGTCAATGGATGTTTTTGTTTTTGAATTAGACAATGTTTTTTTTTAAATCCTTCAGTCGGGAAAAATATTTTTTTAGGAAATTGAAAATCGGGGTCGAAAACAAATGTTTTATCGTTGAGCGTCAGCAGGAAAGCAATCAGGTCCGCCTGCTCCACCTCCGTGAGTGGAACACCTTTTTTTAATTCATCGGCCAGGGTTTTGTTTTGCGCTATTCCGTCGGTGTAATGACGGAGTACCTGGCTCAGTTTTTTAAACCGCCCGTCGTGCATATACGGATAGGTGTAACTCAAATTGCGGAGAGAAGGTATTTTAAACAGCAAACTGTCACTGGGTTGTTGAGTGATTTTCCATTTTCCGTAGTCATTCAGGGTCGTATCCACAGGAAGACCATTATTGGCAAAACCATAATTTGAAAACAGGGGCTCCGTATGACAGGCATTGCATTTATTTTGAAATAATACATACCCTTTTTTTTCCTGCTCAGTAAATTGGGCTCCCCCCTTTTTTACGTCGTCGTATTTCGAATTTGCTGATACCAGGGTCAGTTGAAATTGAGATAAGGCTTTTAAAATATGCTCACCGGTGACCACGCTATCCTGAAACGCCTGGAAAAACAGCCCAGGATAAACTTTTTTCTTTTGCAATTTAAGCACCACGTTCTCCAGGTTTTCGCCCATTTCCCCGGGATGGCTGATGGGTGCCAGCGCCTGCATATCGAGATGATTGATCGCCCCGTCCCACATAAAAGACTTTTGCCAGGCGAGGTTAAAGAGGGCGGGCGCATTGCGGGTCCCGATCTGATCATAGATGCCGTGACTCAAATCGTGGTCCGTATGGGCAAAAGCATTGTAGGGGGAATGGCAGGAAGCACAGGAAATCGTATTGTCTTTGGATAAAACCGGGTCGTAAAACAAGGCTCTGCCCAATTCAATTTTTGCTTTGGACAATGGATTTTTGTTAAAATCGTATTCAGGAGCCGGGAAATATTCCGGGTATTGCAACCAGATTATGTTCCCCGCGACGAAAGCCGAACAGCAACAGGTTATGAACAATAATAAGTGAAATTTCATCTTCATTCCGCTATGGTAAAAATTGAAGGGATCAGTTTAGCCATTTCCATCGCCTGGTTATTGGGACTCATCACCTGATACGTTTTTTCTAAATCAATTTGGGTCAACAGTTTATCAATGGCAATATTTATTTTAACAGATTCACCTTTGGCAGTTTTCAGCGTCACCTGTTGCAGCGTATTGAAAGGCGCCTGGTATCCGCCCAGATGAAACTGAAACAGATGATTTCTGGCCGGACAAATTTTAGCTACTCCTTCCAACTTAAAATTGATGTAACCACTTTGCCATGTCCAGTACATGCCATTGGTTGGATCCAGATCCCCGCCAAAAGCTCCGGAGACATTCGTCAGGCTGTCGATGCCGATATTGAATTTGATCCTGTCAAATTTCATTTGGTTTTTTGAGGTGAAATCAATGACCATCGATTCCGGCTTTTCCACATCGATAAGCAGGTGTTTTTTTTCCAAAGTATAAACCAATTGTTCGTCCTGAAAAAACTGTACATCGGAAATATAAAATTTCAGTGCTTCAATTTTTACACTATCCCTGATTTCCGGCAAGTAATCATTTTCGCCCGGGACCAAGGGCTGATCATTCATCTCAGGTATAAAATAAATCGTGGCTCCCTGTTGTGCACAGGAAAGAATTGAAGAAAAAAGGAAAGCAATTAATACGGTAAATTTTATCATTGTTATTAACAGTACGAGATGACACCTTTTGCTTTTGCACAACCTGCGCGGCGAAGATGTCACCTCGGGTAACAGTGTTCGAGATGACACCTTTTGTTCGAGATGACACCTTTTAACAGTACGAGATGACACCTTTTGCTTTTGCACAACCTGCCCGGCGAAGATGTCACCTCGGGTAACAGGGGAGGCGAAGATGTCACCTCGGGACGAAAAGGTTAATGAATCACCATTTTCAAAAAAGCATTATCCACCCTGACGATATACATTCCGGGCGTCCAATCTGACGTATCAATCCAGGTATTGTTTAGAATAGATTGTTGATACAATACTGTTCCGTTCAGGTTGTACACAGACACGGCTCTTTCCTTTTGTTCCAATGCACTGATCTCCAGATAAAAAGATGTTTTTGCCGGGTTAGGAGAGGCTTTAATGGCGATAGATTCCAAAGTTGGATTTGACGTAGCCGTGGTTCCATTATTTTCTCCGTTAAAAGTTGGCGTCATCGTCTGAAAACTTCCGGTACCATTTGGGTATCTGCCATAGGAAATATCTGCGGTCTGATCCACAAAACTCACTTCATCGACGATAACCCCTGAAGCATTTACCAAAAAAACGGACTCTGCCGATGCTGATAATTTAAAATTAGCATGAAGGTCAGCCTGTTCTTCATCATTGTCGGCCCAAACCACTACGTAACCGTTTCCGTCGATGGTGGTGCCGGCAGGAAAGGCCCATTGCATGAGATCGTTGGCATCATCGGAAAGGAAATATCCTTCCAAATCAATGGCTGAGGCACTGTTGTTGAACAATTCTATCCAGTCATCATATTCACCATCCTGGTCTGCCACCGTTGTTTCATTGGAAGCCATAAATTCATTGATCACCAGGTCACCCACCGTCGGGCTGGAGGTCGTCGCAGTTATCGTATGGTATTCATGCTCTGCCCGATCAGGGGAAAACATCCCAATGGTGTTGTTTTCCGCATAGAGGTAATATTGGATAAAGGAGTTATTTATTTCCAACGCTACCCCATAAGTGCCATCATTGGCTCCACCATCATTATGCGCCCCGTCATCGAACATTTGCATTCTGGTGAAAGGAGCTCCCAATTCACTTCGAAAACCGAGATATACTGCATTGGCATCAGTAACGGATGCTGAAAGGGTAATCGTTTCGTTGATGATAGGCGTCTCATTGGATAAAACGATATTGTCAATGACAGGTGCGGTGGCCGTAAAATCCGGCAATCCCAAAAGATAGGTATTTCTTCCATCCATGAGGCTGGTAATGCCAGGTGTAGAGCCGCCGCCGGGTCCAGGGCCGCCAGTAATATCGTTGGTTAAATTGCTGATAAAATTACTATAGGTGAAAAATTTGTTGTTATCTGCCTGAACGGCTGCATCAACGAGGGTCTGAAGGGATTGCCCGGTAAGGTAATAAGTATCATTATCAAAATTTTCCAGGAGGATGGTTTTGACGTGAGCAAGATACATCCGTTTGTACATGGGCACACTCAGCAACTTTTGGACGAGCGGGAAGTCGGCATCATTGGCATTGAGTAGATGGCTCATTTGTCTTTTAGCGGTTATGGTATTGAGGTTGCCTGATCCAGTCATAGAAAAGCGCCCAAAAGATTCATTTAAATCCCAAACTACCGGAATGAAGCGTCCATAATCATCGCGGTATAAATAATAATTCTGAGCAAATCCACCAATATAACTATCCAGGTTAACCAAAACATTATCAAACGCAAGCATCCATAAAGCTCTGTCAACATCGAGGATTTGCTCAATATCATTAATGTTATTAATAAGTGTATCACAGAGGTCTATCAATTCACCCCATCCGTCATCAGACTTTAATTCATAAGCGTCGTAATACGCGGAACTGTCCTGGCCCAAATATACCAGGTTAGGTAAAGCACTGGATTGTGGCCCGGCCCCATCGGGCGGATTGCATTTAAAAAAGGTATTGTCATTGGAGTAGAACCTGCTTTTGACAAATTTTTTGGACACCGCTTCGGAGTTGGTGTACAATCCGATCAAGGTTCCATTGACATAAACATTGGCAAAATTGGAAAGCGGGGCATCCATATATTGCCGTAAAATCTGGTACGACAGGACTTCCCTCAGAAAAGAAGGATCTTTGGCGACATTGCTTAGTTTTATATCCGTGTATCCCTCATAGGAATGTTCTTTGTAAGTGTCCAGTTCAATGTGAAACGGATTTTTGACCTGGTTGGGACTGTAGGTACTATTGCCTTTGTATTTCACGCCAATGCTGTCCAATTCGACTCCATTGATTTTGATGCTTTGAGCCATGATATAGCCGCCATTGCTGGCGTATTCATTATCCAGCAACTGGTCCCAGTTGCTTTGGGCAAAGGTAATTTCAATGGTTTGAATGGTGTTGAGGTGGTAAAAGTCCTGCGCATGGGACATGGTTCCCGCCAAAATCAAAAGAGAAAAAAATAAATACTTCATAATTGTTTTTTGCTATTTGTCCTTTTTAGACAGCAATGCCTATGACATTATTTGGTGAATATAATTTTTATAAAATCTTAAGTAGTTCTACCCAAAGAAGCATTAAGGCAGGTTTCACTACCGCACACTTTTTGTATCAAAGTGATTTCGCTGATGTTTTTCATACCATCCTCCCCTTAATTCTGGATGGTTCTCACCAGTCGCACATAATTGTAAATGCGAATGGCATCGCCCTGAGGGCCAAAACCTGTTGAAAAATCGGCTGGGTCTCCGGTTTTAGGATCACTGCGCTGAGCTCCGGCGCCGTGTACATCCACCCAATCGCTCATATATCCCAAAGCTCGGCCAAAGCTAACGTATGCGGCATGGTTGCCGGCCATATTCGTCCAATTGCTGTGTGTGGTACTGGACCAGAAAAATGGATAGTCTGACTGGCCGGCCTCATTGATCATTTCCGTACAATGGAATAACGGATCCATAGCGGCAGAATGGGTGGTGCCCGGTGAACGGGTATAATCGACAATACTCTGCAGCTCCTTGACATCCGGCAAACGCCAATCCGTATAACCTGCGTATTCAAAATTTTCGGCATAGGTCAGCGCCTCTTCCCAATAAACCCCTGCTCCGTTATCATCCTGCATCCACATTAGGTTTGTGGCCTTGTCGGTGATGGTACCGTCGCCGTTATCGGTAAAATCATTTTCACCATAAGTGGTGTTTCCACGCACATACATTACGAAAAAAGTTTTTTCTCCCGACCCGAAAGGCATTTGCAGCCCGTAACCTTTAATACGACCATCGGCGAAGTTTACCCCGAATAATAAATTACCATCTACATACATGGAGGTAGTGGCATATTGGGCATCGATAATACGTTCCCCGGCATCGGTATCGCCATAGGCAAAATCAAAATAATCCGTATTGATAAAAGGAAACAATCCACTCGTGGAAGTACCTTCATAACCACTGGGATCCACGCCGCTGAAAATAATCAGGGAATACAATTCTTTTATCGTTGGTAATCTCCAGTCGGTGTACCCCCCAACTTTATAGGAAGCGGCAAAGGCAACAGCATCGTCAGCCGTCATTTTATCCGCCACGTCGATGTCACCATCCTCATCCATGTCAGGCGTTTTTGACCACATCAGACCAGTCACAAGATCGGTGATGGTCCCATTCCCATTATCTTTATAAGAAGGAGCGATGCCCTGGTAATTGGCATTTTGACCATAAAAGGCATCCCCGATTCCCGGAACAGCCATCTCGGTTTGGTTATTATAAGCAACCGTCTGATGGGTTCCCACAATGGGATAACCGGCAATATCCGGTAAATCATCTATGGGATTGGGGGTAACAGGATTCTTTTCACAAGTAGCAAAAAGGAACAAAAAGGCTGGCAAAAGGAAAAATCCAATATTTTTCATAAAGCTATATTTATTATTTATTTTCCTTTTAGACATTACCATTTCAAAAATCCTTCGGTGGCGGCTGATTATTTCTTCCGCCAGGGAGAATTACTTTGAGGGATTCCGAAACAAACAATTCAAAATTAGCCAGTTGTGATTCCTTCAACAAAGATTTTACCTGTTCAAAATGCTGTGCCGTAGCTTCAATTTTACGGCGTTCCAGTTGCAATATCGTATCCATAATGGCATTCGATTCCAAGTCTTTTGAAGTGTCGACAATCGCCTGGAAATAAGGCTCTATCCAGTCACTTTGCTGCCTGTTGATGGATCGCATCAGCTGGCTGTGCCGGCGGGCTAAATCTTTGAATGCTGCTTGTTGCTCAGGATTTAAATCAAGGAGCTCAACCGCCCGGTGATGGAAGGGTCGGGCTCCTCCTTTCATCGGTGGAGGAACAGGTGGTTTTGTTAAAAAAAAGAAGGCAAGCATAGCTATGTTTAAAAGGGCCAATATCCCCGCTGCATATTTAAAAAATTGTAGTTGTTTCATCATTCATAAGGATTATAATTAGAAATAAGCTGTTGATCAGCAGAGACCTCCACAACCAAATCATCAGTATTCACCTCGTACCTATGAGCATATTGCCGCATAGCAAATACATTCAACATGAGTAACAGGATAGCTGCTGCTACTGCGATTCTCCATTGAGTTATCGGAATAACTTTAGCTTCCGGCGCATCAATCTGGCTTTCAATTCTGGCAAATAATTCAGGACTGGGCTGAGCTCGTTTACTCCCTTCCAAACTGCCCAAAACGTCATCCATCCATTTTTCTTTATCTTTTTTCATCATAGCCATTTTTCTATTAGACAATCCCTATTTGATTTTCCTTCGCTCCGGGTAAACTTTTTCTAATTTTTCTCTCAAATTTTTTTTCGCCCGTTGCAATAATGATTCAACTGCCTTTAAGTTCATTTCCATAATATCAGCGACTTCCTGCCTTGACAATCCTTCCACGAAACTCAAAATGAAGGCCGTTTTCTGATTGGCAGGCAGGGAGTTTATGACTTTGAACAAAGTCCTTGCATTTTCTTTTTTTTCCAGTAAAATTCCGGGATGGTCAAAGTCGGGTTCGTCCATTGAAGGGCTGCCAAAACTCAGGAAGGAAAATCGCTTTTTACTTTTGATATGATTGAGGGAAGTGTTGACGGTGATGCGATAGATCCAGGTGCTTAAAGCTGCTTCCCCCTTAAATTTTGAAGCATTGCGGAATATATTGGTAAAGACATCCTGGGTGACTTCCTCGGCATCGGGTACATTTTGCGTATAACTGATAGCGGTATTATAAACCTTGTCGGAAAACAATTCATACAATTGTCGGAAAGCATCCCGGTCGCCTTTGACTATGGAATTTAGTAATTCTTGTTCTTTTGTCAATTTTTTTTACTTTTCAATCCAATCGAATTCAATTACAGCAAACTGCGGGTTAATGAATAACTGTAGCCTTTTGTTATTGGTTGGTTATTGAAAAACAATAATACTAAAAATGTATTTCTAATTTTATTTACACCACCGCTTTCTTTTTTCTATTTGATGAATTGATTGTGAAGATTTTTCTTACTCAACAGGGGTTCTTTTATTTCATAATCATCAATTTTAAGTGGCACATAGAATACATAGACCACATAGACAATTAACACATAGGCACATAGAATACATAGACCACATAGACAATTAACACATAGGCACATAGAATACATAGACCACATAGACAATTAACACATAGGCACATAGAATACATAGACCACATAGACAATTAACACATAGGCACATAGAATACATAGAACACATAGACAATTAACACATAGGCACATAGAATACATAGAACACATAGGCAATTAACTCATAGGCACATAGAATACATAGACCACATAGGCAATTAACACATAGGCACATAGAATACATAGAACACATAGACAATTAACTCATAGGCACATAGAATACATAGAACACATAGACAATTAACTCATAGGCACATAGAATACATAGAACACATAGACAATTAACACATAGGCACATAGAATACATAGGCACATAGGAGAAGGAAATCAGTGGACCTTCCTGCCAAAATATCTGTTGGTGATTTATTGATTTTTAGCGCCAGTACACGATCAGGTTTTGTTGTATCCAGGAGAGCTTTACAGGGGAGAGACTCCAGGGCAATTGGTCTAGCAAAATATCATAGGGTTTGATTGTCACCCTGAGGTCTGTATTGTCTTCATTGAAATTCAATATACCTTCCCGCAGCAGGAAAGTTTCTCTTAAACCGGTAATGGAAGTATTTCCCAAAATAGTCCAACTGGAAATTACCGCCTCCAGCAAGCCACTACAAAGTTGTTCGAGGTTTTCATCCATTTGAAGCGATACGGTTATGGGAGCATCCAGGGGATAACCACACAAGAATTTATTAAATAACAATTTGTCGTCGCCTGGATTTTCATCTTCGCTGACGATAAATTCCAATAGAAGAACAGCCTGCTGCCGGGCCTCATTATCAGGAAATTCGCCATTGCTCGTCAAACCCGCCCGTTCGAACAACATCCCCAGGTAGGGCCATAAAAGAACCATTCCTGCATTATGGACATAATAATTTTCTTCCATTTTTATTTTTTTTTGGCTGGACGGCCTTCCGTTTATTCCGGAAGATTAATCTTCACCAATTACCTCACTTCATTTACGTCCGCGCGATTTAGGTTTAGATTTAGGTTTAGGTTTTTCCTTTTCCTTGATTTTTACGTAGATCAGTTTATACCGGCTTTTTGAACTCTCCCTTTGTTCGATGTCAAATTTGCCAATAGATTTCATCAATGGAGTCAACTTCTGAAAACCATAGTTCCGGGGGTCAAAATTGGGCTGTTTCTTTTGCAGTAAGCTGCCGACATCTCCCAGGAAGGCCCATCCGTCGTCGTCGGATAAGTCAGTGATCGTCGTAGCAATTAGGTTGATTTCCCTGGCCGTTATTTTATCCACTGAATCTTTAGGAGCATCCTTTTCAGATTCAGATTCAGCCTCTTTGGGTTGATTTTTCAGAATTTCGATGTAGATGAATTTGTCGCAGGCCACGATAAAAGGATTGGGGGTCTTTTTTTCTCCGATCCCGATCACCTGCATGCCGGCTTCCCGGAGTCGGGTGGCCAGTCGGGTAAAATCACTGTCACTGGAAACGATGCAAAAACCGTTCACCTTTTGAGAATACAGGATATCCATGGCATCGATGATCATGGCCGAATCCGTGGCATTTTTTCCTTTGGTATAACCATACTGCTGGATGGGCGTAATCGCGTTCTCCAGCAGCAGGTTTTTCCATTTTGACAACCCCGGGTTCGTCCAGTCGCCATAGATTCTCTTGATGGTTGGATTGCCATATTTGGCAATTTCTTCCATCATCTCTTTCACATAGGCTGATGGAATATTATCACCATCAATGAGTACTGCCAGGTTGAAATTCATATCATTTTATTTTGGCACAATAAACCCAAAAAGATGTTTACTGCACTGTCACCGTAAGCGAAACCTGATTGGTCAGGCCGTCGCGATTGGTCACGGTAAAGGTAAATTCGTCGGTTTGCCCGGAAACATTTTCCAGGGTCGTGGTAAAATCATACTCGTAAGCATCGCCTTCGGATCCCGTCAGGGATTTGTCAAAAACAGAAACAGGTGCCGCACCATCAACAGATTTTGAAATATTGAATTGTTTCAATACATCCTTGTCCTCAGATTTTGAAGCCGTGATCCCGATGGTCACGCTGCTTCCTCCTGCGAGGGTGGCATCGGCGCTGGTATAAGCCGCTCCTGTTTTAAAGCTGATCTCCGGAAGTAATCCTTCATCCTTTTCGCATGAAGATATTAATGTTAATCCGCATACCAAAGTGATGAGACAGAATAATTTGTTCATAATAAAATAAATTTAGGTTAGAAAAAAAATATTAAGATGAAGTGTGTGCTAATTTTATCCTGCAATAGAGCGAAAAGTTACGCCCGATGTTCAATAAACCATAATTTTTAAACCTCGATAAATGATCGTAATAAGCCTTGTTTAGGATATTATTAAAAGCCAGTCCAAAGTTCCAGGTTTTATCCTCCAGCAAAATCTCAGTGGATATCCCGGCGTTCCAGATGCCATAAGCCGGCGTTTTGATTTCATAAGGTGCCGAATTGCCCTGAGCGAAATTGTATTCCAGGTTGGTAAAAAACCGGACCGAAAAATTTTTATCCCTCCCGAGGTCCCCGGACAAGGCGGTAACAAGTTTTTTGGCGGGAATATAAGGCGTAAAGTTCCCATCCGCGGTTTTACTCATCATAGCCGAATAATCCAATGCTAAATTAAGGTGCTTTAGTGGTTTGAATTTTAGGGAACATTCCGTTCCGTATTGGGTGGCATTTTGCTGTTTATACCGATACACGGGAAATCCGAACCATTGTTCCGGGGTCGGCGTCAAATAAATGTACCCATTAAAAAAATTGTAAAAGGGGCTAAAAGCCAAATCCAGGTAACGGCTTAAAAAATTGAGATAAAAATTAAGCGAAAAGATCTGTTCGTTTTTCAGATGGGGATCGCCTATTTCATAGGTAAAAATGCCTTCATGCAGCCCATTGGAGGATAATTCTGCCAGGTTGGCGACCCTCACTCCCGTGGCAAAATTGGCTTTCACATTGAAGTGCTTGTCAGGAAACCAGGTGACACCACTGTATAAATTGTAATAGTCAGACCATTTTTTAAAAGGCTGAACCTCTTTGCCCGGCCCGTTCACATTCATAGTAAAATAGGTATGAATGAACTTTTCTCCCACGCCCAGTCCGTTTTCAATGACCAACCCCTCCACGGGATTGCTTTCAAGGTAAACCGAAAGGTTGCTTTCCTGGAGTATGGCATCGGGCACGATTTTCCTGGCACCGAAGTTGGTATTGTCTTCGAGGACATTGAGGTTGGAAAAGATCAGCTTGTTCCGGTCATTCAGGCGGTAATGAAATTTGATCAGATTTTGAAGGGTCAGTAAATGCATGTTCAGACTAATGGCCCCCCCGCCCTCGTTCTCCATGCGTTCATTGGATTGCACCCCAAAATTCACCTCCAGTTTAGACCGTTCGCTGATGGAAATTTTATTCTCCGAAGAAAAAATATTGAGGATTACAAGGTGTGCAGGATTTTCATTGAGTCGCCTGCTCCAACGTTTGTCCGCAGTAATAAAGGTATAAACGTCATTAAAAATAAACCCGAAACGATTGAAGGAGCTGGAAAAATTATTGGAAGAGGTCCAGTGGTTGCGCTCAAAGCCGAAGGTCGATTTGAGGTAATACCCGTCAAAGCGGCTATTTAGCACCCTGCTGCTGTTTCCGTCGGAATAATCAGCATGATTTTCTATGGCCCCTCTTATGCGCCACCACCTGTTTCCTTTCCGGGCCTTGTATCCTGCCTGCAAGGTTCCCCCCAGTGTATTGGAATTAAAATGCACCCCAAAATCCGTTTCCCTCGAGTCCGGAGCCGGCCTTTTTTCTTCGATTAAATTGACGATGCCTCCAATGGCTTCGGTCCCGTAAAGGATGCCAATAGGTCCTTTGATGAGCTCAACTTTCGAGAGTCCAAAGGAGGAGAGTCCCAGGCCATGTTCTTCCTGCCATTGCTGGTTGTCAAATTTCAGCCCTGCCAGTAAAACCAATATCCTGTTTCCATAGAGGCCTCTGATCACCGGTTTGGAGATGGCGATCCCGCTGGTGAGCATACTCACCCCAGGGGTTTTTGATAACAATTCGGTTAAATTATAACTGCCGTATCGATTGGCGACTTCAATCTTGAGGGGTTCAATGTTAAGTGAGGTCTCGGAAGGTGTATTTTCCAAATAGGCGCTGATGACGACTTCCTGTAATTCATTGAAGAGTAAACTATCCACCACTTGTCCGTAAGCAACAAATACACAACATAAAACAAAAACCGTTAAATACCACTTCATTGGCAACCTTTAAAATCTGTCTTTTGAAAAACCAACCGGTTGACGATATGACAAAAGATCATTTAAAAGCTGCAAATTACAAACATCCAGCATTTTTAAAAATAGTGATTGGTTGGTATCCGGTAAAAGGGGCCGTTTTGGTGGTTTTTTATTTTAAAAATGAGCTTAGGGAAATGTTGAACCTACCTGCCTGTTGACACAGGCGGGTAGGTTCAACAACGATAAAACACTAATTTCCAATGATTTACAAGGTTAAAATATAGATTTGTGTCTATCGCTCCTTAGTTGTTTTTTGCCAGCACAAAATCAAAGACCACGGTCACTTCATCCCCGACCTTAATAGTGCCCAGCATCATGACCGGCGGCTCCATTTTAAAATCGGTCATTTTTATTTTTTTGGAAACAGATAATTGTAAATCACCATTCGCCAACTCTTTTCCACGTGCTGAAATCGAAACAGCTTTTGTCGTACCCGCCATGGATAGATTTCCGGACGTTTCAATAGTAACGTTTTTCGCATTGTCAATTTTTACCTGGGCACTGCTGAAACTGTAGACGATGTTAGGATTTTTATCCGAATTAAAGGTTTCATAGGTTTTGTCGTCCATCTTTTTGCCTTCCTTACTTTTGATACCGGTCACGGCCATTTTGATCTCTACATCTTTTAAGGCTGTCAGTTCATTCCCAGTCAACTGGAATTTACCTTTTCCTTCCGCTTTGGTAATTTTTGATTCCCATGCATGCAAGGTCGAGGTCCCTTCGATAAGGGCCTTGTTGGCTTTAAAAGTAAAATTTGTGGTTTGCTGAATCGGGGCAGTTTCCGCAGGTGGGGCCGGTTTATCCACTTTGGCTGGTGCCGGAGGTGGCGTCACAACGTGTACCGGTTCCGTTTTTACAGGTGCTTCAACAGGCGTTGGCTTGGATTCCACTGGAGCGGAGGGCGGCTTGACGGTCCCTCCTTTTTGGGGCTCTTTTTTGGTTGTCACCGCGGCAGGTTGTGTTATCTTTTCTGTTTGGGGAGCTGCTTGCTCGGCAATGGGTGCGGGTTCCTCGATTTCGGGTGCCGGTTCCTCGGTAATAGGTGCAGGCATTATTGTATCCACAGCCTCTGTTTCATCCACGGAAGCTGTTTTGTTATCAGAAGAAGCGTTGCACTGCGTAAAGAAAAGAACAATCGAAAATAAAAGGACAACTGTAGAAGCTATTGAGAATAATCTTTTTTCCATTGGAGATTTTTTTTATGATAAAATAGGGCATTACCGTATCAATAAATCAGTTTTGTCCTGAGAAAATATAAGGGTAGTACGATTAAGAGCACTCCTTTATTGCATAAACTGTTGACAGGTTGTAATATAATTAAAATAACCTTGTTTTATGAAAAATTCAATGGGCATTTTCCAACAATGACATTTTCATGGATAGCCCCACCATTTTTTTTTCGGGTAATATTTCAATCCGGGGTTTCATATTCTTATTCCGACGCTTTTCCTATTTCTGCCTCCAGCAGGTTTAACCTTACCAAACTGGTTTCCAAATCAAACAGGATGCGGGATTTTGTATCTTCAAATTTGTCTTTCAGATCACTGAATATTGCGTGATAATAAGCCACCCCTTCTTTTAAATTCGTGACAAAAGTGGACAAATACTTTTCCTGCTTTTGAGTCATGGCTGCGCGGCTTTCCTCCAGTCTTTCCTTCAGATATTCAATGTAAATGCCCAGCTCCTTAATAAACATATTGGGCCGATCCGTTCGGGTGATGACATTGGCTTTGCCGTAAATATGATCGGTCATTTCCTTCAAACTCATCACCTTTGAAAAATAGGCCATATTGGGACCCGGGCATACGGAAACGCCTTCTCCTTCTATCCTGGTATCCAGGTTGTTGATCAGCAGGGCAGAGTTGCCCAGGCCAACGCAAATACAGGATTTGTCAACGATTTTATCCACTTCCTGTTGATACACTTCATCCGGCAATTCCTGCAAGTCCAGGTCTTTGATTTTTAACCGCTGGTATTGGCGGGAAGCCGTACAAACAGCATTCTCGGTAAATTCAGTATTGGAAGACAAGTATTGCTTCGGACAGGCGCTGCCGGGTCTGTCTTTTTTGATCAATGCCATTTTCTTAATATCCTGGCTGTTGCCGCGAAGGCTATTAAAAGGAACACCCAGCGGAGAGATATTACTGAGGTATAAATCTTCTTCCCTGGCAGCGATCAGCTTATTCAGGGTCGGTTCATCTACATTGGTAGCCTCAGGCACCAGGAGAAAAGGAGTCCCCCACCCTACAGAATCCAGTTGGTAATGATCAATGAGAAAGGCATGTTCCTCTGCCGTACCCACGCCTCCCTGGGCCGTGATTTTTAAAGGAATGTTGGAGGCAGGAATAGCCCGTTCTTTTTTAGCCAGGGCATCCACCAGTATTTCGTGGACGGATTGGATCAGTTCTTCGCGGTTGTCCCTGAATTCGGCCAAAATAGGTCCCAAAAGAAACCCGTTTGTGGCAAAAGCGTGGCCGCCACAATTGAGTCCCGATTCAATACGGTATTCAGAAACCCACAAGCCTTTTTTCGCCAGGAATTTGCCCTGGATCAAAGCCGACCGGTAATCGCTCACTTTTAGTACGATCTTCTTTTTTATTTCTCCTTCCGCATCCGGATAAAAATCTTCAAATTGTTCCAGGTAACCGTACAACCTCGGACTCATTCCCGCCGATAAAATCAGGGAAGATTTCAGGTCGCTGTTGGCGTACCCGCGGAGGGCGGCATGAGCATCGTTGTATTCAACGGGTAATTTCTCATTATTAAACGAATTCTCCTTATCGACCTTGGTCATAATATTGACATCAATACTGCCAATAGAAAGGTTGTCTTTTATCCAGCTTACAACTTCTTTAAAATCAAACCGATCTGCTGTTAAATTTTTAAATTCCTGTTTTAAAGCAGAACTGTCGGGCAATAAATTAAAGTATTCCTTAATCTCATTGCCCATGTCCAAAGAAGCATTTTTAAATTCCTCGAACTTCTTTTTCACCAGGTCATTCATCAGGTTCAGATAGGAGGTAATCCTTTTGGCCCTGAAATCTTCTATTTTTTCCGAAATCTCGTTATAGGGGATTTGAAATTTTTCCAGGTACATTTTCCTCAATTTCTCGAGAAGTTTGTCATCCACAATGGAAATAACTGAATCAATTCCATATTGCGCGACTTTGACAGGAGTATCTACGGTAAATCCAATGCCCATAACGGGGATATGAAAGGAATGTGCCTTTATCATAGTTCAATTAATTTTTGCTAATTGATAATCGATTCTGGCGTGGTTTTTCTCGGGAAGAACCTCTCCGCCAAAAAACAGCGCAAAGGTACGCAAAGCAAATGGTTAGGGAGGCTTATTTAAGGTTCTCAATTGGGTTTTTCTGGAAAGGCTAAGGGCAAATTCGCTACTGTACACTTTTGGGGAAAGTCCTGAAAATCCATGATAGGCTTTCGCTGATGGAACAAAGTGACATACCGTATCTCTGGCAATGTTGCTTTTAGTGCCTTTTTGATCCAGGATAATCAGGGATATTTAACCCTAAAATAATATTGTGTACTGCAACTTTCAACCCATTTTTTAATAAAACGGTTAAAATACCACTACCGCCGCGATTTTCAAGCGCCTTCCTTTTCTCTGTTGTCAAAAATTTATCATCATCAAAAACAAACTCATCAATATAATATTCATCCTCAATATCAGGCTCTTTTATTGAAATATGTATATGTGCGGGCATCGTTTCATTTGGATAAGGCCTGGGTTTAATGGTGTAAATGGAATACCTACCCTTCTCATCAGATTTTACCCACCCACGAATATGCCCGTGTCGTTTTGCGGCTTCATTCATGCCCTCTTTGGGTGAATAATAACCGTTATCGTCTGTCTGCCAATAATAAATGACCACATTTGGGGCAGGCGTATTGCCGTCAATTTTGAACACAGTTCCTGTCACCAAAATTTTTTGTCCTTTTTCTACCCAGCCCGCACTCGTGTCCACGGATGTAATATTTGCAGGCATCCCAATAAACATAAGCTCACAACCGTCACAGCCGCCGCCAACAAGTTTATGCTTTTCAGTAGAAGTGGGTGGGGGCTTTTGACTGATATTTATTGCCTTCCCATTACAACCTGCCAAAAAATGTAGCAGTGTTATAAAAAATCCTATTAAAAAAAGGTATTTCATAATAGCAGTATTATAGTATTGGTGAAGCCAATAACATCGTTTATTCTCAAAGTTGCTCGGTGTTCCTTTAAGGTATTATGAAACACCGAGCAAACAGAAAAAAATGGATTTTCTTAATTCGTCTTCCTGACCTTCACCGGGTAATCCGGTCTTAGCGGCTCTTTTGGGGGATTGTTTTTCAGCTGTATAAAAATTTATTAATGTTTTGAACCTGTCTGCCGCCAGGCGAGATTTGCATAAACTCTTTTAATCAAAGGTGAATGGCATTCCTGCCAGGCAGCAGACAGGCTTAAAAAAGGTCATGCTCATTTCATTTAAATTGGATTTTAGAAAGACATGTATGTATTCATATTTGTTCAAGGCTAATCCTGAACGATCTCAAAATTAATTGAAAAAAAGTCAAATTACTAATATCACCCCTCCTTAATTGTAAAACCCTAAAAATCAGGACATAAAAAGATTTTATTTATGTTTTTACGTAACCATACGCCTTTAGATCTTGTCTAAAATTCCATCAATTGGCTGCAAGCGGCAAATTTCATCCTGCTCTGCGTTAAAAAGCCTCGCCTTACCTTCCAGGTATGCCTGCGTTTTTTGCCTTGATCAGAATAAAATTTGCTCACTTTCGCTCAATCATGGAAATTTAGACAAGCTCTTAATCGGAAGGAGCAATTGGTATAGTTTGAGATTTCTTTTCCCGGTTTATTTTAAGCCAACCCTTTGATAGAAAGCATCCAGCCTATTCTGTTCTTCCTGGTCAAAAATGTGCTCTATCAGGTTGATTTTTCCAATATCACTGATCGTAAGTCTTTGTTTGCACCTGTGGATATATTTTTGTCCTTTATGAGTCAGATAGTCTGTAAAATGCACGTAAAACCGGGTCTCATCGATGGGTTCAATCCAGCTTTGACCCCACTCCAGGACATCGAGTTTTTTTCTGCCTTCCTGCATATTTTGCTCGTATGACCGGCAAATATTTTCAGGTCCGATCAATATTTCGTTTCCAATAATGTATTTACAATCCTCACTTAATGTCGTTTTGGTCGTGTTAAAGTCATCTTCATCCAGCGATGTTCCGAAACGTTTGGCTACTTCTTTCATTTCTTTTGTTTTTATAGTGGCCGGAAATCTTTCCTAACGGTTAAAATCAGGGTCCATCGCCGGCATCCGAAGTCCGGCCACCTCATTGGCCATTAAGATAAAAACATTCCAGCACAATCCGCGGGTGGAAGGCCACCAGGAATCGGTGGTAGTCCATTTTGTGGGAATGAACTCTTTACTGAAGGGCCATTCCGGGTTGAGGTTGATTTCGGCCCAGGCCCGGTTTTCCATCAGGATTTCAGCTTTGTCCCAACCATGCTTCAGACCCACCACGTAGGCACAATACTCGGCGCGCATCCAGCTCCCCCCATTGTAATAAACACCATCACGGGCACTGTTTTTATAATTTGTTATGCCAAATTCACCGAAAGGCTGGTACTCAGGGCTCAGGTAGGCATATCCTTTTTCGTCGTCGGTTAACCGAACACATATCGGGGCGGTGGTCCCATAATTTGGGTGAGGGGAATTCGACACTTTATTCAGTATGGGAATTTGCTCCAGATGATTGATGACCATACTATCGCTCAACATGGCCCGATCAAACAACCACAAAGAGAAAAATTCTGGTTCCAGATCGGTTAAGGAAATGATGTCGGGAAAATCTTTGTCAAATAAAAGGTGTTTTCTTTCCGCATCGTAAAAATTCCGATACGCGGTTTCTGCTTTTTCGATATAGGCATCTTCTATCTCGTAACCCAATGCTTTGATCGTCCGCAAGGCGATCACAAACATGCCCTGGTTTACCGCCAGGCGATCCGTTTTGGGCTGATAATCGATGATGTCCACCTGGCTCAAGGTAAAATGGGAAGTGCAAATTCCATCCTTATTTTCATCAAATTCCTTCAATACATAATCTACGGCGCGGGCTATCTTCTCTTCCGGAAGGGAAACTCCAAAACGCCTTTTATTCATCATAGCCCAGATCAACCATTGGATCGTCGCCTCGTTGTCTTTGGCTTCCACCGTCCCCATATAGGGGGTGATGATGGTGGCAATGGCCCCGTTCTCCTTTTGGGTTTTTCCCCATTGTTCCCAGATCTGAAGATTCAGGGCTTGATTATAACTGGAGATGACGGAAAAAAAAGCGTCCCGGTTATACATATCCGGGGCATAGTTCATATTGGGTACATTAAAGGGCGTATTGTCATAAATGGAGGTAATCCACGTCAGCATATTAAAGTTGGCGTAAAGCATTTTTTCTATCTGCGACCCCTTAAATCCTTTCCCTTCGGCCAGGCGGGTTTGGGAGGCGACCATAAAATCGTGGTGATTGGTCCAGGGTTCCACAAAAACATAGGTCGTTTTGGTGACGGCTTCCCCCATGGGCATTCGGTTGTAAGGTTGCTTTTTAGGCTGGTGTTCGACGATCTTTAGATCTTTGATCTGAATTTCATACTCTTTTCCGGAAAACGAGCCGATAAACATGGACACGCTGTCGTTTTCGATATAAGGCACCAAAATGCTTCCCTTAAAAAGCGTCCACTCGTTTTCGTTTATCGGAAAATGATCAATGTATTTGATGCCGTGTTCCAGTTCGACCGTTTTTTTACCGTTTTTGATTCTGAACAGTTTCAGGGCCACCGGCGAAGTTCCTTTGGCCAGGAAAGAAATGGTATAGATCTTTTGGTCTTCGAATGGCGCGATCATTTCAAAACCAGAGCGTTCCGATGCGCCGCCGGTCAGGGTAATCAGCCCAGGTTGTTTATCAATGTCCACGTCGCCGACTTTTTGAAAGGCCTCCCCTATTTTTAATTCCTGCTCTTCGCCTGCATCCAAATCGTACAATTCGCCGAAGGTCTGTTTGATAAAATACTGGTTTGGTTCCCGATCCTGATTGGTCGCCAGGGAGATCAATACCGGATCCGGCAGTTTTCGCATTCCTACAAACCCACCGCCATGGCCGTTAAACCGTCGGCGGGTCGTTCGTGTATAATGATTTTTATACCCGGCATCCATTAAAAAACCGACCAGCTGGTTATCCTGGGTTACAAAACCCGCGGAGGGGAATATTTCGTGGGCCAACCCACCGGGAAAATCATCGTATTCAAAAGTGACATATTTAGAGGGCGGTGCGGCGGGCCTGGACGTTTCTTCCAACGAATAATACAAAGCCGGCATGCCGGACTGGAACAACCGGATGGTTTTTTTAACCACATGTTTATTGATCACCTGGTAGGTGACGGTTACGGATAAGTTTAAGTCCAGTTCGGACAAGTAAGTATCTCTTGTCAGCACTACCTTGTTTTCATTGCCTGTCCAGGTGGCCCCTGTCCAGGCGGGAAAGTTTATGGGCTCACTCCCGTCAACGTTAGTCATTTTAAGGGAAAACTCCTCTGTATTTTTAACCAGTAACAGGGTGTCGTTATAAATATCCACGTTAAAGCCTTCTTCAACATTTCCGACAACTTCCAGACGAATCCCCCGGCTTAGGGACATTGACATTGAATTCGAAACAGTGGCAAAGGCCCTGGTCGCTGGAAACAACTCCTGCCTGAGCCCTACAATAAATTCATTTTGACTTTTTGGGTCATCGCCTGGTTTGATGGTATATATGCCCCCCGGGCCTGAAATTTTCACATAATCATCGGCAGAAGAAAATTTCAGGTTTCCCTTCATTTTTATTTTATCCTTCTTTTTGATCAGTTTGTTCTCGTAGTACACCTTTCCACTGACCATAGCAACGTAGTAATTCTGGCTAAAGGCAAAAGTCATGGTGGCCAGAAAAAGACAAACCAGCGTTAATCGTTTCATAATGGTATAAATTTAGAATCATCATCATTCATTGAGCCGGGGTTGTCAATGCTCAATCCACCACCAATTTACCGGTGACCATGCTTTGCCCGGCACTCATCCGGTAAACATAAAATCCCACCGGGAAATCCGCCTGGATAATATTGGTCCCCGCCATTTTTTGTTTAAAGACCCGTTGCCCCTTGACGGAATACACTTCGAAAATAAAAGGTGTTGTATCCCCCGGCACTATATGGAGCATGCCGTTTTGGGCGACAAGGTTTGGATATAATCTGAATGGTTGAGCTGGTATTTCAATATCTACTGTTTCTATGGTTGAATAATCCGCTGTTCCATTGATATCGGTCATTTTCAGGCGATAGAAATTTTTACCAGGTTGTGGATCTTCGTGAATAAACTGATACGCCGCACCGGAAAAATTACCTTCAGCCACAACCATACCCATAACGGTAAAATCCGTTCCGTCGGCACTGTGCTCCAAGGTAAAATTTTCCAGATTGGTTTCTCTCGCTGTGGCCCAGTTTAACCGGGCTTTTGAATGCTCAAAAGGTTTCGCTGTAAAGGAAACCAGCTCCACCGGTAACACCACATTGTTCAGCTCAAGATCCCAAACGCCCCGGCCGTAAGTGCCGAAACGGATGATATTATCGCCCAGGTTATCGACGGTGTTAAAATCCACGATGGGCGTTTCTGCGCCAATCAAACTGTACCAGGTAGCCGTAGCGAAAGCATAAACATAAGGTCCCTCCGATGTTGCAGCAAACAAATATTCCTCGGTATCCGAGAGAGCTATTTCATAAAAAGTAGCCGAAGGCAGGTTTCCCCCCAGCACACTGAAAGTAGCCCCTCCATCCATAGATCGATATACACCCGGATTGGAAAATCCTGTACCACAAATGAAGACCTCATCCGCATTGGTGGCGGAAGTGATGATATCCCAGGGAATCATGGTTGCCGAAAGTCCGGCCATGGTATGTTTTGTCCAGCTTGTACCGGCATTGGCGGAGGAAAAGAAGGTGGCATCCTTGGTGGATACATAAATCCGGTTCGGATCTGCGAAGGAAACCCCAATGGCTTTTATGACGGATACACCGTCATTGGAATAAGCCATGAAATTATAATTGAATTGGGTGTTTTGCCAGGTCACCCCGCCGGAAATATTGACATCAGCGGTAATGAGGTATGACCCCGAGCCTCCTGAAAGATTGCCTCCCGCCACGTAAGCTTTATGGTCGGCAAAATCCGCGGTGGCCACCATAGGATTGATCCAGCCCGGTTTGTCGGTCCCCGGAATCGTATAGGAGGAATAGGAGTTGACATTTCTGTCTTTAAAGCAAAACAATGTACCATTTTGGATCATCGCATAAAAGGACTGGTCACTGTTAAAGAAAACACCTAACATACCATCCGCCGTACTCATATTGTCGGTGGACAGTTGATTGAAATTGGCGGTTGAATTGCCCCCGTATTTAAAATTGCCTTTATCCTGCGCCCCGCAATAAAGGAATCCGTCACTCGCGGTAGTTTGGTCATACAGGGTCACATCATTCAGGTCGTTGAGTCCGAGGTTTTTTGTCGTGACGAAATGGTCATAGGTCACATGGATGCCGGCATGGTTGAGAATGATGATAAAAGGGGTGCCGTTGGATTTTTTAAAATAGTCCAGGTTCATGATATCCACGTGCATAGAGTCTTTTTGGGTGGGTGTATTTTTGTAATATTCCCACCATTGTGCATATTGCTCTGCCCAATTCACACCGTTTGAAGTTTTGTTCAACTGAAATCCGCCGGCATACAAATTGTTGTTGTCGGGATCGGCCAGCCACCCTTTTCGCCAGACATTCGTGGAGGCGGTACTCAGGAACGTCCAGGTGGCACCGTTCACCGTTTTATAGACATTGTTATTGGCACCAAGGCAGATAAAAAGCTCATAATCCCCGAGGGTGCTGTTATACCTTCCACTCACATGGATCGCCCCGGTGGCAACCCCTTGTGAACCATAAGCCACAGGGCTGGAAATGGTAGTGGCTCCGTTGCCGAAGTTGTGGGTCACTTCATAAAATTGCTGTGTTTTATTGTCGATGAGATACATTTGGTCGGAGTCATAAGGTTTCCACAGGTCCACTTCATCGCTATTGCCGGCATACCCCGTGGAGGACTGCCATACTTTGGTATAACTCACCCCTTTATTGGTGGTTTTGTACAATTGGACTACGCTGCCCCAGGGGTTGCCGGACCAGGTGTTTACCAGGTAATACAGGGTTTGATTATCACTCAGGGTTAACAACCTGCGGCCTCTGCCCCAATGATCGTAGAAGCTGAAGCCGGTGCCTGTGGTCCAGGTCTGCCCTTCATCATCGGAGTACCGGATCTTTTTATCGTCCACACCCGTTCCGAAAATGGCAAAAATACGGGTGCCTCCGTTATGCGGTACAACCTCAATTTCATCAGGTTCAAATTGAATGTCGTCGTTCAGCAGCTTCCAGGTTAGACCATTTAGATTGCCTTTCCACAAATGCCCAACGGTGGAAATGCCATAAATCGCCTCCGTGGATGGCAAAAAATCCACCTCACGCATATCCCCGGCTTCATTGACAGGCCCTCTTTCATGCCAGGTGGCCTCGATCAGCCCGTTGGCAAAAGTTTCCCCGGAACGAAAGGCGGTTTGCGACCGCATCACCTGTTTTTGCCGGTAATTGTTTTGCCGGTTGATAGATCGGATGGAGTCCACATTGGTCCCTTCAGCGGCAAAATAAACTTCTTTCAGATAAATTTCCCGGAGCGAGTCTTTTTGCATTTCCTCTTCCTGCGCGCCTTCGTAGCCATCGGGTTTGGAAAGGACCTCCGGATTTAGGTTGACTTGATTACATGCTGTTCCAAGAATCAAAAGCAGGGAAATGAAAGACAGGTTTTTCATACTTTATATGGTGCTATTTTTTTCATTAATACTACTTTGTCACTTTTAGCATGTCAATTGTTTAAAGGAAATTCAGCCCTCAAATTGATCATTATATTTCGTACCTCACCTGCAGCAGGCAGTTACGGAATGTGTTGCTGCGTTTTTTAAGGGACAAAGTAGTACTTACTTATTTATGCCGGGGAGAAGGCCGATCCTTTATTTGATCCTTCCTCACGCCCCAAAATTTCCGGGTTTCCTTAATCATAAAACCTTTTTAAGTGCAAATCATTCCTCAAAACATCATCCAGATCAAAAATATTAGACCCGTAGGCTTCATCCAAATATTCCATAAATTCATCCGTATCTAAAAATGCTTCTGCATCGGGTGATTTAAATAATTTGAGATAAAAACGCATGTCTTTGACAAATTCACGCCTTTTAATAAACCTTGAAGGTCCCATAAAATCCAATATTATCGCAGTGGGGGGCGATTTTTTCTTTTTTATTTCTTCTCCCGTTTCGGGATCTGTCTCAACCCTTCCCAAGCTCATAAAATACTCCCCATAAAGCGGAACCACTGCTTTAATATCCTCGATACTTTCGGCATTGCTTAGCAATTCTTCCCACAATTTTCTATCGGTGACTTCTACGATAGCCGTTTGTCTGATGACGGGTCTTTCTCCCTTGATTTTAGGAAGCATAAAATCTTTTTTCCGGATCACCAAAAGGGAATCTTCAATTTGGGCCGTGACGTAATATAAGCCATGATTAGTTTCGTGTAAAAAGCCTAATTCTTCCTTTTCTTTCAATTCAGGAACAGGCCGTCTTAAATGAGCTTTTTCAAAAAAGGTGGTAGAATTCCCCATTAGGTCGAAATAGCTGTTAAAGTCAAATATTTTGCCCTGTAAAGCGGTAACAAAAGTTCTTGTCTTTGGAAACAACTCCTCCCTGACCGCTACTAAAAATTCATTTTGACTTTTTGGGTCATCGCCTGGTTTGATGGTATATATCCCCCCCGGACCAGAAATTTTCACATAATCATCGGAAGAAGAGAATTTCAGGTTTCCCTTCAATTTTATTTTATCCTTCTTTTCGATCAATTTATTCTCGTAATAAACCTGGCCCTTTACAATAGCCACATAATAATTCTGACTAAAGGCAAGAGTCATGATAGCCTGAAAAAGACAAACTAGCGTTAATCGTCTCATAAGGGTTAAATTTTAGCATTAACCTCGAGCATTTTTTTTTGCGCCGAGTGGTTTAAAGATAAAGCGTTTTAATAAATAGGTTACGATTTTTAAATAAATCAATAAAATGAGGATATTGATATGAATGTTAAACAGGAAGTAGGATAAAATGGTCCCCACCGCCAAAAAGAAGGTTTCGTCAATACTATCTGCCATTATTTTCCCCACCGCCGTTTTACTGGCCTGCCACCATTTACTGCGTTCTTTATTTTTCTCCTGAAGATACGTCCGCCTCGACATCCAGAAGAAAAGTAAAAAAAGCATCAATAACCAGGGCAATTTTATTAAGCTCTCCCCTTCTACCAGGGTAAGATAGGCGTTGTGAAGCACAAGCGGGCCGGGTATGTTGCCAAAAACGGTTTGATGGATATCGGTTTTAAAATCACCGATGATGATGACTTTGTTTTTCAGTAGGATTTTGATATCGGTGGTATCCCAAAAGCTTTGTTCAAACAACAGGGTCCCCAACGATCGGATGGCGTAGGTATTTTCCCTTGCCGAGGTACCGTCATTTAAATCGATGGGCCTGATCTTGAAATCTATGATCGGGTCGGTCAGGCTGGGATGTTTATCGATCCTGGGCCATAACCAGTTTCGGTCAAAGGTTCGATGATTCGCTATCCCAAGTGCCGCCAGCGGAAGGCTTGGCAAGGTATCCTGAATAAATAAAGGATATTTCATAAATCGGTTTTCGGCACTCAGATAACTGGCGACTCCCGTAGGCATCCTGATCACCTGCGTACTCAATTTTCCGTCTTCCATAAGTTTCCGGGCCCCTACTATCGGAAATGGAAAATGATCAATTGCTGCTTGCAGGAGGCTGTCGTCAGGACTGGGTGACTCAAAAAGCAAATCCATGATCACAATAGGAATGTCAGTTCCATAAGTGCTCAGGTATTCAAGAAACGAAGCCAGATCCGCTCTGTTCGTAATCACCTTTTTTTGATATCCTGTCAATTCATCGTAAAACGGGTCAGGCGTTTCAAAGAGCTTCTTACTTCCCGAAACGTCAACGTATAACACACTATTGGGGTCAGGTTTATGATCAATCCCCAATACAGATTTTTTGACCAGGCTGGTCCACTTTATGAAAAAGGCCTCATCCCCAAAAGTACGTGGCAGGCTCAACCAGAACAAAGCCAAGAAAAGCATTACTAAGGCGTTAATCAAGCTGAAAATCAATGCTTTGGAAGGTCGGATTTTCATAATATCTCAAAATGGTTCGAAAGTAAATTTATAAACAAAGATAATCAATCTGATTTATGTTTCTCATTTGAAAATTGAGCGGCAGGCCTTCCTTTTTTCAAAAACCATATTGACACTCCTTTTTGATTCCTCCCGGCAAATTTTTTAAAATCTGTTTAAGCAGGGATCATGGGTATAGAATCAGCCGGAAACTCGTTGAAAGCAGCCGATATGTAAATAATTTAGAGAACTATATATCTGATTCCGGAAAAAATCCCCACCTTTGGTATACTTATTTTTTCAGCAGTATTTTTTTTTCATTTTAATAAAGTATCATGAATATTTTTGTAGCAAAGTTAAATTTTGACACACAGGAAGAGGATTTACAACAAGCATTCGAAGCATTTGGCCAGGTTGATTCTGTAAAAATTATCATGGATAAAGAAACAGGTCGCTCAAAAGGTTTTGGTTTCGTCGAAATGCCAAACGACGACGAGGCAAGAGCAGCCATCAATGACCTCAACGAATCAGAATTGGATGGAAGAACTATCGTAGTGAAGAAAGGTGAACCCCGTGAAAATCGCGGCGGTGGCGGTGGAAACCGTGGCGGTTACGGCGGCGGCGGAAATCGTGGCGGCGGCGGCGGTGGTTACGGCGGCGGTGGAAATCGTGGCGGCGGCGGTGGTGGTTACGGCGGCGGCGGCAAAAGATATTAAGCCGCTGAAGGCGTTAACTTTAGTAGCTGAATCGCTTTAACCCGCGAATTTTCAATACCAACCCATTGAAAGTTCCCTGTTCAGCCTCCCGACCTTGTTTTTCGGTTCAGGCTAATTGCGCGACAGGTACTGTTGAACAGTCAGGACAGATTTGTTAATCTTTGTTCGATAATCCGGTTAAATTTTTTCCCGGAATGTCGAACAAGGATTAATGAACATTCATTCCCTCCGCACAACAGGCAGTCCTCTATTTTTAACTGCCCAAAGGCATTGTCTTTTCTGAAATGCTCCTTTTCTTTCTATAAAAAATAATACGTGAAAAATATCATTTTTATAACAGCATCAGCATTATTAACAGTGGCTGTATACTCCTGTAAAACAGCTGGTAAAGCACAAAATAATGCTAAATTCAACTATGATGACCTATACAAAGTATGGGTTGTTGACACCATAATTGTCCTGGGAACGGATGTTGTTTCAACACCCAATATAGAAATGGACAAAAATGAGTACCGATTTACAAAAGAAAGGTCAAATTTCGACCAGGGCACCAGGACAACTATTACATCAGGAGCAAGTTTTGATGTTTCATATACCATTAAGGATGGGACCATCAATTTTAATCCGGCAGCGACATTTCCAATTACAAAATTTGATGAGAATGGGAATCTTGTCAGTAGTAATTTTTATGCGACCCTGCCTCCTTACAAAATTATAGCATTAAGCCCCAATAAACTTACCCTGGAAAACAATGATATCCTGATGAAACTGAAAGCAAAAAAATATTGAGTAACGGATATTGAATATTAACTATTGAGTTATAGTAGTTTTATCATTAAGAAAAAAGACTTAGTCAACTTAAAGAAATGGCTAATGAATAACATCTTCTAATAATAATAAATCCCATCCGCTTTGATTTCATACCGCCAAGACGGAGCTTTTTCCTGCTGAACGGTACCGGCCACAAATTCAAGAATGTCTGCCCGCCGGTGGAGGGGCGTTTTTGTAGCGGCTTCCCATGCGCTTTCAGCGGGTATGTCAATATAAAAATGACAGGCTCCTCCTCCCATTTCGTGATAAAACCGGAGGACAATATTCCCTTCTGTGTAAGTAATATACCCGGACCTGAAATTGCCTTCATAACGGAGGTGTCTTGAAAATTTTCCAGCCATATCTTTGGTCAATTTTTCCCTTAAAATAAGATCTTCGTTGGGAAGAAGGTTACCAAAACCATCCCGGTATTCAATGGGCCGGGAAGTATTGTCTGGTATCGGAGCGGAGACTTTTTCGGAAGGAATTACCCCTTGCTTAAATTTTTCAAACCACAGGATATGTTGCCCTCCTTTTGGATGTTCGATTTCAATAGAATACTCCCCGGGAGGAATGCCCAGCGTATCCCAAAGGATCTGAATGCTTCCGCTCAGCCGATCTGCTACGGCTCCTTCCTCTATGAATTTTCCTGTTTTCTGATCCACCAATCGAATGGTGCCGTAATCTTGTCCGCCGTATAAGGGCAACCAAATCGTGAGCTGTTGGCTATCAGGATAATGGACAAACCGGGCTTTGACCAATTCGATTTCATCTTCTCCTTTTCCCCTGTTTTCGATTTTTCCTAATTTGATGATGCCGAAGTATTGTTTCATATTGTACTTAAGACCGGGTAAGGAATACTTTAAAAATCTATAAAAAAGCAACCCTATGAATTTTTTACCTCATAAAGATATCTTGAATATTTATCATCTCCCCAGTTGGCGTACCGGTTGGCTTCTCTGTAGCGGTATTGCCATAATGCTTCATTATTTTCCTCTAAAAATGCCGGTTTCATCTTTTCCAGTACTTCCAATTTTCGTTTCCAGTGGCGCAGCCCGGAGGCGGTAAGATCCACGTAATCATAATCAGCTGGAAGATTCTTTAATACGCGAGCCAGGCCGGTATTTTCAGGAGCCAGGTATTCGGAATACTCCCTGTCCATGATCCATTGGGAGAAATAAGCGTAGATTTTCCCATTTTCGTTTAAGGCGGACAAACAGGTTTTAAGCAGTGCTTCCATGTTATCCGCATAATACAGGGTATCCAAAAACAGTATGGCGTCATATTTTTGGGGCAGGTTCAGATGGTTCATATTGCCCACTTCAAAATGTAGTTTTTCGCTGTTCCGGGTTCTGTGGTTGGCCAGGATTATCGCTTCATTTGAAATATCCATTCCGGTGAAATGGCCCTCGATTTCGGAGGACAGATGTTCGGTTATTTTCCCGTTCCCACAGCCTATGTCCAGTATGGATTGAGGACCGGCTGTTTTTAGTTTTTCGACCAGGAATGACAATTCATCGGCATCAATAAGGCCATGTTGGGCCAGATCCATTCCGTAAACTTCCCTGCAAAATTGTTTATGGGCTTCGCTCTTTTGCTCGAGGTTAAAGAAATTGTCGTATTCGTACCGGAAAAAGGGAATCTCTGCTTCGACTTCCTTACTCAGCTTTTCCCCTTTTTCGGTAAAAACATATTCCTCCTCCTTCAAGGCCAGGATATCTTTTTCGATAAGGGATTCAAAAGCGCCGGACCAATCGTCTTTAAAATCTCCGATCCAGGCCTGCCCGAAAGATTCGATGTTCTCTTTATTGGCTGGTCTGTTTAGATCCAGGTCAAGAAAAAGGGCATACCGGGTTCTGAACCAGGCCAAACTGGTCATAATCTGTTTTTCAGCATTAGTCATTTATGGTATGGTTTGGCGTTCTGAATAAGATCCTTTGTTTTGTGGTTTCAAGCATCTAATTTATAAATAAACTCCACAATTTCAGCTTGTCGGGCATTGGCAAAACCTTTATCGACACCGATTTTTTTAAACCCGCCTTTCTCCAATACTTTTTGGGAGCCGTAGTTGTCAAATGCGACTCGACCGAAAATCGGCCGCGTTTTTTCCATTTCCAGGAAAGCCTTCATGGCCGTTGTAGCAATGCCTTGCCCCCAAAACTTACGATCTATCCAATAGGTAATTTCAGCTTCCCCCTCCATTACAAATTTCGAAATACTTCCTGTAATCTCACCATCCACTTTTATAGTGCACATGTTAATTTCAGGATCGGCCAAAATTTTTTTCCATTTTTCCATGTAGGCGGTTATATCGCCTGAATCTTTTGGCATGAAAGCTGCCATATACCTGGCTTCTTCATCCAGCTGGAATTGGAAAAAAACATTTAAATCTTTTTCTTCTGTTTTAAACAGGCGGATATGGTCTTTTTTTACCATGTTCAATATTTTGAGTAAGTCCTTAAATTTCTCTAATCTGGAAAAATGGGTAAAGACAACCCAATCCGAAAAGATAACATTGACAATGAGCCAACTTCTTCGTTATAGTTGTCTATAGGTTCCTCCTGAACCTGCGACAAGTCGTTTCGAACCAAAAAATAACCGGAACGACTCTGCTTGAGGCCGAATTGAAAGTCCAGGGCGCTGCCATAATTTTTTTCCAGTAAAATTTTCACCCCAACCGCCCCTGAGTAAACCATTCCCCAATCCGAATTGAGTTTGGCTTCATCAAATCTTCCGTCATCATCTTCATCACTAAACAGGGCACTGCCGTAATATTTTGAATAAGTATGGCTATAATAACGCCTCAGTCCTAATGTGCCTTCAAAATAAATTTTAAAAGGGAGATTGAAGTCCGGTTCACCACGAATCACGGCCGTCCATATCCATATTTTATTTTTGGTCTTTTGAACTGCCAAACCGGAATCAAATTTCCGACGGGTATGGTCATAGGAAAAGCCCCCAAAACGAAGTCCCGCCTCCACGGGCACCGCTTCAAAATGGTAAAAGAGTCCGATTCCTTTCCCCCACAATACCCCTTTGTCTATTTTGTGCTTAAAATCCCTTATCGGAAATCCCATTTCCATTTCCACGGTGAGGTCGAAGATGGGTTCATCTGCCGAAAAGACCGGTTCAGTATCAGCTTCTTCCTGGGCTTGCATATCCCAGACTGAAAACAATAGCAGCAAAAAAATGGGAAAAATTTTTATCATGAATAGCTTTTTATAGACCATTGGATAAAAAAACACTTCAGGCCCCTGTTCATCTCCTACCTGCCATTAAACAACCGAAAGTCATGGGGCATAGTACTTTGGACACCATTGCTGCAAAATTAAAGCAGTCGGTTATCCCCTCCTCCTCTCAAGCAACACCATCATCATTAATCCCAGCATAATTCTATCATCATCATCCGAATCCATGGCTCCAATTTGCGTTAATTCAAATTTTCTTCCAAAAAACGAAGGACTTTTCTTTAACCTGACAATCGATTTACCTGCTTCATTGGTTACCATATAGGATGGGTTAAATAAATAACCGGTAAAAAAATTGAGCCCGGGGATTTCTCCCAACAGGGCATCCAATACTTTTACCCAGCCATTTTCTTCATTAATATAATATTGAAGTTTCTGGTTTTCATCAATAATTTCATATTGTGCCTTCCAGATCGACCTCCATCCTTTTCGAACAATTTTCCCGAATTCAGTTCCATTTTCATCAAAAAAAGCATAGGCTGCTGAAAAATCAAGCCATCTGTCGGCCTTGATCCTATAGTTTATTTTTGTTTTTGATTCATCACTGTAAATCAGAATATCCTCTTTGAGTTTAAACATCTTTTGCTTTACAAAAGCAATGACGCTACCACTGGCATCAGTTGCTGTAAAATCATTGGATAACGTAGTTATTTTAAATTGGAAATGAACCGGGAATTTAATGTTTTGCATTTTTAAGATTTTTAATTTTTGGGATTGGTGAACTATTTTATAACTCCAATCCCGATCAAAAATACATAAAAACAAACAGTCAACAAATAAAACCATGAGCCTTATTCCAATGAAGTCAAACCACACAAATGGATCATGTAGCGTGATAAGAAATAGAATGATCTGTGGGACGAACTTTTGTTCCATTTTCAACCAAAACGGAACGCTGATCCAGACTGATTTTACGGATAAACACGGATGAGTGAATTGAAATCAAGAACATTATTGACTCCATTAAGCAGGTGATCAAAATAAATTAAACAATTGCCCTCGCTCGCCCAACCCTAAAGAAGATTCTACCCCAAAATAGTTCAATTTATTTTTGTCCTTTCACTTACTTCGGAGACAGCCTCCAATCAACGGATTATGCCCCGCCTGTCGGCAATACCTGGTGTTTCATCTTTCGCAAATGGTTTACCACAAAGGCCGCATCCCTGCCCACACCACCGACAAGGCCGGAGGTCAAACCATACTGGAACATCATGCCGACAAAATACAGGCCCGCGAATTTTTTGGAAAGGCCACGGTTGGTTTCCGGCCAGCCGCTGGCATCGGTGACCTCCAGTTTGATCCAGGAGAAATCCGGTTTATAACCCGTTGCCCAGACGATAGAATCCACCGATAATATGCGGCCATCCTCCAATTGGGGTTTTCCGTCCTGCACCCCCTTTACACGTGGCAATTGTTCAACACCGGCTTCCTTTACCTCTTGCATGGACACGCTGATCAGTGGTCCGCCGCTGCTTTTGATGATGGGCCCGACTTTGCGTCCGATTGGGGTTTTTAGGGTCAGTATATTATGGGCAAACCACCAATAGGGTCTTCCAAAATAACGAAAAATAAAATCAGGAATATGCGGCGTGCCCCGACCGGAAATCAGGGTAGGCCTGCTTTCGGAAAGTTCTATGGCGATCTCCACGCCCGAGGTGCCTGCGCCGGCCACCAGCGTTTGGGTGCCGGGAAAGGATTGCGGATTTTTGTATTTTGACGAATGGATCTGGGCGATGCTTTTGTCGATCTCCGAAGCAAAGGCCGGAATGTAGGCATGCGGATTGGTGCCCGTAGCCACAATGACATGATCAGCGTAAAATTTGCCCCTGGAGGTCTCCACTTCGTACCCTTCTGAAGTTTTTTTCAAGGCACTGACTTTCGTATCGGATTGAACATTCAACGAAAATTTACCCACATAGTCCGACAGGTAATCTGCCATTTCATCTTTGGTGGGTAGCGCCCCGCGTTTGGCAGGAAACGGTAATCCCGGCAGACCGTCATGTTGGGCCGGAGTAAAAAGGCGAAGGGAATCCCATCTTTTTCGCCAGGAATCCCCCGGCCGGCTTGCTTCATCCAATACGATGAAATCATCATTTATTTTACTCAAATAATAGGCTGCAGAGAGCCCAGCCTGTCCCGCTCCAATAATGACTGTACTATATTGTTCTTTCCCCATTTTTAAAATAATATTGTAAAACGGATGGGTCAATCCATCATCCGCCTTCCAAAAATATGGGTACCTCACCATTGTAGTTTAGGAAAAAAACGACATTCTTTATCCGGTGGGAAAATCCCCATACCCGCTGGTCTGCTTTTTTATCAGGGTTCCGGGAGGAAAATCAGCGAACTGCCTGAATTCCCGCAATAAATGAGAGGAGTCGTTGTAGCCACATTCCAGGGCAATATCCGACCAGCTTTTTTCGGGTGATTGATTTTTGATCTTCATCGCATTTTCAAAACGTACGATCCGGATGTACATTTTAGGAGAGATGCCCACGCGTTTCGTGAAATTGCGTTCAAACTGGCGAAGACTGAGGCAAGCCATCGAAGCCCATTCCGGCAGACTGTTTTTGGCGAATGGATCGAGCATCTTAATCGCAACAAGGTCAATGGGTTCCTCTTCGGCTATTCCATTTGCCATTATTTCATTGATAAAGTCCGACACCAGTTCAATCATTTCATCATAAGAGGTGGACTTAATCAACTTCTCATTGATGATGCTTATTTCCTGTGGGAAAAAATCAGCCGCGTTGAGTCCGGTGTTCACCGTTTTTTGCATCGGTATCTTCAACAGGCGATAAAGCCCGGTGGGTTGAAAGGCTACTTTTATCATCAGGTAATCCTTTCCAAATTTTAATCCAACAGGTTTATTCTTGGGGCCTGTAATATTGGCCATTGGAGCTGTTATTCCTTCCGCATCAATAGTTGGCAACACCTTTACATGATCCTTCGGGTAGAAATAGAGGTTCTGCTCGGTATTGGCCAGGCAAGTAATAAACGGCGGTGGCAAAGGCACTGATTCATCCCATTTCACATGAAGAATTTGAAATTCACGAATGATGTCTTTCTGAGCTTCCGTGGGCTCGTATTGATGGAAAAATTTCATTGGAAGTCTTTTTTAGAAAGTGTTCATTGTTAAATATAAATTTCCAGGCAAGGATTACCCTGAAAAGTCCCATAAGGGGGCCAACCGGCTTCGAATGTTATATCACGGGTTCATTTTAGAAAAAGTGGCCTTAATCGCTTCCGGATTGGCGTTCACCATGACTTCGCTGAATCCAAAGGTAAGTTCGGTTTTCCCCTCTTTCATTTGCCGGAAAACGGCGTCTGTAAAGTCACTTACGGAGGGGTGCCCATCGTGTATGCCTTTCCCCCCGAGGTCTGTATTTAACGCGGGAGGAATCATTTCGATCACTTCAATATTTTTTGACTTCAACAAATGCCTCAAAGAAAGGGTGAAAGAATGAAAAAATGCTTTTGTGGCACAATATACAGGCACTTTTGTCAGCTGGACAAAAGCCAGACCCGAGGTCACGTTTATTATGGTGTCCAATGATTTCAATTGCAGGAATAAATGGGTCAAATGGATCGGAGCCACCGTATTGATCATAATTTCATCCATAGCTCTTGGGTAAAAATCATCCTCTGAAACGTTCATCCATTGCTGAATGCCCGCATTGTTCACAAGCACATTCAGATTGTTGTGATGAGCGGCGACCCAATGATAAAGTTCAACCCGTTCTGCTTCTACCGACAAGTCACAGACCCTGGTAATAACGTTGGGAAATTTGTCGGCAACAGCTTTTAAGACTTCTTCACGCCTGCCGCAAATGATAACGGTGTTGTTTTCTTTTATGAATCTTTCTGTCAACCCCAGGCCTATCCCGCTTCCGCCTCCGGTGATTAAAATTTTATTGTTGTTTAAATTCATGATTTTTACTTTTGAAGGTAGGTTATTTTTAATGCTAAAGTTATCATTTTTCTTGGTCTGTGAACAACTGTAGACAGTTATCCCGATTAGAATAAAAAACCTCAGGTGTTGTTGCTGCCTTTTTGAATTACCGATGACGGATCTGGCTATGGGAAGGGCGGGATTCCGGAGGGCTCCCAATGCAGTCATTTTAACAAGCGATCTATTTAATTTCAGCCCAAAGCCACGTTAACCCTTCAGGAAGAAGTGCCCCGGCATGTTTGTCGTTATGCTCGCCGTCCGTCCATACGGCGTTTACCTGGTAACGCGGGCCAGGCCTTTCGTTTTTATCCGCCGCTTCATTGGCGTAATGCATTGCCGAAACCATTTGCTGGTTGGCCAGGAACCAGTTGCCCCACTCATTGTCCAGATCATTGTTTCCGTCCTGAAGGAAAATGCGGATGGGGCGAATGGCCTCCCGTCGAATGAGCGCCGGGTAATCCTGCCCGCCGAGTTTCACCGGTGTTTCCTCCGGCCTGAAACCGATGGAGACATAACTGCCAATTGCGGAGTAAACCTTGTGAAATACATCGGGGTAATGCCAGGCCACGGTGAAAGCTGCTATAGCACCGCTGCTGGTACCACAGATCGCCCGCTGATCAGGATCACTGGTCAAATGGTATTGTTGGCCCACCTCAGGCAGCATTTCTTCCACAATAAACTGTGCATAGCGATCATCCATGGCATCGTATTCCTGCGTCCGGTTGTCCGGGTTGCCCCAACCCAAATCATCCGGATAGTCTTCAGAGCGGTTTCCCGGCGTGATAAAAATACCAATGGTTACAGGCATATCCCCCCGGGCAATTAAGTTTTCCATCACCTGGGGTGCTCGAATGCTGCCTTCCGGGTGCCTGGATCGAAAACCATCATGGAAAATTAAAACACTGGCGGGTTTTGAAGCCTCGTATTGAGCCGGAATAAAAAGCCAGTATTGATGAACCGTTCCTTCCAGGATTTTACTGTAAAAATTGAAAGGGCCCTTTACCTCTCCTTTAGGAATGCCTTCCTGGGGAAAGTGGTCGGGCGTAAGCTCCAGCCCCGTGCGAATTTCAGTTTGTCCGGCGAGCGGAAAGGCCGACAGAAAAGAAAAGAACAGCATAAAAAACAAGACCAGGGGCTTCATGGTAATAGCATTTAAGGGTTCAGGTTCAAAAGGAAAGAAGCAGCATTTTTACTAACCCGGTCAAAAACCGATCAGTTTCGCGCGCCTCAGTGAGTCCTTCTGTACAGGCGTCCAGTTGTACTTTCCTTCATAAATGCCTTTGGTTTCCCAGTCTCCGTACATGGGATTGGGCAATACGATGAACCGGTTGCCGAATTCCGGTTGCAGGGATTGGGCGGCCGCATTTCTTTCCGCAGTGGACCGGTTGTCGAATAACTCCGAAAAATCGGATAGGTTATCGCCCATCAGCAGGATGATCTCACGGTCGGTGGCCACGGTCTTCCGCCGGCCTTCCTTTCCGCTGACGGTGCTTTTCAGCAGGATGTGGTCGTTGTCGGCATAGGGGAATCCCATTTTTTGGAGGTTGGCCAGCGTTTCCTGCTGGTGGTCTACACTCCTGTTGGAAACATAATATACTTCCACGCCCATAGATCGGGCATACTCCATGAATTCCAACGCGCCGGGAACAGGTTCTGCCTTTTCGAGGCGTACCCATTTGGCCCAGCCGTCCCTGGAATACTCTACATCCTGTTCAATCATTTTAGCCTGGTTCGGGCTGTTATCGAGCACCGTTTCATCAATATCCGTAATGATGGCCAAAGGTTTGTCCTGCGCTACCTCCTGCGAGAGCCGATCCTCCAGCCGATACCGGGCGATATTAAAAGCCTGATAACAAAGTGCCTTGTATTCTGCCGACTGTTGCTGCCATAAAACCGATTGAACCGAATATTCCCGGATGGGTATCTCGCCGGTTTTTATATTTTGGTTATTCTGAACCGTTGAAGTGGTCTTGCATCCCAACAGGAAAACAATCAGGAGCAGCAAGCAGGTGTATCTGAGATGTGCCAACCTGAAAACATGAATGGATCTCTTTTTCATTTTGTTTAAAAATTTAATAATAAGTAATTGTTCAAAATAAAATATAACTAAAAGGAGTATTTTGAAAAGTTTATGAACAAGGAACTACCGATTGCTGAACAAACTCTATTTACAGCATAGAATAAATCATCAGCAGAATGGTAATCGGAAGGTTTCAGCCATCCTTGTTTCATTTCTTTCCAAAGCCTTTCAATAATATTGAGATGTGGCGAGTATGGAGGTAAGTAAAAAATAAACAAACCTCTTTGCTGCCATACCTCGAAAAGTTGTTTGACTTTACGGGCAGTATGTATTCTTGCATTATCCAGGACCACAAAAGTAAACTTGGTTATACGCAAGGATAAGTTATCCAGGATTTCAATTACAAGATCTGAGTTGATATTTTGCGTTGTCATTTTGTAGATGAATTGATTGGTTCTTGAAAGCAATCCGAAGCAGTTCAGTGATTTGCCTTTGCATGCTTCAATAGCTACATCTTCATCATTAAATTGCCAGCCGTAAGGAACATAGCCTTGTTGAGAAAATTGCGTTTCATCAGCATAATACAGGTCAATGTTTCCAAGTTCAGCTTGCTGTTCTATCAAACTCAAAGATTCTTTTCGAACTTCATATAGTTCTTTATTAGGTTTTCCTTTGGGTCTTAAACGGATTCGTTTCCATCGGCACCCAAGTTTTTTAAAAATCGTTTTAGGGTTAAAACACTGAAGCTTTTTCCTAAATCTTTTTCTAAGTCTTCTTTCGCTAACTTAATTCGTTGCCGTTCATTTTTGATAGCTGCTTTTACTTTGGCTTCATCCTGTTCTTTGTTTAAAATGGGCTTTCTTCCCTGACCAGATTTTGTTTTCAAACCTTCGATCCCATCGGAAAGATACCTTTTGATCCAACTATTTACCGGTTGAAAAGTAACGCCAAAAATATCAGCAATCTGTTGTGAGGTCAACCCTTGATTCTTCAATAAAATCATGTGACATCGCTGGGAAAACACTTTTGATCCAGAATATTTGAATCCTTTTTCCAATTCAGCTTTCTCTGCCGCCGTTAAGTCTAGCTTCTTTGATTTTCGACCCATCTTTTTGGGTACAAATATAACTTATAAATAAATTTGAACAATTACTTAAGTACTTACTTAATTCTTTTCCAATTAGATCAAGACAATCTATTTGATGGTCAGAGCTTTGGCCAAAGGGCTTGTTTCTTTAAATCCAATCAATTGTTCATTCTCTGCGAAAAACATTTTTTCCGGGCACTAACTCTTCTATTGGTTTTCGATAGGTCTTGTACCCTTCTTTAAAAATCCAGGCACCTATTAGGATTGCACCGTAAGCTAAAAAATATTGACTATTTCCTCTGAAATAGGTGTATCCTGTTATTCCAATTCCCAGAAGAAATAAAACCAAGCCAATTATGATTTGATTTAATGCTTTTGATTTCTCTTGACTTGCAAGCTGAAATTTTACAATGTAATCATCAATTTTGCTTTTTGCGAAATTGATTGATTCATTCGAGGATTTGGCTGAATAACGCTGCAATTCCTTTTTGATTGATTCGTAATCTTTTCCGCTAAATGCCATTTCTTTGACAATTTCAATTAAATCTTGATTTTCCATTGGTTGGTATTTTTTCTTAAGGATCGATAACAGTCAATAGAGTCGGCGTACTTTTTTGTGTTACGCTTGCGGCAAAAAAGTATGATTGTCATCCATTTTGTTAGCGGTTCGGCTTCCTTTTGTCTTGTATTATTTCACCAAATGAAGTCAATATTTTTAAATGTTTCACTCGGTTCAAATTCTTTATTAGTTCCAAAGTAGATTTCGTCTTCGTGATAAAACAGAATCGACCAATTTAAACTTTGGTCTATTATTGTTAAATCATCTGATGAACCATAATAGAAACTATCAAAATATTTTATCAAAATTTTCCAAGGAACTATCATCGCATATTCTGGCTGCCATGAAAGAAAAACTTCTTTTTCAAATGGTAATCCTCTTTGGTAAAGCCATTTTTTAATCTCTTTTTCATTTGATTCTAAAATTTTGGCTTTATCTATCATTTTGAAGAAATCTTTTTTAAATGGCGTCTCGTTATGAATTCCCGAATTTGAAATAAAATTCCAAATAAATTCTGATGCTTTTTCATTTAGTGGCTTTAATTGTTCGAGATGTATTTCTGGTAGTTTGTCGTATTTTTCCTCCGTAAATCTCCATTTCAACCGGAAATCTTCAATTGGAATTATTTGCCCGTAAATATTATCAAATCCGATTTTCATTATTTTTTGATTTTTTTCTTGCTGACCGCTAACTAAGGAACAGTTCAAAAATAAATCGACAATTTTAATCATGTAAATCACTGAAAATCAACACTTTTACATTTTTATTTATCATTCTAAATTTTACATTTCCCTAAGATATATGTACCTCCCCAAATATACAAAAAACAACATAAAACAAAATCTATCAAAATCCGGATCTCCGAAGCCATTTTTTTTGACGGAATGCTTTGAACATCAGAGAAAATCAGGGTAAGTAATTATCCACCAAATGATTCGATATGATCAGCAGATCATTCTGGACCACTTCTTCATCATTCCCGAAAATATCAAGCAGGCCGAAGGTTTTGTTATCATCCGTGACAATGATAATGTTCCCGACAAACAGGTTTTTGGCTTTATGCACCTTTGTTCTGAACTCAGCAATGTCATCCAGATTGATCTTTTTGGTTCGGTACCCTTCTTTTATTTCAATTTGACTGGTTGAAATTTTAATGGCCTTCTTTTCGGCATTTTTTTCTCTGTCCCTCAGATTCATTGCCGTGAATAAAAATGTTCCGGCAAGAACAATCGCTATAATCCCAAGTTTGATCCATACGAATAAGAAAAGAAATATGCCTGCGGTTAAACCGATAACCGATAAGACAATGTAGGTTTGAATGACGTTGTTTTTCTTCTTGCTCTTCCTTATGAACAATTCATTATTGATGGTTTCATAGGTCAGATGGTTGGCTTCCATGACTTCCGGAAACAGGTCATTTTCGTTGTTTTGATCCATTCTTTTTAATTTTTTTCCATTTAGTTTCAACAATAGTTTTATTCAAAAATCTATAAAGAGGGATGACACTATCCTGAAACATCCCTCTGTAATAGTAGGTGTATTTCCCATCATAAAAGATCTTTAATTTGAATGGCCGGCAATCACTACAAGAGCCTGTGAGTTCACAATTCGACATCGAGGTGATCTGAGTCAATTGGACACTCTTGTTATTTTTGTTCAATCAATTAATAATCATCTTTTCCATCCGTTAGCCAGTCCAGGGTAAGGAGGACAAACACATTTTCCTGATAATTATCCTTTTCAAAAAACAGTCCGACCTCTCCGTTTGGGAGAATAGTCATTGAAGAATAAGCAGCACTTCCTTCATAAATGGTTTTGCCTTCTGTCCAGCTTTTACCTTCATCATAACTTATTCGAATGGTCATATTCCTGCGATCGTCTTTCATTTTTGCGTTAGCAAAAAGCAGTCGATTTTTATCGGCTCCCTCCTTTATCGAGGTGTATCTGATTAAACTGGCATTACACCCCGGATCAATAAGAGATGTATCGGCCCTGGATTGCCAGGTCTTTCCTTCATCAGAAGAAAGGTGAACCAACCGGGTTCCTTTACCGTTGACACGACTATTGATCATCCAGCTGCCATCCACTAACTCGACTATTTTAGATTCATCGCCTGGGATAATCGGCGTATCAATAAAATGCCAGCTTTCACCATGGTCATCACTTCCAAAAAGATAAAGGCCATTTTCTAAATTCACCAGGGTATGTAACAATTTACCCCTACTGGTTTGTATTCCCCGTCCGGAAGTAATAAACTTAAAATCATTATGCCATTCAGGTTTTGTAATTTGTGAAGTTATATCGATGGGCGCACTCCAGGTTTTTCCATTATCTGCACTCTTGATTACTTTTAAATAATAGACGTCCTTTTCGTTTTCCAAATCCATGAAATTAAAGAACAGGAAAATGGTACTTGTCTCTTTATCGACGATCATGGAGGGGTCGGAAGCTGATTTGCCCAAAGGATAATCTACCACCGTTTCCATTTCAGACCAGGAAACGCCATTATCAGGACTTCGGCGTATTACTATATTTATATCTTTATTCCATTTTAAGTCTCCACAAGAAAGGACTCTTTCATCTATAGCAGCCACCAAATCTCCATTGGGTGCGGTAACCATGGCCGGTATTCTGTAGCAGGATACTCCAGGTCTCATTTGAGTACTAAATAAATTCTTAAATCCAGGGACATGGCTTTCGGTCAGTGAAATTTGCGTCTGAGAATATCCTACAAAGTATATCGCTGAACAGAGTATGATAAGTAGTGCTTTCATTTTTTAAATTTATCGTACAATGGGTGGAGAGCAGTAAGGGAAGGGACAAAAATAAATGGCCCCATTTTGGGGTAGACTCCTCTTAAGGGTTGGGGCGATCGATGGCAATTGTTCAATTTATTTTTGACCACCTGCTTAACGGACAGGGGCGCCCTGCTGGCTGGCTGGATTCGCTGTCGGTGCAACATTCAAACCTTTAGCGAGCCACGGAACGCCCTGGCTCCATAGTACGATTCGGCACCGTTGTGATACACGAAAACATGGTCGTAGCGACGGTCGCAAAAGAGGGCCCCGCCGAGTTTTCGAATCGCTGCAGGTGTTTCCACCCAGCTCGATGTTTTCAAATCGAAATTCCCAAGCTGCTGCAACTCACGGTATTGTGCTTCCGTTAAAAGTTCAATGCCCAGAGCCGCGGCCATATCCATGGCGTTATTTTTCGGTTTATGTTCTTTCCTTGACTCCAGTGCTTCCCGGTCGTAACAAACACTTCTGCGGCCTTTGGGACTTTCCGGGGAACAATCATAAAAAATGTATTCGCCCGTCTTTTGATCAAAACCCACCACATCCGGTTCCCCGCCCGTTTCTTCCATTTCATGGAGCGACCACAGTTTTTCCGGATTCGCCTCCAGCTTTACCTGTACTTTCGCCCATTCAATACCTTGATGGCGGTTCATGTTTTTTTCAAAACGGCCTTTTAAAACACTGATTAATGTTTCACCTTGTTCTGGTGACCACTGCTTTTTATTTTCCATTTTCCGAACGGTTTACGGCTGGCAGTAGTTGGCGTTTGGAACAGTCAACTACCGTTAATCCCTAAATTTTTTATTAAAGATACAAAACTTTTTATTCCCTCGTCCACGGCAGGTGCTGTTAGTGGGAGTGGTTCTCTTCGATGGAAAGGCTGCAATGTCCTGGTGGGTTGGGTTCTAATTTACGGTCATAGTCCCTGAACTGAAAAGGAGAATCGTATTTATTCCGGACAAATGAATAAACCTTAATTATTAAAATGATTAGCACAAAAGCATTTTTTCATTTTCTTGTTTTAATGGTTATAACTTGATTGAAGTTTACTTTTTGCTCCACTATGCCCTCATGCTGAATACATACCGTATTTAATGGTTTAGTGCCGGCCATCCTAAAATGGATAAGCAAACTGCTGCTGTTTCAATCGGGAGGCAGCAGATGCCTATCTAGCTTAACATAAGCTAATATTGGGGGGACAGAACACGGTTTTGTGTTCAAAACTATTGTTAGTTTTATGGAGTAAAATGCAGCGTTTATTTACTGCAACTACTTAAATATTGTGTAACAAAAGATTCATTATAGTTTTGAATAGAGAAATTTTACAAATTTTTCCTGGAAATTAAATTAAAAAAAAGCCCTCGATCACCCTTTGCTTATTGAATTTGATTTAATAACCGCCGAAAATTATAATAGGTGCGGAGCACCGAAAAATTTGTTGTAAAAAGATTAAAAAATCTATCTAAGGTGCAGCGCACCGCAACATTCTTTCGATGTTCGAAGGTTTAGGTTGCGGTGCGCTGCACCTTGAATCACCTTAATCTGTGTTGGCCAACACAGATTAAGGTGCTCTGCACCTAATTTTAACTCGGCGGTTCATTATTTAATTTCAACAAGCACTGGGCAATCGAAATTTTATTTAAAGCGATTATTTTTGTTACACGATACTGAGTGGTCGGACAGGATTAAAGGTGGCATTTTGTGTCAGGTGGTGGGATGGGAAAAATACCTCTTTTAATTTTGTCCAGGGCTGGCGTTTAGTCAATTGATGGCGGGATAAAGGTTTGTTTTTTGTGCAGTGGCCGTATGGCTGCCAACACTTCTCAAAAATACAATAAAAACAGGCAGCAAGCAAGCACAATCACATTGACCACGGCCATATACATCCTGATTAACGCAAGTTGCGGTAGACTTCAAAGCCTGATTTTCTTCCGTTTCAACTAGCTTGTTTCGCTAATCTGAAAATCTGCCAGGCTAAGTTTTTTATTATGCTTCATTATTACGCTTTTGTCAAATTCTCCACTGAATCAGATTATTGAATCCTGTCTTCTTAACGGTCTGGCTTATACCTGGCACGACCACTTAGGAGCATTATCGACCACTGGCTTTCGGGGTTATCTTTTCGTCCAATTCCCTTTTTCTTTTGCGATTTCAATAAATTTAAGTCCAAATTCTGTCATTAAACCTTGCTCAATCAGTCGTTCGGCACGTTCTATATTTCTATCGCTCCAATTACTCCTTTTAGGATTCCGAGGGCTAAAAGTCAAATAATAACTTTCATTATCTCTCGATTTACAAAGGCTGTCTATCCAGCCAAAACATAATGCCTCTTCTGTAGCTTCGATAAGATTTACGCACGCTGTCTTACTATTTTTCTTATGCAGAATCAACCACACAGATTTTTCAGTTTCGCAATTTTCTTTCAACCATTTTCGCCACTCTTTTCTTGTTTCGAAATAAACAGCTGGTTTGCCATCTTTAATTTCCATTATTCAGGATTCTTTTTTTTGCTAGTTGCTCTGGAAAATTCGCCCAATGAGTCGGGAGAACACCCTTTATCCGCTATTTTTATATGCGTTGTCTTCCGGAGCCTTTACTTTGTCATATCTGTTGCCGTTTCCCCGTCAAATTTCCAAAGTCCATTTTTTATGCGGCTCTGGACATTTTTAACAATGTTACTCCCAATGTAATTAGCCATAGCATACTTAAAGGGGCACCGATGGATGCAATTTTCAAAACAGGAGAAACAAAATAAAGGAAACTAATTAACAATAAGCTGCCATTAAACAAAGCCCAATATGTTAGCCATTTGGGGAACATATTCGCTTTATGGGCAGCCCAGGCCATTAGGGTGTGCCCCAAAATGATGACAAAAGACGGGCCTATGAAGCTGTTCACTATTTCCCAGCGATGAATGGATACTGTTGTAAAAAATCGAACCTGTGTATCCAACTCTACTGACTGAGTTAAAGGAAGCACCAATTGATTTACCAGACTTAAATGAGCCACAAACGCTCCTACTACCACAGGAACCCCGATAACATAGCCAACCAATGAAAGGTTCTTTTGCCAAAAATTTTCAGCAATAATTTGATACATTACCATTCCTACAATAAGCATCGCAAAAAACCCCATGATTGGCAAAATGAGTAAGAACCTTGATGCATCAGCGTGGCTTCTTACATTTTGCAACCAATTATCAATTGCCCCATCTGCCAGTGCACCAGGAGCAAAAAGAATTCCCTTACTTTCCGAAATAATTGCAAAAGTGAGGATAAATAACCCCGCACAGATTCCTGCTATTCCTCCCAAACGATATATTCCTGAATTCGTAATTTGATTTGATTTCATTTCCACTTTGTATTTTCTTTGACCACTTTTCCTGGATTCCCGGCAAAAAGAACATTTGAAGGGACATCTTTGGTAACTATTGTTCCTGCAGCAATAATACTACCATTTCCAATTGTTACCCCTTTGGTTATGAACACATTTGCACCAATCCAAACATGATCTTCTATAGTGATATTGTTGTTCCTTTTTTCATTAGTGGAGATGTTATGCAAATCATCATCCATGATCGTAACATTCCAGCTTATAGCACAATGGCTTCCTATCGATATTTCGTTATGGCAAACAATAATTGAGTCAGGATTAATATATGTTTCATCCCCAATACTCAATTTTCCAGAGACATCAATTCCGAATCCTTTGTGAATTCTTACTGTATTTCCAAAAATAATAGTTCCGGAATTATTTATGTAACTTCTTTTTGATTTATTTGCAATTTTTACACTTTTGTTTTCATTATACCCCAAATAAGAATTTATGGACATTATTTTACCAGAATTAATAAATTCCACGTGTCTTCCTATTTTTAGGGTTTTAGTACTTCTAAGGTCTATTAAGAGCATAATTTTATTTATTATTTTACTTATCATTTGGTTTTAATTTTAGGTTATCTGTAACGGTCAGTGGATGCGGCGTACTTTTTTGTGTTGCGCCTGCGGCAAGGCATGATGTGGTAGCGTATGTTATCAGCTTTTGTTTAATTATATTTGGTTACAATCAAGTATTCTTTTTGTACTGCCTCTTCAAGTAATTCTTTCAATTCGTCAAACTTTCCATTTCGACCGATTTTGGTGTATTCTTTAGCCATGCCGATAAACTCCAATATTTTAGTTGGACTATGAGCTAGTAAAATTGTTTCCTCATTAACGTTCTTTACTCCAATATTGGATTCTAAGTCAATGGCTAAAAAATAAAAGAGAAATCTTGCTAAGGGTGGTCGAAAATATACTTCAGTCCAATGTTGGGTTGGTGATATTAATTCATAGAATAGATCAGGGTCTAAATGACATCCTCCCTTCCAATTAACATCCTCTAATTTTAATTCAAAAATTTCACAGATTTTGTTTTCTGAAATAATATTCTTTTTCTCAATTTGTCTAAATTCTATTACTACTGACATTTAAATTTGTTTTTTGGTTGCTGATAACGTTTTGGGTATGCAACGTTTGGCTTTTCGGAGCGAATATCTGTCGCCCGTTACAAAAAGCGAAATACGAGCTAAACATGAACGCAAAACACCAAATGCCAAATGTTGCATACCCGATTCTCAGCTGGCTTTCATCTTTAATTTATCAAGAAAGCTCGATTTATTAGTGTTTGGTATCCAACTTTCAAATCTTTTCTAAACCAAGCCTCTCTCATTAATCCTAATATTTCTCCATTCCAATTTAGAACAGGTCCACCTGAATACCCCGGTTTACCTTCTCCTATGAATTCAATGAAATTAGCATTTCCTCCATTATTGAATTGTTTTCCGTATGCGGTTATTTTAGATTGATGAACTTTAATTGTATTTTGATTACTCTGTTTTGTATCAACCCAATCGTAACCAATATAAACAATTGCCTTACCGTTTTCGACATCGGTTATAGATGCTTTTTTGAAGGGAGTTTCACAAATCGTTGAATCACTCTTTAGGTATGCGATATCATTAATCACATCAATTCTTCGAACTTCTAATTCATATCGTTTGCCATCGGTTGAAAAATAAACTTTAGGTTGATTCCAAATTACGTGTGCGGAAGTAATTACTTGATTTGCTGAATCTAATATAAATCCACTACCAATAACTATTGAATCGTTTTCTATTAAGCCAATAGAATTTTTGTCAATAGTGAATGATTGAGCAGTCAATGGCAATGAAGAAAAAAATATTAAAATCAATTCAACGATTAACTTTTTTGTTAAATTCATTCGATTATTATTATTCAATAAATATTTTCGCAATCGTTTGATGTTACTGGTTATTTGCTTGCTGAGAACGTTTAGTATATGAAAAGTAGGCGATTACAAAGCACGAAACTTTCGGTTAAGCACAAACTTTGATGCGAGCCACAAGCCTTGAATTTAAGACTATCTCGCCTATTTTTTATATACATTGTTGTGCAATCGGGCTTTATTCTTTCAGTAATTTTTCAATTAATTTGTAGATGTGTGAGCCTAAATTTTTAGGATATGGTTCATTCACATCATCTATTATTTTAGCTCTTTCAATAGCTGTTTTTGTTAACGGTAAAAACGTATCTGGATTTGGGTTTTTATTATATCCAATACCTTGTAAGTCTCCAAGTATAATATCAATATGATTTTTCTTTCTGCTTACCGATGCATTCTCTAAAAGTTTAGTCACTTCTTCTTCATTGTACTCAGTAATATCCTTTAAATGCATTATTAGCCATATTTCAAAGCAAGGGTTGCTCATAGCTAAGAAAAAATTATTTTCCTTATTGCAGTCTATTACTAATTTGTCGAAGTCTATTTTATGAATAGTTTCCCAATGGTCTCTGTCAATAATAAGCCAAAATTCATCTGTTTTCTTAAAGGGATAATTGGCTTTGGCTTTTTTAAGAAGTCTCTTAACACTTAATGGATCTGTACCTGTATTTACTTCCCTTTTTAACGGAACAATTTCAATTATACCCGAATCATTAAAATAATCAGACTGTCGGAAATTATTGAAGTATTTGACTTCCGTCTTTTCACCTTCGTATGACAGAATGAACAATTTTTCAGCATCTAAAAATCCGCCCTCTCTTATTAGTGGAATTGGTTCTCTAGGCATACTTAATTAAATTGAGGAATTACAGTAAGATTATCTCTGTTCCCAAACTTTGGAACGCCTTTATATCTTCCTAATAAGTAATCACGTCTAACTTCTTTATCAAAACGAATACTATAATCTTCTAGTGAATGTAATCTACTGGCACCTAATTTGTCTTTAACAACAAACCAAATCTCATCTTTACGTAGTAATTTTTGAGTTAAAAGTGTTGATTCGTGACTAGCCACAATAAACTGACTATTGACATTTTTGCATTTTGACAAAAAGAAATCAAATAGGTCATATATTAAATTGGGGTGTAAACTTCTTTCCATTTCATCAATTACAAAGACGTTATCTCCTTTGAAAAAATCAATTATCAATGGAATTAGATCCATTATTCTTCTTGTTCCATCTGATTCGTCTTTTAAATCAAAAAGTTCGTATCCACCTCCAATAATTTTATGTTTTGTTTTTAAAAGTTGAGCCCTTAATGAACCATCCTTTAGTAAAGAAATAACGTAGTATTTGTCATCTTGAATATTTGAAATAAATGCATTAGTTTTTTCTGATTTATCGCCTAATAAATCGTTCTCAATATCTTTTAAAATTTCACTTGGAATATCAATTTTATCTATATCCACTTCTTTAAATTCGATTCCATCAATTCCTGTATCAAAATACCCAAGCATCTCGGTAAATAATTTATTTAAATCTGTATCTTCTAATAATTCAAATTTCTTTCCAACGTTTTTCGAGTTAGGATATATTACCGTTAGAGCATTCTGAAACCAATCAATTACATTGATTAGGTCATCTATGTTTGAAACATTTTCTTTTACCTTTCTTGTTCTAATTTCAGATAAAAACAATTGGTTTTTTTGAGTTCCTTTAGCTGTAAACTCTAAAAATTGTTTTTCCTCTGAATTCTTATTTTTACTTAGAATTGCTTCAAGGTCAAATTCATTTTGTCTGTTTTTGTCTCTAGTGAATATCTTTTTTTCTGTTGTTTTGGAAATTTCATACAGCCATTCTTCAATTATTTCCTTGGAATTGAAAATAAAGCCATAAGCATAATTTTTGTTCTTGTGTTGAATTTCATATTCAATTCGCGAATTCTGCTTGAGTAGTTTTTTGTCAAGCTTAAAGCCGCTAAACTTTATAGGTTGTTCTGCTTTGTTACCTTTCAATACAAGCACTTTTCCAAATTCAATAGCTTTAATTAGATTAGATTTTCCGGATGCATTTGCACCATACACTACAGCGGTTTTAAGAGCAGAAGTCCCTTTTATCGATTTGGATTTGTGGTGTGATTTTAGAGTTCCTCTTCCTGGAATAAGAGAAAAAACTTCACGGTCTTTAAATGACAAAAAATTCTCGACTGTAAACCTAATTAGCATAATTTTGCGTTTATTTTATGCAAATGTAGTGAAAAAATCACATTGTATGTGTATTTTGGTTTTAAATTTCAAATGCAGTCGGTTTTTGCCTGTTGCAGAACGGAAAAGCTACCCGGCGTGCCTTGTGTTGCGCCTGCGGCAAGGCATGATGTGGTAGCGTTTGTTCCAGTCAGCCTCTTCTATTCATTTATTAGATTGGTTTCAATAATATCTTTTAATTCTTCTGGTTTTAAAAGTCTTCGTTTCTTTTCTTTTGTGTCGTACAGATATAAATCACAATCATTCATTTTAACAACTGCATATGCGAAAATAAAAGCAGACAAATCAGGATAACATTTCACCATTTTGTTAAATCTACTTGGAGCTTCGATTATCATACCATGAAGCCAGATATAAATCGGACCATTTCCTATAATATCACAAATATGAAAATTTGCTTTTGTTAGTTTTTTCTCAGGAGTAAAATCTCTATGAAATTCATTTGATACTTCAATATATGTTTCAATCAATTTTTCCTCATTTTCAATTATGGCTTCTGGCAAGAGCAAGTACCAATTTTTAGGTATTTTCCGATTGAATTCTAAATAAAAGGGGGGATAAGGAAAACCTATCTGACTGGCTTTTTTTAAATCCTCTTTTTTTTCAATAAAAACTTCAGCAATTTGCCCATAATCCATAGGAGAGATCATCTTATAATCAGGAATATTCCGGGCAATGATTTCATCAAAATTTTCATAAATATCAACCATTTCTAAAAATGCTCCACTGACAGCAATCGTTGAAAATTGATATTGATCGCCATTTACATTTACATCAACGACCCACTTATTTGCTTTTTCATCCGTATATGCTTCAACTATTTCATATTCGCATTTATCAGGCAGTAGCGATAATATGGAATCAATAAGCGCTGCATAGTCCTCTAATTCTCCACTAAACTCAACATCAAAAAAATAACTATTAAACCCAAATTCTTTTTTTGCTCTTTCGTAATCTTTAAATAATTTTTGCTTATATTGATCCAAAGAGGGGTGGAAAGAATCATCTAAATCCCTTGATGTCAAAAATGGGAATTCTTCTTTATCGTATTTTATCCAATTTTGTGATTTCAATTCCATCGTATTTATTATCAAAACCAAGGGTATTAGTTTTATCAAAGTTTTTATCATCTATTTGTTTTTTGGTTGACTGGAACTAAGCTATATCCCTACACCACCCAAAAATACAATAAAAACATCCAGGAAACAAACACAACCAAAAACCACGGCCTTAACGCATCATAATCAATTGAAAACAAGTCCATTGCATTGCAACACGATCTTCCAATATCCGGCTACAAACGGCTACAAACGACAGTAAACGGCTACCATACGACTAATTATGCCCAACCCCCTATATTTGTAAAATCGGTGTATCTAACTAAAACAGAGATGCAAAATTTTGATGATTTGCTTTTAGAGTATGATTTGTAAATGTGCTAAGGTTCGCTCCCGAATAATTTGATTGACCGTAAAATTTGAATAATATCTATGGTTTGGGCATGGATTTCGGCTCTTAACTCTATTGCGAAATTGTTAAGGGTTTGGAATTTTGCTTCATTCCCGACGAACGGTCTTGTTTAGGCACAGGGCTGCTAATTCACAGTTCTATAATCTGTTGGATTTAATCCGGTTTTAGCCTTGAACAGTTTAGCGAAATGTTGAGGATATTCAAACCCTAAATCATAAGCAATTTGGCTGACAGGATTATTGGTACTCAACAAAAAGTTTTTGGCTCTTTCAATAATAAAATCATGGATATGGTCTTTCGCGCTGCGCCCGGTTTCTATTTTTAATAAATCGCTGAGATAGCCTGCCGACATATTTAATGCCTCGCCACAATCAGCCACGGTTGGCAACCCTTTTTCTTGCAACTTTTCCGATTCAAAATAACTTTTAAGATAATGCTCAAATTGAATAATGAAGTCTTTGTTGAGATTGGTGCGGGTATAAAACTGCCTGTTGTAGTATCGCTGACAATACCCCAGAATGGAAGTCAGATTTATAACAATTAAATCCTGCGAATGCATGTCAATGTTTTGGTTTATTTCAGTTTCGATGTGCTGTTCGTAGTCTGATAAAATCTGTTTTTCCTTGTCAGAAATGTGAAGGGCTTCGTTTATATCGTAATCAAAAAAAGCATAGTTGGCTATATCTTTTCCCAAGGGCGATTTGCGAATTAAGTCGGGATGAAAAATTATGGTCCAGCCCCCCACGTCTTCACCTTTTTGCGCGTTATCGAAATATAACACTTGCTGGGGCGATGTAAACACCATCGTCCCCTCATTGTAATCATACGAATTTCGGCCATAGCCCATTTTACCTGGACTTCCTTTCATGCCAATAATGAACAAATCGCTAACAATCTTTACTTCATTAAAGTCAAAATCAAGCACAGGCCATTCTTTTACAATGGTAATCAAGGGATGCACGGGTTTGCCAAAACCAAGAAATTCGTGCACTTGGGCTATACTGGAAATGCGTAAAAAACTCATAAGGACTAATATTTAATTTTCGTAAGTTCTTCAGACAACTTCCAAAGTTTTTTAGCTTTGTTTTCATCGTGAGAAAGCGGAACAGACTTAACTAAAACCGGAGATCCATTCATTTCAAGAAAACCTGAAGGGCCATAAAAATCACCCGCTTTGGCTTCCGGATCTATAGCGGCTCTTAAGGTAGGTAAAACGCCATGCTCCACATTTTGTCCCATTATGGGGTTCATAACTCGCCAAAACAAACTATGCCGTTGCAAATCAGTACTGGTATATCCGGGATGGGCGGCTGTTACCAGGGGCAAAGTAGCATCATTTTTACTTTTTCGGGCCAGTTCATAAGCAAAGTAGAGGTTGGCCATTTTGCTGTCGCCATACGCTTTTCCTGTTTTATAAGGTCGTTTTTCCCAGTTTATATCATCAAAGTCTATATTTCCCTGCCGATGCGCAATGCTTGAAGTGACGACAATGCGCGATCCTTCTGTACGTTTGAGCAAGGGCATGAGCAGGCCCGAGAGCGCAAAATGGCCTAAATGATTTACCCCCATTTGAATTTCGAAGCCATCTTCAGTTTGAGAAAATGGACAAAGCATCACTCCTGCATTATTGATGAGGATATCCAGTCGGTTAAACGATTTCTGAAAATCATCTGCAAAATCGTGAACCGATTGAAGCGAGTTGAGGTCCAGTTTCCTGGATTCAACGATTGCCTGTGGATATTGGTGCCGTATCTCTTTGGCTACGTCTTCAGCTTTTTGCAAATCTCTGACGGCAAGTACAACTGTTGCATTTTTTTGAGCAAAAACGCGTGCGGCTTCCTTACCCAGACCACTCGTTGCTCCTGTAATAACAACCACCCTTCCTGACTGATCGGGTATGTTGTTGGCGTTCCATTTTGTCATATTTTCTATATAATTTATCTAATAAAAAGTTTTAGAAGCGCGGTAAAATAAATTTATACTTTTGTCACCCCTACGCCCCGGCCCTTAAGTGGAGTCAGCGCATAAAAATGTAAATTTATTTTTGAACCATTCCAAGAAACGTATTGTGGTTAAATTAACTTTTTATGTTTAATTGCCTTACCTGCCATATAGGCCAAAAACATAGTTAAACCGCCACGTAAGCCATCTACAAATATGGCTTGTGTTTCACCAAACTTTATAAGCATGCCAACGCCAAACGACATAAGGAAAATACCGATAATAATGCCAAGGGTAATGCCTGCTGCATTTGATTTTCTAACCCAGACAAAACTCAGCACCATCAATGTGGTGAGTAAAAACAAATATAAGCCAAGGGTTAATCCCAGTACCTCCATATCGCTTGAATAGGGTGTGTTAAAATTGGCCATGGCCATTGGCAAGTCAAATAATAGTGTAAAACCAATAGCCAGCTCAAAAAGGGCTTGTAACAGTATGATTACCATGAAAATTTGTTTCCAAATTTTATTTGAGGAGCCTGCGTGATTTGCGGTGTTTGAACTCATATTTTTTTTTAGATTAAGGTTTATTTAATTTAGACAGGGCAAAAATACGCTGGTGGGAGGATGGAGCACTAAACATTTCGCAGAAACCTCAATATATTTCGCAGATGTGAGTTTTTACCTTGTGCCTAACGGTCAGCTAAATGTTATGTAATTTTTTATGCGGCACCCAGATCCTCGCGCAGTTCAACGTCTGGTATAAAAGTAGTAGCGGATTAAAACGCACTTATTTTCGGACAGTAGTACCTGCTGCGTTCACAAGCTCTTTTAAATATAACTCCCAGGCTGCGGGGGGTATATGGCGTTCGCGTGTTGTATGCCCGTGTGCTGCATACTTTTTGCTTCAAATGTTTTACAATTTTATAATTCTTCTATTAAGCAAACCTCTTTCTGTGTTTAACTGCAAATAATAAATGCCTGCTGATAAGTCGGATAAATCCAGATCTTGATTCATGTTGTTTCCCTTCATCACGACCTTGCCAAAGTTATCCATGACCGTGAATGCTACGGAACCTATTATCCCTGTCAACTTTATGCTCCCTGTTGTAGGGTTCGGAATAATCACAATATCATCCTTCCTGTCCTGTGTGGTGGATGTGACGTCCGACAGGTCAAACACTCTTACATGACCTGCTTTTTCTCCATTACCATCATTCAAATGTGCGCCAATAGCCACGATTTGACCATCTGACGAAATAGATACGCTGTGTCCTGACCAGTCAATGGGTCCCTCTCCTTCAATTTCCTCGCCATATTGTACCCACGCGGTGCCATTCCATTTATAAACCCGCACATGCCCCGGATTAAAGCCGACCACCCAATCTGTGCATCCACCAATGGCCACTGTATTCCCATTTGACGACAGCGATACGCTTCGCCCTGACTGAGCTTCCGGGCCTTTTCCGTCAATATCTTCCCCAACTTGTGTCCACTCTCCTCCGTTCCATTCATACACGCGGGTATGGCCGGAGCGGTCTCCATTTCCACCATTAAAAGATGCACCAATGGCCACCCGATGACCTTCATCCGACAGCGATACGCCCCCGCCTGATGCGTCGCCGGCTGCCTCTCCGTCTATATCTTGTCCCATTTGTGCCCATTCAGTGCCATTCCATTCATACACACGGACATGGCCCGCATAACTACCATTTCCACCATTACTTGGTGCTCCTATCGCTATCCGGTTACCATCATTCGACAGCGATACGCTCCGACCTGATGCGTCGCCGGCCGCCTCCCCATCTATATCTTCTCCTAATTGTAGCCATTCGACGTCATTCCATTCGAATACACGAACATAACCGACATGATTTCCATTACCCGCCGCCCCAACTGCCACCCTATTTCCTATGATCGAAATCGACTCACCGAGACCGGTCCAGTCGAAAGCCCCTTTCCCGTCAATATCCTCACCCAATTGTGTCCATTCGATGCCATCCCATTCATATACACGGACATGACCCGCTTCTGATATCGTTCCACCTACATCATTCATATAGGCACCAATGGCGACTCTAAGGCCATCCGGCGAAAGCGAAACCCCACGGCCTGAGCCGTCATGGGCTGCCTCCCCGTCGATATCTTCTCCAATTTGTGACCATTCGGTGCCATTCCATTCAAATACGCGTACCTGGCCCGCATCATTTCCATTGGCATCGTTCCCCGATGCGCCAATAGCTACTTTCTGACCTTCTGCTGAGAGCGAAATGCTGTACCCGGCATTATCATGAGCTGCCTCACCGTCTATATCTCCTCCTAACTGATTTTGAGCAATTAATGGCAGAGAGCCAAGGGAGGTAAATACTGCTAGCATTAAGAAAATAAATATCGTTTTCATTCTAATTGGTTTAGTGATTGACATTTTAGTGAAATCCATATATTTAAAGTATTGACCAGCCTTATTTCCAGCCAGTAATCTTTTTCTAATTTTTATAAAGAAGTTTATCGTTGGCTCATGATTAGTCATAATGAAGGCTAACGGTGGTATAAACACAGTAGGTGAGGAACCGAACCTATTGTCGTTTCATTCAATGTTGAACGAAAAGCACTGGCTAAACTTTGATTCTTTCGTCAAAAATAGCAATAAATTGGTTAAGAATAGTGGGCCAGTTGCGGATCGGCATGATCCATTTTTTCGTTATTTCAAAAATCGCCAGATAAACCGACTTTTTCAATGCATTATCCGTTGGGAAAGACATTTTGTTTTTGGTGTATTTTCTGATTTTTCCGTTGAGATTTTCAATCAAATTTGTGGTATAAATGATCGTTCTAATTTCAAGAGGGAAGTCAAAAAAAGTGGTCAGCTCATCCCAGTTATTATACCAGTGATTTCAGCCTTTAATATTACCAGCAGGTGTTTTATTTCATAACGTCTTTAAACCATTCCACCATGCTATTGACTCCATCCTGATAAGAAGAAACTTTGAAATTGGGAAACCTCTTTCTAAATTTATTATCAGACATGACGTACTTCTGTTCAAACTGATACTCCATTTCTTTCGTTTCCTTTAAATTTGGTATAAAAAGAGGCAGTATTTTTTTTAATAATGTTGGCATCACGCTTATTTTAAAATTGCTGCCTAATTTTTTATTAAATAATACAAGCATTCCATTTGTCGTTATTGGTTCTCCAACAGGTAGATGCCATACTTGACCATAACAATCATCACACAAAGCCAATTCCACTAAAGCTCGTCCATTATCAAGTACATTAGCATATGTGTGTTCTATCTCAGCCGAAACCATGGTCTGTGGCCCTTTATTTTGTAACATTCGCTCCAAAAAAGAAATATAAAAGGGGCTATTTATAGCGCCTTCTCCGTAAAAATCTGCAGAGCGTCCAATTAGTCCTTTAATCTTGCCATCTCTTAAGGCTTTTATCATTAAATCAGCAGTTTGTTTACGGGCTTTTCCTTTTTTTGAAATAGGGTTTTGAGGCGTGCTTTCATCAAACGGTACTGGTAAAGGCGAAGCGTACATATAGATATTATCTAAAAATATCAGCTTAGCTTGAGCCTTTTCACAGGCGTCAATCACATTTTGCATTATCTGAGGCCATTGAGTTTCCCAAACCTTAGCATTGTATGGAAGGCCTATGCAGAGATAAACGTAACTGCTGCCATCAATGGCTTTCTCAGCGTCTTCTTTACGAAGTAAATCTGCTTGAACCCAGGTAGGCTTTGTACTAACTTTTCTTATTTGAAGTTGTCGAATTTCTAGTTCCTTTATAACGGCTTTTCCAATTGCTCCATTCGCTCCAAGTACGGTATGAATCTGACTTTCCATTTGTTCTAATTTTATTTGTGAGTGTTATTATTAATTACATTACAAAGATGGGAGAGATAAATGTATAGCCTCTGAACAAATGTTAAGAAATCAGGCTAATTTATATTGTCGTGTTGTGAGTAGTTTTTGATTCATGATCTATTGTAAACGATGCTGTCAAACCAACACTGAAATTTCGTGGAAGCTTTTCAACTCCGAAGACTGCTCATGAATGTTTCCCTTTTGCATCCAATACTTTTGCAAATAAATCAGATGCTCCATTGACAACTATTGGTGAATCATCCCAATCCGTTCCCGATTGGAAATAAGCATCAATATGGTTTAGTCCTATAATTTTATCAAAACCAATTGTATTGTTCACTTGCGCTAAAACGTTCAAAGCGTATAATTCCATTGCGTGATAACCATCTTCTATCGAAATTTCATTTCCCAAACGTCCTTGAAATTTAAACCCTTCATTCAGAATTGGAAATTGAATAGCTATATAAGCTATATTTTTTCGAATATTTACTGAAATATAACTTCCACCAGGTGTTGAAACATTTGGCAATTTCAATCCGCGTATTTATAAATTTTCTATTGGGTTCATATTATTCACTTTGTTAGCACTTTCTTTATTTGTAGACATTCTCAAGATTCAACTCTTCAATTACCATATTGTGTAGGGTCTTCAGTTCGTTATTATAATTAACATTTTCTTCTTCACTTTTTTTTAATTCGGATAAAACTTCAAACACAAAATTTTCCCCTCCATACTCATTCCAATCTTTTTGGAAACTTCTGATTCTGTGGTTTCCGAATTTGAGTTCCATTTTATGTCTATTCCATTTTGATTCCATATCAATACTATGGTCAATCAGAACTTTATTGTTTATCATATTTTTTATTTGAAAAACTCCCATAGGAATTTTCATTTGTTTGTACCCTTCTTTCAGTTCTTTTTTTGTTTTCATATTACATAAATCCTAATTGTTTCATAACAGTTACTCTGTCAAAAACTTGAGTATGTCCATTAATTAAATTGTCCTTGAAATGATAAATTGTTAACCCTTTTGTATTTATGGATTTTTTGGTTGGTGGATATCCGCCAATCATACCAAGGTTTGTTCCAGTTAATATCCAAGTTATAGCAACGTGATTTTCTTCTGGAATTGCAGATGTTATTTCAAAATTCATATCAGGAAATGAATTAAATGAAAAATTCAATCGCTCTTTGAATTCTGAATGAGATAAAGTTTTTCCTTCCCAAGGATCAGTTGTGTCAAGATGAATCGTATATTCTGGATGAACATATTGTTCAACCTTATCAAGATTCTTTTTATTCCAAATTTCAGTCATAAATTCCCGAAGGAAAGATTCTTTGTCCATCGTTATTAAGTCTGTTTTTATTATTTAGCATTCTGTAAATCATATCGATTGATCAATATATTCTAGCCCCTCATATAGGGTGATATATGGAATAGATCAATTGCTTCCTCATTAAAAAAATATTGACACATCTAAGCTTCCATCAGATTTACATATTGAAATATAATTTATAAACTTTTTGTACTTTATTATATTTTTTCTTGTTTAGTATTCTTTAGCTTGTTTTTAGATGAGCTCAGAAGCAAAAATTCAACAAGGTAACCGCAGATAAGTATTAGGCTAATTTCCCGGTATGAACCTCCCCCCAAAACTAAGGCGGAAACAATCATTATTGTAGCCCAAACAATACTGCTTAAAAGTTGAATTCTTGTTAATATTTGAATTGTGTTTTTTGTGTTTTCCATTTTTATTTTTGCTTTTTTTAAAACGTTATGAAAATAATAGGGTAATCAATCCTTAAATCGTTCTGATTTATTCATAATTAAGGCCGCTATTCTTGAATTATCCTTCCTGTTTTGCACATGTTTAGAGTTATTCAATAACATAATGTGTTTTAGAGAAGGAAAGATTTTCTTCGCGCGTTTCATCATTTTTCTACCAGGAAAAATAATGTCATTTTCTGCAGCAATCAATGTTATGGGCGTTTGAATTTTTGATGCATCACTTGATTTAATAATAGGCACAGATGTAAAATCCATGGTGAAATGAGTGAATACCAACGCCAAACTTTGTTGTGCAAAATCATCCCTTTCCGTAAAGGCAGCCTCTAAAAATCGATTGAGGTATTTTGATTTTTTTGTTTTCATGTAACGCTTCATCGGAATAAAGAACTGAATCAGTGCTTTGATTGGATTTCCATTCACGACATATGCTGGTGCTGAAAGAAAAACTTCCTTTATTTTATGCTCATTGTTAATTAAAGTTTTGAGAATCACAAGGCCACCGAAAGAAAAGCCAGCTAACGTCACTTTTTCTAATTCGAGCTCATCAATTATTTGGTTCATCCATTGACCGTATGAATCATCTTGCATGCTCAAGCGTGTTTCTGCACTTTTATTAGGTTGTGCCAACACATCTATTGCATAGACAGAGAAAGAATCAATCAAATCCTTATATGTTTCGAGTGCTACCGGAGCGCAACCGTTCGAACCATGAATAATAATAATCGGTGGTTTTGTAGCATCCCCTGTCACGATCATATTGGTGTCTCCAAAACGGGTAGGGATCGTCTTATATTCATAATCAATGTTAAGACTTCCTAGTTTTTTTTCATAAAGGTCAAGTATTTCTTTCTTGCCTTGTTCGGACTTATATAATGATTTTTTTTCCATTTCTTTTTGTGTTCGGGATTAAGTTGTTCAGTCGATAAACTATTAAAATAGTATTAAATCATTTATCTGTGATGGTATCGATTATTCCTCCACGCAATTGATAGTTTATATCTGAGTAAAACGTCTTTCCTTTTGTGCTGGGAATAAACTTAGGTTTTAGGGACTTACTTCTTTAGATTGCTTCTTCAAAGGTCCAGGATTGGTCAAGTCCCTGAGTTATTTCATATCGTTCCCTTTTGTTGGACATGCTATTTGTTGTTTTGTACCTATAGTCTGACAACCCAAGAATTGTGAATCTTGACTTGTCAGACTATAGCTTAAAAATTCACCCCTATGTAAATGTTTTAAGGCATCCATTTTTAAAACCAATTAAATCCTAATCCAATAGAGAGCACTACAGCGTCTCGATCTTTATCATTATCTAAATTAGTCCATCCCATCTGCAGTTGGGTTTGAAGGTTTAGCGCAAAGTTTTTCTTTTGCACTAATTCATACCCTGTACTGAAGGCAACTGCTCCACCAAAATTCCAATCTTCATCTTTAATGTTGTCTTCATAGATTGCTGGAAAATCCATAGCTAGACCTGCACCAGCATTTACCCACCATCGGTCTTTTACCCAATATTGAACAGATGGCATAAATGCATCAAAACTTCGGTCTTTACCTTGATATTCGTAGCTCATTCCAGAATACGATCCTAGAATAGCCAGGCGATCATTGATCATCCAACCCAATTTCAAATTAGGAAAACTGCCACCGCCTTGAGCTTCGTCGAAAGGAACTTCTTGATCACTATCAGATATACTGATGACACCACCGCCTATTCCAAAACCAATAACAAATCCTTTTCTTTCAATTTGGTTGGTCTCGTTTTGACCATAAGAGAGAAGCGTACAAAATGTAAATACAAAAATTAATGAGTTTTTCATTTTTAATATTTTTAATCGTTATATAAAAAGTAATTGATTTTATTTGTCAGACTATAGCTTAAAAATTCACCCCTATGTAAATGTTTGGCTCAAAAAGAAAGTAGTTTCTCCATTTATCGTCCAACTTCTTAAATCCATCGGGAGCATTGTTATCAAACATCCAGTGCTGACTATGAACCTGTGGTTCTATGAAAAATCGTTTTTTCTTACCAATTGAGATATGGTAGCCCAAGTGATACGAATTATAAAGTTTAAAACCATTTCCAATTTTGTCACCGTTTAGATCCAGGTAGGTTTGAAATTGCGGTAGAACTTCTACAGTTGCAAATAGCCCCTTCCATAGCATACGTTGGTATGTTATACCTATTCCTGTTTCTCGCACATGTCCTGGATAGAATTCACTTTCTGTCTCTAACTTATCCAATAGACCATCCCACCATGTGATTCCCATTGGTTGAAACAATCGCCAGGTGGCAAACTTCAGTCCTATGATGTTCTTATTATCCAGGTTGCGCTTTACATGAAGCTCTATGTGTTGTGTATTTTGTTGATCGTCCCAGGAATCCCCGATAGGATCTGTTATAATAAAATAAGGTAGACTTACCCTGTACTTATGGGCTACTTCAGTTTCTTTATCTACTGGTGAGTTTTTTTGAGCAAAAGCACTAAGTGTGCAAAAAAATAAAAGAATTGCAAATAGATTTTTCATGATATTAATAGTTTTTTTTTAAAAAATTCCGATTGCTACAAAGCCCCTCCCATTATCGTTAGTTTATTTAGTAAAGGTGAAAGGAATCATCATCTGATGATTATTTACTCTGCTTTATCGATTTGATAGTGCAAAGATGAAGTGGAAAGAAAGGTGAATCGTCCTGAAATGTAATTGCGGACTTTATAGTGAGATTTGGGACTTTTTAAACAGGCTTAAATTTGATTAGACCTCAACCAAGCTTTCGGTGTCATACCTTCGATTTTTTTAAAGAAAGTATTGAATACCGATTTAGAATTAAAGCCGCTTTCATAAGCTAGTGCTAAAAGGGTAAGGTGGCTATTGGCAGAATTTAGGGCATTCTCTTTGAAGTTTTCCAAACGAAGACTATTGATGTATTCATTGAAGTTTTGGCCAATTCGTTCATTCAGCAACCAGGAAAGCTTGTTACTGCTAATGTTCAAGTTTTCGGCTAGCGAGCGTAAAGATAAAGATGGGTTTTGAAACCACTTTTCTTCCTTCATTCCTTTTTCAATAAGTTCTAAAATCTTGTCGATTTCAGCAGCCGACAATAAGGCCTTGGGAGGGTCAATTCGTATTTGTTTTTCGGGGTCAGTTGGCAATAGCTCTATACGGAAAGTGGCTTGCAGTAAATCCTGGAACCTCTGATACCGGTGTAATGGTTTAAGCAGCGGAATATTCATAAAGTTTATGATTTGACCGGTACGCATCCTGACGTTTTCTTCTAAAAAGTCCAATGCCATTTCGTGTTTGTCCAAATGGACCAACAAAAAAAGTTGCCAGGGAAAAAGCGCTCCCCCAGAATCCTCTTTTATCATTGAGCTAACCCTGCTGATATCAACATCGATCTTATCGTCTGGATTTACCAATTTGTATAATACTCTGCATTCTTCTGGTCTCTCTGCCAAAGGAGTTTTATCTAAGAAGTCATTTAGTTTTTCGTAATCTTTTGTAAGAATTAAGCACAGTTGTTTTAGTGCAATGGGATGTGTAAAACCTGGGTTGATGCTCAATGAGGTCTCTATACATTCTAAAGCTTTCGTGTAGTCCTCGTTTAAATAATGAATATTTGCTTTGGTAAAATAATGATTCGGAGATAAAGGATTTATTTTTAAAATATTATCAGTATGCCAATGCGCTTTTTCGAAATAGCCGACTGCTGTATACAATTCGCATAAACCTTCTTCTGCTTCCGTATAGGATGGATTAAATTCTATTGCTTTTAGAAAATATTTTTGCCCCTTGATGAAATCCCATTGGCCCCAAAAGGACAATGTCGCTTTACTGAAATTCCCTACATAGGATTGTTTGTCCAGCTTAAAACCTTTGCTGAGCTTCTCTTCTGACATCTGCAACAAGCCTTTATTATTTCCCCATGATCCGGACATGGCATAACAATACGCCAAACCAAAGTAAGGCAAAGCAAATGAGGGATCTATCGCTACACACTGTTCATAGAGTTCCACTGCATTTGCGATTCCTGGTCCATCCCACATTAAATGCTGATAGCGACCTTTAAGATAAAGGTTGTAGGCCTCCATATTTTGTGTAGGCGCTTCAATTAGATGTTCCTGAATATTGAGGTGACCAAAATTTTCTCGAATCTGGTCAGCAATGAGTAAACTTATTTCATCTTGTAGTGCAAATATGTCTTCCAAATTCCGATCAAAATTCTTTGACCAGAAGTGAGTGCCGTCATTAGTACTGATTAACTGCGCTGTAATGCGAACCCTTTTTTTGAATTTCCGGACACTCCCCTCCAAAACAGTACTTACTCCTAACTGACCACCAATGGTTCGCACATCTATATTTTTATTCTTAAATGCAAAAGAGGATGTGCGGGCAATGACTTTCAAGCCCTTCACTGTGGTTAGGGCGTTGATTATTTCTTCAGTTATGCCATCGCTGAAGTATTCGTTCTCAGGGTCGGCACTCATATTAACAAAAGGGAGAACCGCAATGGACTTATTGGATGATGACATGGGTAGATGGTTGCTCATTTTTCACTATACTTCATCATGGCTTCTACGAACTGACATTGAATTTTTAATGATTTCTCTTTTAATTGGCTACAACGTCCAGTGGATGCGTCGTACTTTTTTGTGTTGCGCCCGCGGCAAAAAAGTATGACCGTCATCCACATTGTGTGTGCCTTGAATGGTAAATATATCCTTTTTCTTGGAAGGATGCAATTGAAGAAGTTCAGTTGACTAGGGAGTGAAAGCCTCCTATACACTTGGGTAACGCCAAGAAGTATTAGCAAGCCGCAAAGCCTGCCCCGTACACACCGTGTCGGGGGTGGTTCGGGGTGACCCTTACACTGAAGTAAGCGGGACTGCAAAGGTCGGTTCGGAGGAATACGAACTGGATGTGGATAAATTACTTCGATTTTGACAAAAACCTCCACATCATCACCATCCGTAATAGTAAAGGTCACAAAACCAGGACTGTTCCTTATGGTGATCAGTTGCGCAATACCTTGCGTCAATACTGCATTGCTCGAGGTAGTGTTCCCACAAACACAATCATTGAAAAAAGTATTCAAAGTTTTTTTCCTCAAACAAATGCGCGGGGCGGTTGAACAAGGGCTTTAAATATTACCGCCCGATTTTCCTTCCAAGCCTGCCCGCTATCATCCGTGGAAAGAAAACCTTTATGCTAAGGATTGGGTGGTACACACCAAAAAGCCTTTTGCCGGAGTTTAACATGTGGTTAAATACCTCGCCCGGTATTCTCATTTATGTTTACCTGGCAGAAATCACAGGCAAAAGGCTTAAAAAAGTGCTGTATTTTGTAAATAACTTTCTCTAATATTTAATGATAAACCACTCTTTTTAACCCCAACAGGGCAAGTAATCCCAATAAATCTCTATAAACCTTCCTCTATAAAATTCCTGCCTTGAATCGAAAACCCATAAAGGATTTTTCTTTCACTTCCGGCTACGCTTCGTCTGAAGACAGGTCCAACAAAGTCCGAAATCACGGTTGCACCAGTAACTTCAGCCTTTAATATTGTGTGTAGTTATATTTCTTTTCAAATTCTCTTTTTAGTGTATTTAGTTTTTTAACTATCACATCTCGGTTTTTACTGGATTTAACCCATTTTGGTAAATTGGTTATCATCGAATATTTATGCCTACCATCATCTTCTCTCAGTTTAGCATTAACATATTCCATTAAATATTCTAAGTGGTCGATATTATAAAGCCAAAGAACATTGTCTTTTACACTTGTTTTAAGCCACAAGTCAAACCCAAAATATGGGTCAGTAGGTTTATCATTTCGGTATCGATACCATTGAATCTCATATTCTCTTGTATGCTTGCAGATATCACATGTTATTTCTGATATTTCATATGGTTCTTTGGTCGGTCGTGTTGAGTGAGATACTGCACTTCCACAATTTCCACACGCTCGGTTAATAAACCCCTGGACATAGCCTGACCAATTTTTATCTTCCGTTTCTTGAAATCCACAGTGTTTGCAGTTACAAACAGATTTATGCCCCCTTGGAAAAGGAAGAGTGTACTTTGGGAGTTCTGTTTTTACCAATGCTGGTTTAGAGCACTTTGGACATTTCACCCAAATCTCTTCACTAAAATACACTGTCGGATATGCAGGTTTATTGAATCTCATTTTTCTAATTGTACACAACGATTTGCATATGGTGCATGCCGCATTTTGACCCAATTAATTTTCAAGTTACGACAAAATATATTTATAAGACCATTTTTCATATTTACAACTAATTGCGGCATGCACTATATTTTTTGTTGTGGGTAGTTTTTTAATCATGAACAAAGAATGAGTCTGTTTCTTCACCATTATCAATCATTTTTATCTCAATATCATATAATTGGTCAATTAGTTTTTCTTTCATTTGGTTGTCAAACTCAGGAAGTTCTATATTTTCAATCTCATCTATAACCTTATCTCCATAGTGTAACTTCTCTGAGACTATTTTTTCAATCAATATTTTTAATTCAGGTGATGGAACTTCATCTTCAGATTTATGCCAAATAAATTCTTGTTTTTCTTCAAGGTTTGAATTGTTATAAATTGCGAATCCACTAATTGAATTCTCATTTTCTTCAATCAATTCAATTTTCTCAACTCCGTATAATTTGAGAAAGGATTTCAAAAAATTTAACCTCTTAGATTCTCTCATTTTTGTATTGCTTCCTTAACGTTTTGCCTGCATGCTCCGGACCGACGTTAGGAGATATGGAGGTATGGAGATATGCAGGATGTTACATGACTTTTATTCTTTGTATAAATTCAAAAGTCAATTTCTGAATTTCTTGTGAAGGAGAATAAAATCCAATCTTTTTGATATATTCATAGATCCTGTTTAATTCTGGATCATCTGTAAAATTTAATATTTCCTGCATAATATTGAATTCACGAAACCAAACACGATTTGAAATATTATAGAATTCGTCTGTTTTGTCGTAAAGGTTTAATTGTTCAATTAGCTTATTTAAAATCTCTGGGTCTTTTCTTTTACGTATAAGACCTACAATAAAAACATCATTGTATTCAAAATTCAATTTATCTAAAAAGTAAAGTCTCAATTGTTTTTTTTGACTTTTCGATAATTTATATTTTTTTTTTCTTTTGTACTTGTTAGTTTTTGAATCAAACTCATAAAAAGGCCCCATTACAGAAAAGCCTGTTATACCTGTATAACGTGTTGTATCATTAATCATACATTTCAAATACCATTCGATGGTTTTCTTACGTCGCTTCTTGTTGTGACTAATTTCATCAATTTGAACGAATTCCTTAATTCTTTTTAATCTAATATCATTATCAGAATTACTAAGATTTATTATCCAACAATTATCAGTTAGGTATTTTGATGTATCTAATTTATGAGTGCGAAGAAAAAATAGTATGTGGACTTGATTAATCGCTTTAATGTCAAAGTTGAAAGGAACAAATGCTTGAACTTGCTTATGTTTTGATTTTCCTTTAATTTCTTGTTGAATATTAATGTTTATTAGAAAGCTATTCTCTTTCGTCTTTACAATGTCGAGCTTGTTTTCTTCGATTGTTCCAATTATCACCAGGTCACTCCCCTTAGTTAGACCATCTAAAGTTCCTCCACAACCGTAACTAGCATAAAGCTGCACTGTTATTAAAAAACAAGCAATTAAAATTATCGATTTTTTCATTTTCTCAATGTCATGTAACTCAAAGGAATGTCTACGCTTCTCCCCCTCACTTCTTTCTCCCGACACAACCTCCTGCGTAGACATTTGACTTTGTCGAATCTCCGATTTCAGTTGGACCTGCCTTCAGGCGAACCCGTTGCCGGGCTGCTGGAAAACGATCTTATAGGGAACTCCTTTGATCTGATTTTTTAAAATCTTACCCTAATTTACACTTAAAAAACACTATATTTTATCAATAATTAGCTGTTACAAAACACGCTTTTTACTCAAAATCACCTCAGGAAAACAGCTTCTATATCTCGCCTTATTTCCAAAAATACTTCGAGTGTATTCCTGCCTTGAATCGAAAACCCATAAAGGATTTTTCTTTCACTTCCGGCTACGCTTCGTCTGAAGACAGGTCCAACAAAGTCCGAATAGTCGGTTGCACCAGACTATTCAGCCTTTAGAGTATGTCTAAAAATTTAAATTTGTAGATCATTCCAAGCGATATAAAATTGTTTGGCAATTCTGCCAAAGTACCCACGCTTCGGAACTTTCTGTTGTTTTTTCGTGATCCTTGTCCAATCGGCGAAAGTAATTGAACCGCCCGAAGGTCTGTTCGGTAACCCAGCGCCACTTCACATGAACAAACCCTTTTGCACTTGGGGGCTTTGATGAAAGCTCTACTTCTACTCCTAACAGATTCTCATATACCCAATCCATGAAGATAATTTTATAAGCAGCATCTGCCAGTATTATTTCTAACCGGTGCAAGTATCCAACCAGAGGCTCGACTACCTGGTGCGCCATTGCTCCGTCTGCATGATTAGCCGCATGGACAACTATCCCCCAAACTAAACCTAAAGTATCTGTGATGATATGACGCTTTCGCCCATTAACACGCTTGTTTCCGTCAATTCCTTTTTCTATATTCACAAATGGTCCTGATTTAACAGACTGACTATCAATACTTAGCATGCTGGGCGTTTCTTCTTTTCCCTGTCGCTTCCTTTCCTTTCGATTCAATCCTTCATTTAATTTTTGCAGTGTTCCATCCTTTTGCCATTTTTGAAAATAATAATATACACTTTTCCAGGGAGGAAATTCTCCCGGAAGATTTCTCCATTGGCTGCCAATTCTTAATATCCAAAAAATTGCGTCTACCACTTCTCGCAAATCATATTTGCGTTTTCTTTTGATAGGTAAATATTCTTTTATAATTTCCCACTGGGAATCAGTTAGTCGCTCATATTGAGTTTGCATTGACTTGGGTTTTAGTCTACCACAAGTTTAATAACTGGTTCCCATTTTTCCAAAGACTTCAATTTTTAGACATACTCTTAATATTCCTCGCAGTATTAATTTTCTTTTATTGTTTTTTTTATTTGGTTTAGCTCAGGGTTTTGAGTGTCTAAAATATCTATAGATTCCAAAAATTCTATTTCATTTAGTAGCACTTCTCTGTTTGGTTTATTTTCAGACCGTTGAAATCCATTATAAAATGAGGCTTTGAAATGAAATGAGTTTCTCTTTTTATAATTTTCGTTTAAGGATATGCTCTGTATAATTTCCTTTGCTTCCGTATATTTTTTTTGAACTAATAAAGTCGAAACCAATCTGATTCTTAAATCTGTGTTATTGCCACATAGTCTAACACCCCTTAGCAGTAACCCTTCTGCTTCATTCCTTCTTTGGGTAAGAATGCAATACCATGCAAGACTATTAATATAATTACATAAGTCATTACCAACAAGGGAGGTTACTCTTGACCTTTCTGAAAAAAGTATTAACTTTTTATAATTTTGGATTATTTCAGTGAAATTCGACTTTCTTTTCAAGAAATTTTTTTTGTCATGTTCATTTAAGCTATTATACAATGAGTCTAATTTGTTTTCTTCGTTGATAATTTCTTCGTTTAAGGATTGAAAAAATCTAAGTAACATCGGTCCATTTGTCACATCCAGATATGCTTCAAATTGATTAATATTTGAAGCTTCCTCTAATAAAAATGCTTTACTGTGCATCATTACTTTATTACTTCCATTGGAAATTTTTTTATAAAATTTTGATGCTATATCCCAGTTTCGATTTTGTTCATATTGGAGTGCTAAAATTTCATATTCTAAATCTGTCGAAGCTTCATCTTCATTAACAATTAACCCAGCAATAAAAAAATCGTAAGCGTCAAACTCACAAATAGAATTATCTAAAAAGCTTTCTTTTGTAGATATCATATTAATACTTGCATAACTATTGGTAAGAATAAATTCCCCATAAGGATGTAAAGCTAAGTTTGATATTCCAGATGGATATTCTTTATTCCAAATTTCGTTTCCATTATTATTCCAGCACCTTAAATAGTAATCTCCTCCCGTTGAATAAATCAAGTCTTCTCCCTGTGAAACATCAATATCAGAAATAACGCCTTTGTGTCCTTTAAAGGTCTTTAATAGTTTTCCTTCTAAATCAAATACTTTTATTGTTCCATCATCACTTCCAATTGCTACGTGATTGCTTTGTGGTAAAAATGTAGCACAATTGATGTCGTATGGGTTGTAAATTGAGGTGATTTTTTTTCCAGTTTTGTAATTCCATACATCTATAGTTTTTGCCACAGTAGTGAATTGTCCTCCTATCAACAGTAAACTTTCATCTCTTGAAATTTCAAATATTGGTGAGTTAATGGGATAAGAATTCAAATGAATTTTTCTTTCGAGTATTCCTTCATCTAAATTGATAAATACCGCCGCAGTGCCAGGATTACCTCTGATAGCTAAAAGTTGTTTAGTTTGAGGAATAAATCTTACACTTTCTATGTCCTCATAATCTGGCAACTTAAAAATAATTTCTTCACTTTTTACGTCCCATACTAAAATACAATTGTCATCTCCATCGAAAGTAACAGCAAGTAAACCTCCATCCTCTGAAAGAGAAATACTTTTTACTCTGGCGTAATCATCATTTTGATTAAGAACTTTAAACTCTTTTGTCCACCCTTCCGATATGGATACTAATAAAACGACTAAGTCAGTAGTCTTTTGGGAATTCCATTGTGAATATTCTTTTTTTTCTTTACCCTCTTTAGTAGTAGTGAAATAAAAAAAATTTCCATTATTAGAAAAGTTCAAGTTGTTAGTCACTCCGTAATCCAAAATAAATATTTGAGGGTAGAAATCGTAGCCTTTCTCCCATAAAATAGCTTCATTATTTGATGAGACTGTCCATATATACTCTTCATCATTTGACATTTTAGCAAAATTTATGGAATCTTCTTTTGGAATCGGCAGGTCGAACTTTTTTGCGGTTACATTAGCGTTATCAATTGAATAGGAATTGAAAACTAATTCTGGTGAATAAATCGTATCAATTAATTTAGATGTATAAGATTCTTTTTTGTTGAATTCTTCCCAAGGTAGAGAGTATGTAGCTGACCTTCTAAAATCTTTTATATCATTGAGTAAACTGTCCAAGTTAACTTTAAGTTTTAAGTTTATTAATGTATCATTTGGAAGAACTCCTCCTTCTCTGTCAGGAATTCTCCAATAAATTTTCTTTCCATCAGCAAATAAAGTGGAGAAAAATATATTTGAATCATGAAACTCTATTTCGCAAATCATCCCCTCTTGCTCAAAATTAACAACTGATTTTTGAGTGGCTTTATCTATAATATTAATTTTTGAATAGAGTTTTGTAGAATATTCAGATAGATAATAGTTTACAACCGCAAACAAAGTTTTATCTTTGGAAAAATCGACATCTGAAATTGGCAGGTTTTCATAATTGTATACTTTTAATGCACAGTAATAGTAATCAGAGTTATTGACTAATTGATTTTTTAATATGTTTCCAGCACCGATAGGGTTGTTAAATTCAATTTCATCTATCGTTTTCAACTCTTTGTTGGGAAGCACCCAAAATTTCGCTGTTTTGTCTGCACCTCCTGTTAAGATATATTTGCCATCTTTTGACATTACGGCATCGTAAATATATGCTTCTTGACCTAATGCATTAGTTACAATTCTTTTATGTCCTAACAGCCGAGATATTTCAAATTTATCAATCCCATTTGTTACATGTTGGAATTGAGGATTGTTTATTAAATAACCATTAGGGTCAATAAAAGATGTTGTATAAAAATGAGATGTTTTACTATCGATTACTTCATCGCTTATTTTTTTGCCATCAAAAGACCAGCGTATTTTTCTCGTCTTGTAATTTCCGTCTATGACATAAGTGTCAATGGAATTATTGTCATTTGAGAAATCTATATCATAAATATTTTCAATGTGCTGAAAAGTTGAAACCAATTCACCTTCTAAATTCCAGATGTTAGTTTTCCTGTCCATGCTTGCCGTTACCAAATATTGTGAATCATCAGATATATCAACAGCCCTTACTGGAAAACTATGTCCGCCGAGTGATAACTTATAAAATAAATTTTCTTGAGCATATATCTGTTTAAACATATCATGGGCTGATTCATCATCTGGATTTTTATTCAAGTTATATTCCGCAACTCTTATTGCAAGAGTTGGATTAGTGGCTGTTAATTCTAATGCCAAAGCAGAGTTTAAAGCGGAAATTGCTGTTTTTTTTGTTTCTTTTTCGGCTTTTATCGCATTATCCTTTTCATTTTTTGCCTGTATTTCAGCCTTTGTTGCTCTGTCCTTTTCAGCGGTTATCAATTTAAATGTCTTGGTAATCAAGGCATCAATTTCTTCCTTCTTCTCAATTGGACAAATTCCCTGGGCATAAAGCAATAAATTAATCGCTTTTTCATAGTCTCGATTAGAGGAGTTAGGGTTAATTTTTTCCTTTGCTTCCTTTATTACTTCATTGCACTGAGAATGCAAGGAGATACTCCAAGTAGAAGTAAATAAAACTAACATCAAGTTAAATATATTTAGTTGTATTTTTTTCATAGAACTTTTATTTCAAAGATTTAATCTTAGAAGATATTATTTCAATTTCATTTAAAAGTGAATCGGCTTCATTAAAGTAAAGAATAGTATCCTGTAATCTTCCTGCACGTTTAGCGAGTTCATTAAGCCCTAATGCTTTTTCCCTATCTCTGGTAAGTACTTCGATTTGGTTTTTATAAGATTCTAATAATGCTTTTTCAGCCCTCTTTCTTTGTTCTTTTTCAGCTTGGGCGTTGACATTTGATAACCATGCAAGACCAATGACACCAGTAAGTAGAACAAGGAGTACTACAATTGCACTATTTTTCAGTTGTATTACTTTCTTGTGTTCTTTTAAGTCTTCCCCTACCAGTTCTGCGATTGTCTTTTTGTGTATAGGGGCTGCTAATTTTACTGCTTCTTTTTTAAAAATAGGATTTGATAAAGAGAGGTCTTCTTCTGTTTTAGCTGACCTGAAATCAGCATAAAGCGGTTCCATCCTAAATTTGCCCTTTAAAATTTCAGGTATAGCATTAGAATTCTCCCAATCGAAATCATTTTTTTCATCATTCCATATTATAGTACCTTCTGTCAGTGCAATTAAAATTGTGTCGATAGATTTATTTTGCAGCCAAAATACCAGTTCTTTTTTTACCCATTTAGATTTTGCGGCAGTCGGTGAAGCTAATAAAATTAAATGGTCAGAGTTGGTAAGAGAATTTTCGATTACTTCCCAAAGATGTGGAGTAGCTGAAAGGTCTGTTTCATCTCTAAATGCTTTAAGTGCGCTTATCCTAAATAGAGGTTTTGCAATCTTATGAAGAGCATTTTGTAGTGCTGGAGCTAATTTACCATCCGCAGCGTGCGAATATGATATGAATGCATCATACTTCATTGTTTATATGTTCTAAATTTGTTAAATCTTCTACTTCAGCAACATCAGCAAGCATCTGAGTATATTTCCTTAGCAATTTTTGTATTTCATTTAATTCCTCTCTAAATACCTTTCGATTTTCTTCATTACTAAATCCACTTTCTAAACTTATCTTGTGCCATTTTGCAGTAAATGGTCGAATCACTTGATTTAAGATTACAATCGCAATCTTGGCAAACTCAATGCATCCTGAACCATTTTTTTTGATAATTTCTCTCGTTAGGTTGAATAACGAATAAATACTTGTCAATGCAGACTTTTCATCACCATGTTCTGGTTCAAGATGTTGGGTTGTTATTCTTGTCAATAACTCTACATACATTTCCCAAGCTGCGTTTCTATCTGCATTGTTGAATTTTATCTCGGCAGACATGAATCCTGTATTGAAACTTAGTGTTTCCAACTTCCATTTTTTTAACCAATCGTTGAGTGTAGGCATTTTGTTTTTGTTTTATTTTATATTGCGAGGAACGGTTTGGCTATGCGCAGTGTCCCGAAGGGCATTGCGTATAGGCGTTGTTGAACAAAGCTCCTACGGAGCAACTAATCCCTCCCCACTTGCTTTGCACCGATTAAATTACTATTTTCTTTTCATTGTTTCACTAAAGTAATCAATTATGATTGTTAAAAAAAACCTGAAAGCCCACGGGCGTAACTGAATTTGATGACGCGCTCCAGCGCATGGATAACCATATGGCTCTTGCCAATAATGCCTGGGCTACCCGGCAAAATTACCTTCGTGGTCTTCGTGATTTAATGCTGCACCTGGACAAACGACCAGAAGACTGCTCTGCCGATGAGATTAAAGCCTACCTCGTTTTTGCATGGGATCACCAACAGCTCAGTTCTTCTTCTGTCAATCTTCGCGTATGCGGTGTCAAGTATTATTGCCGGGAAGTCATTCGCCGACTGGACCTGGTAGTGAAAATTCCCAACCCGCGCCTCCAAAAGTATTTTACCGAGGTCCTGACTTTTCAGGAAGTGGAGCGACTTTTTGGCGCCTGCCGCGATATGCGCCAACTACTGGTCCTTCAACTTATCTACGAGACCGGTATTCGTACCCGGGAGCTGGTCAGGCTTCGCGTAAGCGACTTCGACAAAAACCTGCGTATCATCACCATCCGTAATAGTAAAGGTCGCAAAACCAGGACTGTTCCTTATGGTGATCAGTTGCGGAATACCTTGCGTCAATACTGCATCGTTCGAGGTAGTGTTCCCACAAACACAATCATTGAAAAAAGTATTCAAAGCTTTTTTCCTCAAACAAATGCGATTGGCACTTGAGCAGGGCCTTTTAATATTACCCCCTGACTTTCCTTCCAAGCCTGCCCGCTATCATCCCTGGAAAGAAAACCTTTATGCTAAGGATTGGGTGGTACACACCAAAAAGCCTTTTGCCGGAGTTCAACATGTGGTTAAATACCTCGCCCGGTATTCTCATCGCGTAGCCATCACCAATCACAGGATCAAACAAATCGATCAGCAATCTGTCCAATTCGACTACAAAGACTATGCTGATAAGGGCCGAACGAAAAAACCTGGCCAAACAACGACTCTTCAGTCATCAAACGGATCAGTGTCCATGTTGCAAAAAAGGAAAAATGATCCTCGTTTATACTTTTACTGCAAACAAAGATCCGCCAGTTAATCTTCCCTGTTTTGCAAGAATAACCTGATATCTCTTTGGCAGCTTAGGCTATCCTGGCATCTTTATGTCAGAAACAAAAAATCACTATATTTTATCAATAATTAGCTGTTTCAAAACACGCTTTTTACTCAAAATCACCTCAGGAAAACAGCTTCTATATCTCGCCTTATTTCCAAAAATACTTCGAGTGTATTCCTGCCTTGAATCGAAAACCCATAAAGGATTTTTCTTTCACTTCCGGCTACGCTTCGTTCAACAAAGTCCGAATAGTCGGTTGCACCAGACTATTCAGCCTTTAATATTGGTGGCAGCTTTCTTTTTAATTTATCTTCTTCATGTATTTATCCACGAATTCTGAATTAAATCTGAGAAACTGAAAATAATTATCCGCCAATTCATTTAATCTCTCGTTATTCAATGGAATATGTTCATATCCAAATTTACTTCTTAATTTCTTTACGAATTGAATGTCTGCTTCGTTTTGATAATCTTCCTCCATGTTTTCCTTAGAATAGAAATCAATTGCCCATTCATTATCATAGCACAATTGCTCGATTGGAAACCAACCGTTGAAATATCCGATTGAAAGGAATTCATTTAAGTTTTCGCCGATTATCCAGTTATAATCTCTCATCGAATATCCAAAATTCATTGGAACTGTCATTACAACTGGTTGTATTTTTTCTGATATTTCCAAAATACTATAATGAACCCCATCCCCTCCTGTTGTTGCAAAAACTTCGGTATTTATTGGCGAACTATCGTATCTGAATGTTTTGTCATTTATTGGAATAATTCCCGCATAATCAAAGTAGAGCCTTGGAAACTCATTCTTTGAATCAGTTGCCAATTCTTCGACAACTTTTCTGAATTCTTCTAATTTGATTATTCGTTTGCCGTTCATTCATTTTTCCTTAGTTGCCACCAACAGCCAAAGCTACCCGGCGTGCCTTGTGTTGCGCCTGCGGCAAGGCATGATCGGGGTAGCTTTTCGTTTTCTTATCTTTTTAAGCGTCCTTCATAGTTACAACCTACTTTGCCCAAATTATTCGACCTTCTTCTTCCCCGCTTTTTTTCTTTTCGGAAATATTTTCTCATACTTCTTGCGTGTTTCTTTGTTGTAATGAAGATTGCCCCATTCATTGCTGAATTACCATATAATAAAGTCGAAATAGAATCTCCAGGAGGATAAATTATTATCTTTTCAATTTGCCTGAGGCTATATTCATTCAATTCCTCTATTTGATATATGGTAGCATCCAAATTTATGAGCGGAGGGGGATGTTCAGGAAAACTGCTAAAACTGGGATAAAATCCTTTGTGGACAGTAGTGTCCTCCCATACATGCTTTTGGACAACACTTTTTAACGAATCAAATCTATATTTCAATTCAAATTTTATTATGGAATCTACCTTGACGTATAAATCTGATTTTGAATTTTGTCCCCAAAGAAAGCTAGCATTCAGAATTAAAATAATTAAAAGTGCAAATTTCATTTTTGATTTGGGTTAAGTTCTAAGCCTTGTTGATTTCTAGTTAATGAAACACAACGGGCTCGTATATGTGGCGTGGCGAGCTTTTGCTCGACATGAGCACATATACATTGTTAGCCTTTCGTTTTTATTCATTATCTATTTTAGCAAATTGTATTTGACTATCATTAATGATGATTTCCAGTCCTGCAACGCTATCTTTCTCAAAATCAAAGTTAAATTGAATGGTAGGTGTCTGAGAAAAGAATGTATCTATTGAAAAGGGAATCAATTTCAATTTTCCAGTAGGCAAGTTGACATAAAGTTGCTCATCGTCTAAAAATATATTCAAATGAACAGGGATGCTGTCTGCGTTTGCTTGATAATTTCCAATGAATTTTTGTAAATAATCTTCATTAATAGGTGGATTTTTACTTTTTAAAAACATAAGAACAACATTGACATCCGCTAACAACTCTTTTTGCCAGATTAACCTATTTGCCTCGGTTCTTGTTTTCCACTTAAGACTGGAAAGAAACGAAGCCTTATTATACAGTTTTTGAATGGCAATTTGTTTTTCTTCTTCGGTAGGTCTATAAGTAGATTCTAAATTTTGTCGATTCCCTTCAAACTCTAATATATGTGAAAAGTCAATAATACTTTCAGACATCATCAATAAAAAATTTTCCGACAATGTTCCATCTTCAAAACCTAATTTAAATCTTGATGAAAATTCCGAAAGGCTATTTATCAAATCCTTATTTTGTAGGATGGACATATTTCCTGCACCAATCATGGCATCATAAGTACTTAACACTATTTCAGCTCTATGGAATGAGAATCCACCGAGTGTCAGACATTGCAAAATAGAATCACTACTTACGGAATAATCTTTATTTTCAATAATATTAATTAAGTCTTTAGAATGGTCTAAAACCGACTCTTGCATCATAATAGTTCTCTCCAACAAACCTTTTGTTTTCTCAAAATCATCTTCTAATCTTGATAATAAGATTTTCTCCTGAGCTCTTTCTTGGCGAATTTGATTTTTATTGTTGATATTCAAGGCAATCAATATTCCAATTATAACAAGTAATATCTCTCCAACTGCATAGAGTGTATACTTGGTAAATTTATTTTCAGTAAGTAGTTTTTGTCGAATTTTTCTAAAGAATTTTATCATTGACCTTATCTTTTCTTTAATGAAGGCTAACTAAGCTATATCCCTACTCCCCCCAAAAATACAATAAAAACATCCAGGAAACAAATACAACCAAAAACCACGGCCTCAACGCATCATAATCAATTGAAAACAAGTCCATTGCATTGCAACACGATCTTCCAATATCCGGCTACAAACGGCTACAAACGACAGTAAACGGCTACCATACGACTAATTATGCCCAACCCCCTATATTTGTAAAATCGCCGTGGAAAGCATTTTTTTTATTCATAAAAATCGTCCCCCCGGCAATCGTGAACCGTTAAAAAGAACCTCCAAAAAAACGTTAACTATGCAAGACAAAAACATTAGTGCCTTACTTGAAAATCAGCAGCTGTACCAGGAATTTAACCACCTGGACCTGGATCCTGACGAAATTTGGGAATATGATACCGAAGACCTGGAATTAAAAAACAATCAGCTGAAATACCTCCTGAGTTTCACCCGCAGTTACCTTAAACACTGCAGCCGGCAGGTAATGGAAATTTCGGGATTTATGTTCCCTCCTGTGTACCCCGGCATTTCCCCGGAAAGCGACTGGTACCGCTTTGAACGATGGACGCGGGGCGAAAGCGTGCGGGAGACCATCAGGGCTCAGCTGCCGGAAGCATTTGAGGTCAAACCGGCGGAGCATCTTTCTGATGAAGCGTTACCCGATGAATTGGACAGGCTGACAGAAGCCCTGGCTGAAAAAGGGTACTACCTGGACTTGCAACAATTACCCGACCGGCTGGTTTACGAGTCCGTCCTGGAATGGATAGGGGAAGAAATAGAATTATGTCCCGATGGCGGCTGGCACCTGGATGGCTGCACGGGGTACTGCCCTGACTGCATTCAGCGCCCATGGTGTGAAACTGGTCAGGAAACCTGCTGGCCGGAAGATGAAGACGCCGGCATGATGCACCTGCCCGAGGCCGTCAAAAAATTTGTTTCGGCCAGTCCCGTTTCCCTGGCGTTGCTGCTGCGGGACGAGGTACGGGAGGATGGGGATGATTTTGAATATGATGAAACAGAAGAAGACCAGGAAGGCTTATCTGCTTTTGGAGAGAACTGAAGACTTTACCGCAGGGATCACAAAGGAAACGCAAAGGCCAACAGATACCTGGCGCACCTTGCGTAAAAACTTTGCGATCCTTGCGTTTAAATATTTTTATATGTACCCTTAATGCCCCGATTTCACCAACTCCAGAGCATACACCACCCCACCCTGCATCTGCAGGCTGAGATAATAAGAACCGTCCGGCAAATGGCTGAGGTCAATGGTTTCTTCCACCAATTTCACGGATTTCCAGGTCTCTTCCAATACAGGGCGACCGGAAAGATCATACACGCACATTTTTAAATTATGGACATCCGTTAAAGTGCCTTTGAGCAGAAAAATGCCGGATCCCGGGTTGGGGGATACCTGCATATCAACCACGGGCGATGGCTGCTCCACAGGCGTCAGTTGGGTAAATTCAAACCAATTCAGATTAAAAGGAGCCTGAGTGATGACAACCCGGAGATGATGACGCCCTTGTGGAAGGGAAATAAGCTGGTTTGCAGTGGTCGTCGTCCAATTTTGCCAGTTCCCCGTTGAGGGAAAGCTGACGGTATGGAGGCCCTGCGGATTTCCGTTTTCATCGATGAGTTGTAATGCGACTCCGCCAACAGAACTTTCCGAAGCAGTTCGGTAATCAACTTTGAAGGCTCCGGAATGGCTGACTTCAATATAATAATCCAGGTAATCGCCGACATCGAGGTGACTGACATTTTCACCGCCGCCCGTATCCGTGGTATTTTCCAGCTCACTGCCCGATTGAAAGAAGAAACCCTCGGCCTGAACTCTTCCCGGAACAAGATGATAAACAGGCACCGTATTTTGAACATCACGTAAATAAAAAGTACTTAATTCCGTGCCGTCCTGCGCTAATACCTGGTTGCCGTTATAGGATATTTTAATGACGTGTGAGTTGTAAAAAGTAAAATCCACATCGAAGGTAACGATCCTGTTATTATTATCATCCAGGGCAACCGCACTGATGGAAATGGGTGTACCATTGACAAAAATTTCAAAATCAGCGGGAGCAGCCGGCAAAGGCTCTGCGATTGCTTTATTCAGGTTGAGCTGAATCGTATGGTCATCCAGGGTAACCGCGGAAACAAATTCGGCAGGAATCGTATTGGTGGCAGCTACCTGAACAAATTCAAAGCTATTCACATTAAACCCGCTGCCATCAGAATGAAAACGCAACTTCGTATCTTCCGTTGTAAGAACCACATTGGGAACGACCACCGTTTGCCAGGTTTGATATCCGCCGGTATAAGGCGCATAACGCAGGTTGGTAATATCCGCCCCACTGGCGCTGAAGTGAAATTTACCCTCATAACTGCCCGCTGCCAACCGCATGTGAATGTCATAAACGGCCGTTTCCTGTACGTCAATATCGTATTGCATCCATTCGCCGGGCTCTGTCCAGCCTACATTGAAACCATTGGTATTCATATTATCACTGCAAGGCTCAATATCCACCCCGTCGTTTCTATAAGCCCATCCCTGGTTCCATGCAGTATAAGAATCCGTTGACAAATGGTAATTGGCGACATCCTTATCGTTGTAGGCCACCCCTGCCCTGCCCATATCAAAATCCGACGCATATACCACGCCCGGGATTTCCTGTGTATTAAAAGGGATGGCTTCATCAGAATAAACCTGCCTGAACATAGCATCGGGTACACTTTTTGAAAATATACAATTCTCCATCCTGTAATTGTCGGCCATTTCCATCAAAGTCGCTTTGGCAAAGGCTGCACCAGGCGGTGTCCCTCCGTTTTTCCAATAATTAAGCAACACCTGATATTCCGGCGTTTTGACTACCGACAGCGGTCCCGCAATATCTTCGATCTTTTTCAAGGGCCACCATGCCCATCCTATGCCATTGTCTTCCAGGAGTTTGATAGCATCCCTGAACCATGTATTTGAATTTTCACCACTCTCTCCCAGCCAGATAGGTACATTATATTGATTCCTGAGGTTTAAAACCCATTGAATGGAAGCCTGATCGTTAAAGGACCAGTATTTATGGGCGCTGTAAACCATATTGTCATCCCAGGGAGGGGTGAGGCCGGTAAAATCATTGGCAAACCAATTCCCCTCAATAAAAATGATGTGATTGTTATCCACGGTCCGAATACTATCGGTCGTTCTTTTGTATAAATTTTTCAGGGCGGCCCCGCCAGGCAAATTCCAGTTGGTTTCATTGAGCAGATCATACCCGCCAATCCATGGCTCGTCAGCGTACCGTTCTGCCAGTCTTTTCCAAAGCGCTACCATTTTATTCTGATTATCAAAACTCTCCCAGAGCGAAGGTTTTGTCGGATCATAATCTGAAATAGCCTGATCATAACCTTGCCCGCCGGGTGCAGCATGCAGGTCGAGAATGAGGTACATTTGATTTTGAGCACACCAGGAGAGCAGGCTGTCTGTCAGCTCAAATCCTTTGGTCAGCCAGGTAATTTCTCCCGGAACGGGTTCTTCTTCTATGGGTGGGGTGTACAAATTATAGTGCATGGGGAGCCTTACAGAATTAAAACCCCAGGCTTTCAGAGAGTCTATGTCCACTTTTTGCACCCCGTTAGTCAACCAGGCATCATAAAACAATTGGGTATCCTCCTCTCCTATGAGTCCCACAATTTTTTCTTTGATCTGGTATTGGGCGTTGGCGAACTCTGATGTTTTTAGCATATAACCTTCCTGCACCATCCACCCGCCAAGCCCCATACCTCTCAGGAGTATCGTATCTCCGTTTTCTTTGACAATGGCTTTTCCGTTGGTACTCAAAAAGCCTTGGCTCCGCAATGGAGACAAAAAGCCAAGTAATATCAATAAAACGACAATCGAATATTTGTAACTCATAATCAATTCGGCAATTTTCTGTTACAGTAACGGGTCAGGTATCAGTGAAAATAACCTGACCCGCCTAACTTATGAAAAATCAACAATTATTTTATTCCAGGGTGAAGGACTGCTTCATCAAATCTCTTGAATTCCCCCCTGCCATCACTTCAAAGATTCCAGGTTCCACCACAAACTGACCCTCGTTGTTATAAAAACCAAGTTCTTTTTCCGTTAGCGTAAATCGGATTACCTTACTTTCTGCGGGTGCCAGTTCCACTTTTTCAAATCCCTTAAGTTCCTTTACCGGCCTGGTCACACTGGCGAAAAGATCCCTGATATATAACTGAACCACTTCCTCTCCTTTAACTTTTCCTGTATTTTTCAGGGTAACTTCCACCTCAACCCGCTGGTTTTCCGAATCAACGCTAACCTTAAATCCTGAATAGTCAAATGTGGTATAACTCAGGCCATAACCAAACGGGTAAAGCGGGTCATTGGACTCGTCGGTGTAGTGGGACCAGAATACATTATTTTGCAGGTACGGCCGACTGCCGTTTTTGTGATTGTAATAAATAGGCACCTGGCCAACTGCTCTCGGAAAAGTCATCGGCAGTTTTCCCGCAGGATTATAATCTCCGTACAAAACCTGGGCAAGGGCATTACCCGTTTGGGAACCCAGCTGCCAGGCTTCTACAATGGCAGGAATATGCTCATCAGCCCATGGAATGGCCAATGGCCGGCCGTTCATTAATACCAAAATGATATTTTGATTAACCGCATAAACAGCTTCCAGTAATTCCTGTTGCAATCCCGGAAGTCCGATATCGGTCCGACTTCTCCCCTCTCCTGACTGAAAACCATGTTCTCCCAACACCAGGATGGCCACATCCGCCTTTTTTGCCAACGCTACGGCTTCCTGTATTCCGGTGCGATCTGTAGTGTTAATATCCAGCTCGTGAATAAAGTGGGGTTGATTTTTGACGAAGGTCACCCCTTTTTGGTAATCCAGTTTGTTGCCCTCATAAATCATCAGGCCCTCTTTTACCGAAACAGCGGTATTGTCATCAGAGGCCAGTCTCCAGCTTCCGAGCGGGCTGTTTTTATCATCCGCCAAAGGTCCTATTAAGGCAATATTCAGCCCTTTTTTTGCCAAGGGCAATAAGTTGTTTTCGTTTTTCAGCAGCACAATGGATTTTTTCGCCATATCCAGTACAGCCTCCATGTGATCGGGGTGATAGATCAATGTTTTTTCTCTTTCTTCGCTGCAGTATTTATAAGGATCTTCAAATAAGCCCAATTCAAATTTTACGCGCAAAATTCTTCGGACAGCGTCATCAATTTTGGACTCGTCCACCTTTCCTGCTTCAACAAGTTCTTTCAGATATCTGACATACAAATGGGATTCCATGTCCATATCCGATCCGGCATTGGCCGCAAGTTCCGCTGCATGAGATCCGTCAGCAGCATATCCATGGGAGTTCATCTCTGCAATAGATCCCCAGTCAGAAATTACAAACCCCTGGAAGTCCCATTTCCCTTTCAGAATTTCTCTTTGTAAAAAGGGACTTCCTGTTGCCGGTACTCCGTTGAGTTCATTGAAGGAATTCATAAAGGTTCGGACACCTGCGTCGGAAGCTGCTTTAAAAGGAGGAAAAATTATATTATACAAAGTGGAAAGTCCAACATCCACCGTATTGTATTCTCTGCCTGATTCAATAAATCCATACGCGGCAAAGTGTTTGGCACAAGCAATAACAGTATTGTCTGCCGCCAGGTCATCCCCCTGAAAACCGCGGATTCTGGCCTGGCCAATCATGCTGCCCAGAAAAGGATCCTCTCCGGCCCCTTCCATCACTCGCCCCCAGCGCGCATCCCTGGAGATATCCACCATTGGAGCAAAGGTCCAGTTGATCCCCGCCGCTGATGCTTCGATGGCTGCTACTCTGGCCGATTGCTCAATAGCTTCGAGATCCCAGCTTGCGGCTTCTGCCAAAGGAATAGGAGCTATTGTTTTGAATCCGTGAATCACATCAAAACCAAAAATCATCGGAATGCCCAAACGTGAATTTTCAACAGCCATTTTTTGCATTCCCCTCACTTGCTGGGCGCCTCTTACATTGAGCATGGACCCAACCATGCCTGTTTTTACATGATTGTATTTATTTTTTCCAGCCCCAAAAAGCGGGGCGGGTCCGGTAGGATCAAAAAATCCGCTGTACTGATTCATCTGGCCGACTTTCTCTTCCAGGGTCATTTTTGATAAAAGGGTTTCAACTTTAGATTCAATGGTTTTGTCCTGTGCAGACAGCAATGCCGACACCAGCAGCATTATCCAAAGTGTAAAATTTCTTTTATTCATCTGTTCTTAAAATTTACAACTCTTGAAAAACGCGTACATAATCAACGATCATTTGCTGAGGGAATACCGTTGTTCCATCCGGGCTACCCGGCCAGTTTCCCCCGACAGCGACATTAAAAATGAAGAAGAATTTATCGTTGAAAGGATAAGCTCCGGGGACATCAGCATTGGTAATGCTGAAAAACTGGTTGTCATCTACCAGCCATTTTATGGAATTGGGTTCCCAAATAAGGCTAAACACATGATACTCATCGGAAAAATCTCCTCCGTTTAAGGTGTACGACTGGCCGACATGATTGCTGTACCCTTGTCCCTGTGCACCTGAATGGATGGTTCCGTAAACGGTTGAAGGTTGATGCCCTATTAACTCCATAATATCTATCTCTCCACAGGCAGGCCACCCAACGGACGAAATATTGGTTCCCAACATCCAAAGAGCCGGCCAAATGCCTTGCCCTTTCGGTAAAATGGCGCGGATATCCACGCGTCCGAACTGGAAGAGTTGTTTGTTTTGGGTGACTATTCTGGCAGAAGTATATTGTTTTCCCTGGTAAGATTCTTCTTTTGCTTCTATCACCAGGTTACCATTAGACAAAAATGAATTTTGCGGTCTGTCGGTATAATATTGCAATTCATTATTGCCCCCGCCATCACCATTTACTTCGTACGTCCAGTCCTCCATATTCAAGGCTGTACCGTTAAATTCATCTCCCCAAACCAACTCATAACCCGTATAACTTTCGGGAGTGATGTAGCCGTCCTCAGGAATATCGATATAGGTATCATCGTTCCGGATGGTGCCCAGGCCTTCGCCATTCACAATGGTGGCATTTACAGGATTGGACAATACTACCTTGAATTCTTCGTCCTGTTCCTTGATAATATCCCCAACGATTTCGACTTCTATATACCCTTCCCTTGCCCCTGTGGGAATGATCAGGGTACCGGAAGTATAGATAAAATCAGTGGTTTCTCCGGCGGTAATCTCCTCCGTTGCGAAGTCAACTTTTATCTCACCGCTGTAATCTGCACTTGTGGAAACTTTAAAAGAAAAAACAGAATTTTCCTGTCCCTCAAAAAGCGTCACACTGGAAATGGAAATTCTCGGAAAATCCGTTGAAGGTGGCGTGACATTATCGTCGGCACAAGAAAAAAAACAAGCTGCGACCATACAGCACACTAAAAGAGTTAACCTCATCATCGTCTTTTTTTGATTGGAACAGGAAAATAGCCAGGACAAATTTTCAGTCGGCTATTTTCCCGTTCTCCATTATAAATTTGATACTCAAAAACCTTTTTACTAATTTTTATATCTTATTGAGCCACCAGCGTAAAACGCCATACGGAGCCTCCCAGGTCAGCATAAATCACCATACGGGTTGCGCTGATCGACGAGATACTGTAGGTTACGGACGGTTGAGGCGTAGTCACCTCTCCTGTTGTTCCTACCTTGTACAACCCGATAAAAGCACCCTCTCCGCTAACCGTTAACGAACTACTCGTCACGCTAAAGGTGTGCATGCCTGAACCCCAGGCGCTGTATTGTGCAGGCCAGTCAGCGTTGGCATTACAACCAATGGCCAATCCAAGATCAGCCGGCCAGACAACCCCGCTGCCATTCTCATCGGCCCAGAAATCCCCGTGATTGTCGTACTCAAAGGTACCGTCGGCACGGAAAATGTAATCATCGTCAAAGTGACAGTAACGCGCAGCGACATCCGCCAGGGAATTGCCCCACCACGTTTCAGTCAGGTTAGGACCGATGTGTTCGGCATTCGCTTCAGGAGCCAGTCTCCACAATTTTTCATCACAACCCGTCAGCAATTCAAAATTGCCAAAACAGGCGTTGGGATCATCCTGGGTAACGGTCAGCGTTTGACTGGCTACAGCATATCCCCCACGGTTGAAGGTGGTCATCGTCACATCGTAGGTACCCATAAACGGCATGGTCACCTCTACGAGTTCTCCTTCTCTTTTCCCGTTCCCTTCAATGGTCCACTGGGTAATAAAGGCACCCGATGTGGTATTCTCAAAGATAAAATCATTGGGTGTGTCTCCCTGGGTGATGGTAAAGGAAGGATTCGGCGGTGGGCCCAGTTCAGATTTGTCTTCCACGAAAGGCTCACAGGAAAACAAGCCAATCACCAGGAAAAACAGCATACTATATTTTAAGTAAGTCATTTTTTTTGATTTTAGTTAACTAATTTCAACTCCATTTTAATAGCCTGGATTTTGCTTGAGGTTCCCTTCGGTAATATCGATCTCCGTTTGAGGAATAGGCAAAATCTCATTCTTACCGGCGGTGAAGCCCTGGTCTCCCAGTTCTGTTGTCGCACGGCCGGAACGCACCAGGTCAAAGAACCGGTGACCTTCGGTAGCCAGCTCAAAACGACGTTCGCGGAAGATGAAATCAAGCAGAGCCTGACCAGTAAGTCCTCCGGCAGGCTGCAGGCTCACCCTAAGGCGCACCTTATTGAGATTAAAAATCGCTTTGGCATCATTTCCTCCGGCCCTTGCATAAGCTTCAGCAGCCATGAGGTACACATCTGCCAGGCGAATTTCCCGGATATTGTACCCCCAGTTGAGGGCAGGTTCTCCATCCAGTGCGCGGTCTGCTTGCAAAGGACCATACTTTTTGATGAAGTAGTTCGTATTTTGATACCCTTCGGAATAGGAAGCTCCCTGGTTTCTAAGCGCACCGCCATCAATAATGGTGTGGACAAAACGCGGGTCGTTCTGCATGGCCTGAGCCAATTTTTCCGTTACCGGACAAAAGCCATAACCCACTGCATATAGTGGTCCTACATAATCACGTATCCCAAAAAACTGCACATCGTAATTGCCTTCCGTTCCATTTTCAAAATTTCCCCAACCACCGCGTTGATTGCCGGAATAATTAATTTCAAAAACAGATTCCTGGCCGAATTCATGGCTAGTCTTGAAAATATCACCGTAGTTAGGTTCCAACGCATAATGTCCGGAATTGATGACCTCTTCAAATAATTGAGCAGCCTCAAGCATCCTGGAGTTATCATTTCGATAAAGAATTACTTTACCCAGCAATGCAGTAACAGCTCCTTTGGTGATCCTGCCCAACTCACTGGCAGAAACCGTTTCAGGCAGTTCAAAAGTATTGCGGGCATCATTCAGGTCCTGTTCGATCTGGTCGTAAACAGCCGCCGAATTGGTCTGCACCTGGTTGTAAATCTCATCGGCTGAAAGTACCTTGGTGATCAATGGAATATTTCCAAAAAAGCGAACGAGGTCGAAATAGTAAAATGCTCTGAGGAACTTGGCCTCTGCCGCCGTACGCGCCTTGAATTCATCTGATATTCCGTCTGCCTGGTCCAGTTTTTCCAAAAGCAGGTTAGCACGATAAATACCGGTATATCCTTTTTTCCACAATCCGGACTGAGGTCCGATGAAAGGATCGAGGGTAAACTTATCATAGGCAACCCAGCTGGGTTGGTCGGAAGCATCACTTCCTCCTGCATAACAATCATCGGAGGCGGCATTCAGCAGTCCCATTTTCATGGTCCATCCGTCCGTTCCACCCCACTGCAGCACATCGTAAGTGGCTACCAATGCCTGGAACAATTCATCTTCGGTTTTATAGAAATTGGTTTCCAGTGAAGTGCCTCTTGGTTCGAGTTCCAGGAAGTCTTTCCCGCAGGAAGCCAGCACGAAACTGACGAACAATAAGAGGGTATATTTATTTAAAATTATTTTTTTCATCTCTCAATTTTTAAATTAAACAGTAAAAATGATTGAAGGGTTTCCCGATCTAAAATGTTGCGTTGATCCCAAACAGGTAAAAACGTGCCTGAGGATAAATACCGCGATCCACGCCAAAACTTCCCCCACCAATTTCAGGGTCGAAACCGCTGTATTTGGTGAAAGTAAGCAGG